>JAPLBK010000134.1 GCA_026392775.1 Actinomycetota bacterium
GTTTCACATCAACTGCCAATTTGGATTCTAAGAAGTGCAATTGAGAATCGCAGATTGCTACATGACCCACGCCGTCGTGAGTGCTCACTCGCCTCTGTCACAAGTATTCACTTTGATGATGAAGGATTAATCTCAGGTCTTACATACTCTGAACCAGCACGACACTTATTACCAAAGAAGAATTGATGAAATCAGGATTTAAAGCCCTAGTCCTTGCGGCTGTTGCGCTGTTGCTCACTTCCTGCGGCGGTGGTGGAAGTTCGAGCTCGCAAGAATCTTTTGTTGCCGGAAATGGATCTGTAACTTTTATTAACCCTGATAAAAGAGTTGAAGCGCCCGCTTTATCCGGAATGACATTATCTGGAACAAATTACAGATATTCAGTTGGCAAGGTCGCTGTAGTAAATGTGTGGGCATCATGGTGTTCACCATGTAGAGCAGAAGCACCGACTCTTGTCGCACTTGCAAATAAATATAGAGATGTCGCTTTTATAGGAATCTTGACCCGTGATAATCCTGCAACGGCTGAGGCTTTTCAAAGACGTTTCTCGCTTCCATACCCAACACTGATAGATGATTCACTATTAATCGGCTTTAAAGGATCACTCCCAGCAAATGCCATTCCTTCAACGGTAGTGATAGATAAGGCTGGCAGAGTTGCCGCACGTATATCTGGCGCAATCACTGTTGCCTCTCTTACAGATTTAATTGAGCGGGTGAGTGGCGAATGAAAGATTTCTTTGTAGAACAAATCATGAGCGGATTTCTTATTACGGCATTGCCAGTAGCTTTTGTTGCAGGTGTGATTTCATTTCTCTCTCCCTGTGTATTGCCACTTGTGCCAGGTTATTTGTCCTTTGCTGCTGGCTTTTCCGTAAGTCGTGGCAGAGTCTTTCTTGGTTCGATTTTGTTTGTTCTTGGTTTTAGCTTTGTCTTTGTTTCATATGGTGCAATATTTGGGGGAATTGGCAATCACTTAGTTGCAAACGAGGATTTAATATCCAGAGTCCTAGGTGTACTTACCATATTCCTTGGCTTTGTATTCCTTGGCAAATTCCCATTTGCCCCAACATTTCGTCCCACTATTAAAACAACCGGTGGATTAGTAGGTGCGCCAATTTTAGGATTTCTCTTCGGTGTGGGCTGGACACCTTGCATTGGTCCTGCATTAGCAGCAGTTCAAACGTTGGCTTTCCAAGAATCTAGTGCTGTACGTGGAGCGTTATTGTCATTGGGTTATTGCTTTGGGTTAGGTCTACCATTCATCGCATCAGGTGTTTTCTTAGATCGTTCAGAGAAACTGCGTAAGTATCTAGTAAAGCGTGGAGACCTGATTTCAAAAATAGGTGGAGTTTTTCTAATAGCTATTGGTCTACTAGAAGTCACTGGTCTATGGAGCCAACTAATGAACTCAATACGCTCCCTTATCTCTGATTTTATCCCGGTAGTTTAAATGAGCCAAGAAATCGAAGTTCCAGAGCTCGGAAGCATTGGCCTGCTTCGTTATGGTTGGCGTCAATTAACAAGTATGCGCACAGCGCTCATTCTTTTATTATTACTAGGCGTTGCAGCGATACCAGGCTCAATTTATCCGCAGCGCACACAAAACCCCATGAAAGTCAGTGAATACTTCAAGAACTCACCAGATCTATCTAAGTGGATGGATCGCTTCTCACTCTTTGATGTTTACGGATCTCCATGGTTTAGCGCTATCTATATTCTGCTTTTCATCTCACTTATTGGCTGTGTGCTTCCAAGAACTATCGAGCACTTCTATGCAGCGCGGGCACTGCCCCCTGCCACTCCAAAGAACCTTGATCGTATGGAGCACCACTCTTCTTGGTCTGTTCAAGGAGATGAGTTAGAGAAAGCGCATGCATGGTTTAAATCAAAACGTTTTAGAGTTTTAGAAAAAGATGGCTCTATCTCAGCTGAAAAAGGTTTTTTGCGAGAGACTGGGAATCTCTTCTTTCACTTAGCTCTCATTCTTGTTTTGCTTGGAATCTCATTTAGTTCTTTGTTCGGTATGCGGGGAATGGCAATTCTCAATGTGGGTGAGCGCTTCGTTAACACACCTACAAGTTATGACTCCTTGAATTACGGAAAACTATTTAGTGAGGGGGAGCTCTCTAATTTTGTCATCAGAATTGACAAATTTACTGCAAAATATAATGTTGTTACTACCTCACCCGAGGATTACACCCTCAATGTTTCTTTAACTCAGCGCGATTTGACTAAAACAGAGAAGCGCACAATCAAAGTTAACTCACCGTTGAAATTGGGTGATACCAATATTTACTTGCAAGCAAATGGTTATTCACCAGTTGTGACTGTGAGAGATTCAAAGGGTAATGTTGCGATGCAAGGGCCTGTTCCATTTTTGCCACAAGATTCAAACTTGCGATCAATCGGTGCTATTAAAGTTCCAGATGCAGATCCACAGATCGGGTTTGTGGGTTCATTTGTTCCAACATATGCCCGTAGTGGTGCAGATGGTGCAATTAGTGTTTTTCCAGAAGCGTTAGATCCCCGTCTTCTACTGTCTGCATGGATAGGTGATTTAGGTCTCGATAGTGGTGTCCCACAATCTGTTTACCGCATTGATACATCAAAGATGAAGCAGGCGGGTCTTAAATCATTAAAGCCAGGTGAGACATTTACATACCCCCAAGGTTCAATAACTTTCGAGGGATATCAGCAGTGGGTCAACCTCGAAATTGTCACTGATCCTGGGAAGAACTTTGCCTTGCTCGGCAGTATTGTTGCCATCCTTGGCTTGCTTGCATCACTGTTTACACGACGTCGCCGAATCTGGATTCGGGTTGGAAAGTCAGTAGAAGTTGCGGGATTAGCTAAAAATGCAGCACCTGGTTTAGAAGTTGAAATGGACGAGTTTGTAGCGATGTTAAAGGGAGGAAAATAAATGTCACGCACTTGGGCCTATATCTCTAATTACCTTGTGTATTCATCAATGGCTGTTTATACCCTCTCATTTTTTGCACACGCAGTTGAAACAGCTTGGGCGGTTCGTGTGACGACTGAAGATTCAAAAAAGAATATTGATTACAAGCGCACAGAAAAAGTTGCTCGTATTGCAACAGCCATGATGGTTTTGGGATTCCTTTTATTGGCGGCAGGTGTTGTTGCTCGAGGTCTATCTGCCGGTCGAGTTCCTTGGGGCAATATGTATGAGTTTTCAATAACTGGTGCGATGGCATTTTCTGGTGCATACCTTGCAGCGCTTCGTAAATATAATCTGCGCTGGTTAGGTTTACTGGTTTCAATCGCAGTTTTACTTACACTCGGAACAGCAGTTGCAGTTCTCTATCGTCCAAGTGCACCACTAGTTCCAGCACTTAAATCAACGTGGTTAGTTATTCACGTCTCTGCTGCAATTATCTCTGGTGGTGTTTTCTTATTAGCTAATGCTATTGCGGTTGCTTATCTTTATTTAGACGCAATGGAATCTCGTGGGGAAAGAACCGCATGGGCAAAACGTCTGCCATCACTGGAAGATTTAGATCAACTCTCATATCGCCTGGTTGCATTTGTGTTCCCACTTTGGACATTCGCCGTTATTGCTGGAGCAATTTGGGCAGAAAGTGCGTGGGGTCGTTATTGGGGCTGGGATCCAAAAGAGACGTGGGCATTTATTACCTGGGTGGCATATGCGGCATATTTACATGCACGTGTAACTGTTGGCTGGCGTGGACGCAAAGCAGCATGGTTGTGCTTGTTTGCGGGTTCAACATTTCTATTTAACTATGTATATGTAAATATTTGGGGCTCAGGAAAGCACACGTACTCTGGTTTATAGAAGTTAAATCTTCCTCAAGAAATCAGGATCATCATCCGGAGGCAAGATGCGACGCTTAGGTCTACGCCCTCCATTATTGCGATTTCTTCCAGCAATTAAATAAGCAATAGGGCCAATAGCCAACGCTTGTGGGCCAATAAGAATTATTACTAGTAACCATCCCCATTTTGGCAAGGTTTTAATCTCTGAATCTTCTTTGCGAGCACAATCTATTAACGCATAGATAGTGATTCCAAAGACAAGAAAGACAATAACGAATCTGGCCATGGGATTATTGTATCGCTAGAGCCAGAGCAAAGAGAACCCCAAAAAACATTTGTAGTTTGCCAGTTTTACCCAGTAGCGGAATAAGCTCTGCCCCTGATGCGCCTGACATTACTGCACGCGATATTGAGATAGTTAATGGAAGAACCGCCAGAGTCAGTAAAGACCAAGGAACTAAAGTTGTGAGAGC
Source organism: Actinomycetota bacterium (assembly GCA_026392775.1). Next base: position 4,272 of record JAPLBK010000134.1, read on the forward strand.
ACTTAAATGGGCAATAACTAGTACTACAATAAAACCCTTACGAGCCTTTCTATCACCTAGTCTTACTGCAAGAGTTCGCTTACCAACTAATTCATCTTGTTCACGATCGCGTAAGTTATTTACAGCCAAGATAGCGCAAGCAAGTGCACCCATGGGCACAGCACATAAAACACTCAGAGGGGTGACATGACCGGTTTGTGCATAGTAAGTACCAACTGTCGCAGTTAAACCAAAGAATATAAAGACTGAAACTTCACCAAGACCGCTATATCCGTATGGATTTTTTCCACCGGTGTAACCCCAAGCTGCAGTAATGGCTGCAACGCCAACGGGTAATAACCACGGTGAACTTATTAGAGATAGCCATAATCCGGCAATGGATGCGATGCCAAAAGAGATGAATGCAGCCCGCTTTACTTGTTTAGCTGTTGCTAAACCACTTGCAACTAAACGCGTTGGCCCAATGCGATTGTCATCGCTGCCCTTTACCCCATCTGAATAATCGTTGGCATAATTAACGCCTGTCTGAAGCCAAACTCCCACCAGTAGCGCAAGAGCAGCACGAACCCAGTTCCAGTCAGCACCAGCTAATGCTGTCGCAACAACAACCGGTGCAATAGCTGCTGGCAATGTGCGGGGGCGTGCACCGATAATCCACTTATTCATGTCCCACCATTTTCGCAAGGGCTATGCGATCGACTTTGCCGATACCTAGTAAGGGTAGCTGCTCTAGGTGATGAATACCTTTAGGTTTTGAAGCTGCGCCAAGTGCGGCTTCCAGATATTGATCTATTTCATTCTCACTAATCTGGCCAACTACGGCTAAATGTAATGCGTGGCCCCATTGAATGTCATTGACTCCAAAAGCAGCGAACTCAATCTCTGGATATCGAATTGAAAGCGTTGCTTCAATAGCAGTGAGAGAAACATTTTCACCACCTGAAATAATCACATCATCGGCACGGCCGAGAATGTGAAGTTTTCCATCTTTGATGTCACCAAGATCATTTGTGATAAACCAGCCATCGCTGAGAATGTAGAGCTCAGGTGCGTTCAGATAAGTCTCTGACATCACTGATCCACGGATTTGAACTAAGGATTTTTCATTCAGTGAATACTCAACACCTTCAATTGCTTGGCCGTTGTAAATACAACCCCCAGAAGTTTCAGTCATTCCGTAAGTTTCAACAACATTAATCCCAGCATCTATCGCTTGCTGGCTTAGAGCTGGCGACAGTGCTGCGCCTCCTACTAACACTGCTTGCGCACTTTGTAGATGGCGCAGTAAACGTTCATCACTATTGAGAGCTCTAAATAACTGTGTTGGAACTATTGATGTGAAATCTACTTGTGGATATTCACCTTGATACTCGCGTAAATCAATGGGAAGTGTTCCAAGTTCCATCGATCGAATAATCACATTGACTGCAGCTATATGTGTTAACGGTAAAAAGAAATCTACTTGTGGATATTCACCTTGATACTCGCGTAAATCAATGGGAAGTGTTCCAAGTTCCATCGATCGAATAATCACATTGACTGCAGCTATATGTGTTAACGGTAAAAATAGCGACCACTGTTGCCCCGGCTTTGCACCTAAGAATTTATTTGAAGCCCGAGCTGATGCAAGTAATGCCGAAGCCGTGAAAGCAACCTCTTTGCTCATTCCAGTGGTGCCGCTGGTACCAATAACTAATGCAATATGTGAAGGGGCGCTAGTTGATCGAACTTCGCCAAAACCTAAGGCAGGGCCAGTACCAGCCAGGGCCGATGTGATTTCTCCGGCTAAATCAGGGATTGCGCACGCAGGACTAACCCTGTGAATACCTTGTTGTGACGTCATCTCCATTGCCCCCGTAGGCTATCGCTTGTAAAGACAATGGAGGAAATGTGAGTAAGCCCTTTAAGCGTGATTTTGGTAGCCGTGAGATACCTCATTGGATAACTGCGCCCGGCGGTGAAGAGTTCGTTGATATTAAATATCAAATGGGTGATGGCATTGCCAAGATCACCATAAATCGACCTCAGGTTCGCAATGCATTTCGCCCACAAACCATTATTGAATTAATTGAAGCCTTCCATTTAGCGCGCGATAACGAAGAAGTCGGCGTCATCATCTTTACTGGCGAAGGCACTGAAGCTTTTTGTTCTGGTGGGGACATAAATGTTCGCGGTGACGATGGATACCTAGGCGATGACAAGTTAGCTAAAAAGGGTATTGGCCGTCTTAATGTTTTAGATCTGCAGGTACAAATTCGTCGCACACCAAAACCTGTTGTAGCAATGGTTGCAGGTTGGGCAGTTGGTGGGGGACATGTATTACATGTTGTCTGTGATTTAACTGTTGCTGCAGATAATGCAAAGTTTGGACAAACCGGTCCAATGGTTGGTTCATTTGATGGCGGCTATGGTGCAGGTTTGCTTGCAGCACATGTTGGTCAAAAGAAGGCCCGTGAAATTTGGTTTATGACTCGTCAATACAGCGCCCAAGAAGCACTTGATATGGGGCTTGTAAACACCGTTGTGCCTCTTGCAGAGCTAGAAGCAGAGACAGTCTCTTGGTGTCGAGAAATACTACGTAATTCTCCACTAGCACTCCGCTTACTTAAATCCAGCTTGAATGCTGCAGATGATGGTTTAGCAGGAGTTCAGCAGTTAGCTGGGGATGCAACGTTGTTGTTCTACATGACTGAAGAAGGTCAAGAAGGACGCGATGCATATATGGAAAAACGAGACCCTGATTTCGGGAAATTTCCAAAGCGCCCCTAAACGATGCTTGATTTGATTCTTGACTCCTTGCGAGTTGTTAGCCTTCCAATGAAGGTTAATTTTCGTGGAATCAACCACCGTGAAGTTGCTCTATTTAAAGGCCCCCAAGGTTGGGCTGAGTTTTCACCTTTTCTTGAATACTCTGATGAAGAATCTGCACGCTGGTTAGCGTGTGCAATTGAAGCTGCTACGCAAGCGCCCCCCAAGCTGTATCGAAGCTCAGTAGGTGTCAATGCAACTATGCCTGCATTAAATGGTGAGAGCGAAATTGCTCAAATTCTTGCAGGATTCCCAGGCTGCACCACAATCAAAATTAAAGTTGGATCTAACGAGAAGCAAGATCTAGAGAGAATTACAACCGTAAGAAAACTTAATCCACAAGCCAAAATTCGTATTGATGTGAACGGCTTGTGGAGCGTGGATCAGGCGGCTAAGTTCTTAGAGCTCTGTGGGCAAATTGAATATGTAGAACAACCGTGCGCCACAGCTGACGAACTACGTCAATTGAAATCACGGGTGGACGTAAAAATCGTTGGCGATGAAATTATTCGCAAGAATGAAAACCCATTCGAATTAGATATAGATGGTGCGATAGATATTTTGATGCTGAAAGTTCAGCCTCTAGGTGGGATTAAGAACGCACATGCTTTAGCGGTCCACCATAAAATGCCAGTTGTAGTATCAAGTGCCCTGGAAAGTGCGGTTGGTATCAATTATGGGTTGATGTTAGCCGCTTCATTTGAAGAGATGATTTTTGACTGCGGTCTTGCCACGGGCTCACTTCTGACAAAAAATGTTGCAGATATCCAAATCGTGGATGGCAAAATGGAGATCAAAGGCTTTGAGCCCAATTTTAATGGGTTAGAAGTGTCGGCTGACCGCTTTGATTGGTGGAAGAATCGAATCATGAGAATAGCGGCGATTCTGGGATGAACAACTCAACCAGCCTTGCGCGCGTAATTGTCCGCCAGATTATTGAAGCGGGCATTACGGACGTTGTTGTTTCTCCAGGATCTAGAAATGCCCCACTCTCACTTGCCTTCTTTGCTGCATCTAAACGGGGATTGATTAAGTTACATGTAAGAATTGATGAGCGCACAGCTGCCTTCTTTGCTTTAGGAATCATTAAAGCAACCGGGCGCCCAGTTCCCATTGTGTGCACAAGTGGAACTGCAGTTGCTAATTACCACCCAGCAGTTCTAGAAGCCAGCCACACAAACGCTCCTCTATTAGTTTTAACCGCTGATCGCCCTGCAATCTTGCGTAAAACTGGTGCTAATCAAACGACCGAGCAAGCAAGAATTTATGGGAAAGCAGTTCGCTACTTTGCAGATATTGATGGGCCTGTGTTTCCAATGGAACTTCCATTTGATAGTTTGCGAAGTGGTCCAGTGCATTTAAATGTGCAATTTGATGAACCCATGCTTCCGGATGAATCTGATCAGTGGTTAGATGAAATTTTAATCTCTGCTAAAGCTTTCGAAAGCAGAACCAAGCCAACAACACTTAAGAGTGATGCCAATAGAGGTGTTCTAGTTATTGGCCATGATCGTGGTGGTTTAAACGTTGAGAGCGTCAGAAAATTTGCCAAAGAACTGGGTTGGCCAATCATTGCAGAAGATTCACTCACATTTGCCGATGCAGTCGCCCATGCATCAATATTTCTGACATCAGCCCAAATTCGTGCAGCCTTGATTCCACAAACAGTCATTGTTATAGGCCGAACAACTTTATCTCGCTCAATTAATACATTCTTAAAACTTGCGCCCACACAGATAGTTATCGATCCACGCATGGCAACAGTAGATAGCGATAGGTATGCAGATAAGCGCTTCACACAGATTCCAGAGCTCAAAACCCACAAAGCATCTCCTGAGTGGCTTGAGCAATGGGAAAAATATGCGCTGCGATGTGCCAAGAATATTGATGCATTAACTGGATTCAGTGAAGCTGTTATTGCTCGGGAGATAGCTGCAAACTTGCCTGCAGGTTCTACTCTCTTTGTTTCATCTTCTAGACCTATTAGAGATTTAGAGGGTTTTGCAGCACCGCGCGCAGGTGTGACAACGCATGCTAATCGTGGACTAGCTGGTATCGATGGCAATATCTCCACAGCACTAGGTATTGCATCGGCAAGTAAGCAAACATTTGCAGTGCTGGGTGACTTATCTTTCTTGCACGATCTCACCGGATTAATACATCACGAAGAGATTAACTGTGCCTTTATTGTTATTAATAATGATGGTGGAGGAATATTTTCAACTCTGCCACAACGTGGTGTGGATGGATTTGAAAGCGTCTTTGGCACTTCGCTAAAGGCTATGTATGAATCGATGAACTCTATTTAAAGTAGTGCACTTCGCATGGGTATGAACTTGGCTTCACTCTCACCTAACTCTTTTACCGGATCTGATCCAGCCACAATTCCACACCCAGCAAAGATTCGAATTGAATCACCTTTGATTTGACCGCAACGAAGTGCAATACCGAGTTCACCATCTCCTGCAGCATCAATCCAGCCAACTGGGCCGGCATAACGCCCACGGGAGATTGCCTCAATTTCATTAATAAGAGCTGCAGCTTTAGCTCTAGGCGTCCCACACACAGCAGCTGATGGATGGAGTTGTTCCAAAATCGTGAATGCATCAACGTGAGCCAAAGTTTCAGCAAGTGCCCCAGTCACATCGGTGGCAAGGTGCATAACATTTGCAAGGTGCAAAACAAATGGAGATTCAGGAACGTTAATGGATGTGCAGAAGGGCTCAATAGCATCGGCAACTGAGCGAACTGCATATTCATGTTCTTCTAAATCTTTAGATGAACGGGCAAGTGATGCAGCAAGTGCTAAATCTCGCTCGTCATCACCTGTTTTACTAATGGTTCCGGCCAAGACGCGTGAGGTGACCATGCTCTTTGTTAAACGCAAGAGAAGTTCAGGTGTTGCTCCCACTAAACCAGCTACTGAGAAGTTCCATGTTGAGGGATATTCAGCGGCTAATGTCTGCAAAATTGAGCGGGCATCGATTGCACTGTGTGCAGTTCCCACAACTTCACGAGCTAAAACAACTTTTTCTAATCCATTGCTGTGAATACGATCAACTGCGGTCTGCACACGTGATTTCCACCCTTGATCGCTATTTTCATTGTCTTCCCACACCACTGAAATTTTAGGCAGTGTTGGTTTTACTGTATTGAGAACTGGTTGTGGGTCAGAGCCAATCCATGTAATCCAGGATTTATCACCCTTTTTACCCACAATTACTTTAGGGATAATAAGGACAGAGACATCATCGGGTGAAAATGAAAAAGAAGAGAAAAGAACTGGTCCTGTGCCATTTCCGTGCACAGTGTTAGTCACCGCAAATGTCTCTAACTGTTTCTGCCACCAGTGTCTTGCATCAGCAAATCTATGTGGCCCGCTAACAGTTGTTGTTGCATGAACGCCCCAACCAACTAAGCCTTCACCACCTCTAACCCATGCACATGGCTGCGAATCAGGGAGTAAATCCAATAATGGCAGGTGATCGCCAAGGCGGGTGGTTGTAAGAGGAATAAGGGAAGTCATATGAGTAGTTCTGCTTAATTGCGCTTTCGATTAACAGTTCGCCAGAGTAGTGGCAGTGAGGTTCCAGCAATAGCAATCTTTAATACTTCACCAATAATAAATGGAGTTAAACCCGCTTTGATTGTCCAAGCCCAACTTTGGCCAGTGAATTGATGCAACCACAAGAGACCGAAAGTAAAAGTAGTAAGGGTTCCTAAAAGCATTGAAGGAAGGGCCGTTGCGAAGTTTTGGTCCAGACGTTTTTGCGCAAGTAAACCTAAGAGAAATGTTGCAACAAGCATTCCTACTAAATAGCCACCCGTTGCACCAACAACCTTTTCAATTCCATAGCTCGCTCCAGCAAATACTGGAGCACCAGCAATTCCCGCTAAAAGATATGTCGCAAAAGTTACAGAGCCAAGTGATGATCCATAGGTCGTTCCAACTAATAGAACGCCAAGAGTTTGACCAGTAACAGGAACAGGTGATCCAGGAACTGGTATTGCAATTTGGGCGAGCGCAGCTAAGAAAAATACGCCTCCAACGATTAAAACCGCATTACTCAGAACACTTGTTCGCGGCAGGAGGAAAGTTCGTAGGGATGTGGCTGGAAATGACATATACGAGACCTCTCGTGTGGGCTGAGTTGTGGATGAGCCTACTTCAAGGGAGAATAGGGCTATGTCGCGCGCTAATTTGAGCAAAGATCCAGATGAAGTAGCAGCGATGTTTGATGGCGTGGCCAAGCGCTATGACCTAGTCAATGATTTATTGAGTTTGGGCCGCACCAAGGC
>JAPLBK010000047.1 GCA_026392775.1 Actinomycetota bacterium
TGTGCTTGTTAAAAGATCTTCTTCTTGTGAAGAACTCTTTCGAGCCCCCCACCGGAATCGGACCGGTGACCTTTTCCTTACCATGGAAACGCTCTACCAACTGAGCTAGGGGGGCAGATCGAATGCTGAGCGTACAGGCAATTAACTACTTTGGAAAAATGACCTATTTACAGGGCTGGATTTAGCGTGATTTTGCCAGTTGTTTTGCGAGCCAACATCTCTTGATGCGCTTGGGTAGCCTGACTTAAGCCAAATGTTGCACCAATTACTGGCTTTAATTTTCCTTCAATTACTAATGAAAATAGTTCGGTGATTACATCGTTAAGAAGTTCTTTCTTACCAAAACAATGTGCCAACCAAAATCCTGTAACTGTCTTTGATCCACCCATTAACACACCTGGATGAATGGGTGTTGGCGCAGTTCTAGATGCCATACCAAAAGTAACTAAGCGACCAAAAGGTGCCAACACATCGAGGCTGACATCAAGAGTTTTACCGCCAACCATTTCAAGAACTAAATTAACGGGCTTTCCACCATTGGCCTCAAGGATTGCGGCTTTAAGTTTGTCTTGATCTGCATCAATAACAACATCAGCACCAAGTGATTTAGCTAGAGCTCGCTTGCTTTCAGATGAGGCAACTGCAATTACCTTTGCTCCCCACATCTTTGCTAATTGAATAGCAATTGTTCCAACGCCACCAGCTGCTGCATGGATAACTACACTTTCACCCTTTTGAAGGTGGCCAACAGTTTTTAGGATATGCCAAGCAGTTGAACCTTGCACCAACATACACAGTGCTTGTTCATCACTTACTCCATTTGGTATTTCAATCATCGCAGCAGAGTGAGAACGGGCTTTTTGCGCATATCCCCCGCCATCAACAGGTGCAAGCACACGGCGACCATTAGCAATTCCAACAACTTCAATACCAGGAATAAGTGGAAGCTTTTGCGGAGAAAGATAGGAGTTTTCAGTTTGATGTGTATCGGCGTAGTTGATACCGATTGAGGTTACTTCTATTAACTCTTGTCCAGGACCAGGAACTGGTTCAGCTAGATCAATTAAGTGCATGGATTCTGGACCGCCGAATGCGGTAATTTGCATAGCCTTCATTTTTTATCCCTTTGTTGCGCCTAGTGTTAAGCCTGAAACAAACTGCTTACGCAGTACAAGGAAGAGAATAATCGTCGGCGCAGCAACAATACTGGCTCCAGCAGCAAGTAAATTAAAGTCTGTTACATACTGGCCCTGCAGCTGGCGCAGAGCAGAAGTCACTGGACGTTTGGAATCCTCAGACATCAAAATCAGCGCCCAGAAGAAGTCGTTATAAATCCAGCAACTCATTAACACACCCAGGGCTGCTAGAGGTGGGCGAAGCAACGGTAACATTACGTTCCAATAGTGTCTAAAGACTGAACAGCCATCAAGAATCGCTGACTCTGAAATTTCCTTTGGAACAGTCTTCATGTATGAAGAGAGAACGAAGGTAGCAAAACCCACTTGGAATGCAACATGGATAAGAATGATGCCAAAATAGTTGTTATAGAGCAATGAGCGGTTTCCGAAAAGATCACCAATTTTGATGTATAGCCAGAAAACTGGAATATATGTTGCAATAGTTGGCAACATATTACCAGCGGTAAAGAAAAGTAGAAGAGTGAGATTGAATCTAAATGAGTAGCGTGATACTACGAAAGCTATAAGTGAACCTAAGAATAAAATCAAAATAACACTAGGTACCATCACATACAAAGTATTTAAGAAGTATTTCGTTAGACCCATAACCCGAAAAGCTTGGAAATAGTTATCTAGGTTTAAATGGCGTGGCCAAGAAAAAACACCGTAGGAAATAATGTCGTTATATGGACGAAGTGAAGTCCACAGGGTCCAAAGGATTGG
>JAPLBK010000034.1 GCA_026392775.1 Actinomycetota bacterium
TCTGGGGCAGGGGCGGTCTTTATTGGCCTTGCAGTGCTTTTGGGTAGCTCGCTTTTCAGCGTGAAAAAAGAGTAGATGTGGCCTGAGTTACACCTATGTAATTCATTTGGACCGATTTCCCTTATCTGAGCCCGCCCTCTAAACTACGACTTCGCTTGTTTCACGCTCAGAACAGAAATGTGGTTACAGCTTGGCTAGTAAAGATGGTGCTATCGAAATGGAAGGCACTGTTGCTGAAGCTTTACCTAATGCAATGTTTCGCGTGGAGCTAACTAATGGACATAAGGTCCTTGCTCACATAAGCGGCAAGATGCGAAAGAACTACATTCGTATCCTTCCTGCCGATCGTGTGATCGTGGAAATGAGTCCGTATGACCTTACAAAGGGTCGAATTATTTATCGTTACAAGTAACGAAGGAGCACAACGACATGAAGGTTAATCCAAGCGTTAAGAAGATTTGCGATAAGTGCAAAGTCATTCGCCGCAAGGGTCGCGTCATGGTCATTTGTGAAAACCTTCGTCACAAGCAACGTCAAGGATAAATAAGCACTAACAAACTCGTAATACGACTTTTAGGAAACTAAAAGACCTCTGGACTGGTAGGCCAGGGAACAGTATTGCGGAGGACCTCCAGATATAGATAGGTAGATACATGGCACGTCTTGTCGGTGTCGATCTCCCGCGCGAAAAGCGCTTGGAAGTCGCACTCACTTATATTTTTGGAATGGGTCTTACCCGTTCTCAAAAAACACTAGCAGCGACTGGGATTAGCCCAGACATTCGCGTGAAAGACCTGCAAGAAGCAGATCTAGCAAAGCTACGTGAATACATCGAAGCAAACTTCAAAATCGAAGGTGACCTTCGTCGTGAAATTTCTGGCGACATTCGTCGCAAGGTTGAAATCCAGAGCTACCAAGGCATTCGTCACCGTAAGGGACTTCCTGTTCGTGGTCAGCGCACACATACAAATGCGCGTACACGTAAGGGTCCTCGTAAGGCAATTGCAGGTAAGAAAATGGTGACTAAGTAATGGCCGCTCCTAAAACTAAGACTGCCCCAGTAACAAAGGGCAAAGTCAAAACCCGTAAAAAGGAAAAGAAGAATGTTGCTGTTGGTAAAGCGTTCATTAAGAGCACTTTCAACAACACAATCATTTCTATTACTGATCCAACCGGCGCTGTTATCTCTTGGTCATCATCTGGCCAGGTTGGTTACAAGGGCTCACGTAAGTCAACTCCTTTCGCAGCACAGCTTGCAGCAGAAGCCGCAGCTCGTCGCGCACAGGAGCATGGCTTAAAGAAGGTAGATGTCTTCGTTAAGGGACCTGGTTCCGGACGCGAAACCGCAATCCGTTCATTGCAAGCAGCTGGTTTGGAAGTTGGTGCCATCTCTGATGTAACACCTGCTCCACACAACGGCTGCCGTCCATGTAAACCACGTCGAGTTTAAGGAAGGAAGAGAATAAATGGCTCGTTATACCGGAGCAGACTGCAAGCGTTGCCGTCGCGAAAAAGTAAAGCTCTTCCTTAAGGGCGCAAAGTGCGATGGACCAAAGTGTCCTATCGAATCACGTCCATATCCACCAGGACAGCATGGTCGTGGCCGTGCAAAAGAATCTGAATACCTCATGCAGATGCGCGAAAAGCAAAAGTGCGCACGTATTTACGGTGTTCTAGAAAAGCAGTTCCGTGGTTATTACGAAGAAGCTAACCGCAAGCAGGGCAAGACTGGTGAAAACCTTCTTGTCATTCTTGAAACTCGTCTAGATAACGTTGTATTCCGTGCAGGCTTTGCAAAGAGCCGCGACATGGCACGTCAGCTAGTACGTCACGGTCACTTCTTAGTGAATGGCAAGAAGGTAAACATTCCTTCAATGCGTGTCTCTGCGATGGACATCATTGATGTTCTTCCAAAGTCATTGGATCTCACACCATTCATCGTGGCTAGCGCTGAACTTGGCGAGAAGGCAGTACCGGCTTGGATGGAGGTTGTTGGTTCTCAGATGAGAATCATCATTCACTCAGTTCCTGCTCGTGCCGTCATCGACACTCAGGTTCAAGAGCAGCTCATCGTTGAACTTTATTCGAAGTAATTTTTAAAAGCCCAGAGCTACCAAGCAAAGGGCATGCACGCAGTACCAGTACGACCAAAGCGGAAATCAAATAGTGGATTTCCCGAAAACGAAGAGGAGCAGCAGTGCTAATTGCACAACGTCCCACCCTCAGTGAAGAAGTAATCTCCGAGAATCGCTCACGGTTCATCATTGAACCGCTGGAGCCAGGCTTCGGTTACACACTAGGCAACAGCATGCGCCGTACATTGCTTTCATCTATTCCAGGTGCAGCAGTGACAAGCATCCGCGTTGCCGGTGCACTTCATGAGTTCACCACTCTTGAAGGCGTAAAAGAAGATCTCACCGATATCGTTTTGAACATCAAGAACTTGGTTTTCTCTTCAGATAGCGATGAACCAGCCGTTGTTTACATCCGCAAGTCAGGTGCCGGTCCGGTAACTGGTGCAGATATTGCCGTTCCTTCTGGCGTTGAAATTTATAACCCATCACTTCACTTAGCAACTCTTAACGGCAAGGGATCTCTTGAGATCGAGCTTACTGTTGAGCGTGGTCGTGGATATGTAACTGCAGTCCAGAACAAGCAAGCTGGGGCTGAAATCGGTCGCATTCCTGTTGACTCAATCTATTCACCAGTTTTAAAGGTTACATACAAGGTAGAAGCAACTCGCGTTGAACAGCGCACAGACTTCGATCGCCTTGTTGTAGATGTAGAAACTAAGTCGTCAATGAAGCCACGCGATGCTGTTGCATCAGCTGGTCGCACATTGGTTGAACTATTTGGTCTAGCACGCGAACTTAACCTTGAAGCTGAAGGCATTGAGATGGGGCCATCTGTTATGGATGCCGCTCTTGCTGCAGATCTTGCTCTTCCAATTGAAGATCTTGATTTAACAGTTCGTTCATACAACTGCTTGAAGCGCGAAGGCATTCACACAGTTGGTGAGTTGGTTGGTCGTTCAGAGGCTGATCTACTTGATATTCGTAACTTTGGTTCAAAATCTATCGATGAGGTCAAGGCAAAGCTTGTCTCAATGGGAATGTCCCTTAAGGACAGCCCAGCTGGATTTGATCCAACCAAGCACCAAAACTACAACGCAGCAGTTGACGATGAATTCGTCGATGCAGATCAGGCCTAGGAGAAAAAGAAATGCCAAAACCAAGTAAAGGTCCTCGTTTGGGTTCAGGCCCATCACACGAACGCTTACTCCTTCGCACTCTCGCAGAGCAGTTGTTTGAGCACGGCAAGATCACAACAACCGAGGCAAAGGCTAAGCGCCTGCGTCCATTAGCTGAAAAGCTCATCACTTTCGCTAAGAAGGGTGATCTTCCTGCACGTCGCCAGGTAATGGCACAGATTTCAAATAAGAGCGTTGTACACACTCTATTCACGATAATCGGTCCACGCTTTGCTGCACGTAATGGTGGATACACACGCATTACTAAGGTCGGTCCTCGCAAGGGTGACAACGCACCTATGGCAGTAATTGAAGTATTAACTGAGAAAGATAACTAAGTCTAAAACCTTAGAAATTAACTCTCATGACGGAACCCACTCTCTACCCAGAGAGTGGGTTTCTTCGTTTAAGGATTGATTTATCCTACGACGGCACCAATTACTCAGGCTGGGCAAAACAACCAGACCGTCGCACAGTGCAAGAAGAGTTTGAGAACGCACTTTCGACTATTACACAAACCCCAATAGAAATAATTGTTGCCGGCAGAACTGATGCTGGAGTCCATGCATCTGGACAAGTTGTCCATGTCGATGTTGCAGAAACCACAAGCCTTGATGATTTAGCTTTTAAGTTAAATCGCATGCTGGATGAAGATATTCGCATCAATAATGTGGCAGTTGCTACCGGGGCTTTTCATGCCCGCTTTTCTGCAACTCGCAGGCATTACACATACAAGATTATGGATGGCAATAAAGCTGTTCCACCTGTCAATCGCTTTGATATCACGCCCTGGTATCGCACCCTTGATGTGGATTTACTCAATTCTGCGAGTGCATTAATGGTGGGCGAACATGATTTTGCGGCTTACTGCAAATTCCGTGAAGGTAGCACAACGATTCGCAATCTTGTGCGCTTTGATTGGGTTAGAAATAGCGATGGCATTGTGGTTGCAGAACTCGCTGCTGATTCATTTTGCTACTCTATGGTGAGAAATCTTATTGGCGCAGCTGTCTGTGTTGCAGAGGGGCGCTTTGGCTCTGATTGGATTCAAGCGACCTTGGAGAATAAAGAGCGGATCTCAGACTCTCTTGTTTTTCCATCCCGGGGCCTGACTTTGCGCCAGGTGGACTACCCAGAATGAGGCCATTTTGACCCATTCGCGCTGCACGGGTACCCTAATCCTCTGCCCTTAAAAGGGGCTTGGCAGTAACCATACGAATAAGAAGGTAGGCAATAGCGTGCGTACATACAGTCCAAAAGCTGGTGATGCAGTCCGTAAGTGGCACATCATCGATGCACAAGATGTGGTCTTGGGCCGTCTTGCAACACATGCTGCCGTTCTACTTCGTGGAAAGCACAAGCCAACATTTGCACCACATATGGACATGGGTGACTTCGTCATCGTTATTAATGCAGAAAAGATTGCCTTGTCAGGTAATAAGGCAAAGCAGAAGTGGGCTCACCATCACTCAGGTTTCCCAGGCGGTTTAACGTCAACTGTGTACGGCGAACTTCTTGAGAAGCACCCAACTCGCGCAGTTGAAAAGGCAATCAAGGGAATGATTCCTAAGAATCGTCTTGGTAAGGATATTGCTTCAAAGCTAAAGGTTTATGCAGGACCAAATCACCCACATGGAGCACAAGCACCAACACCATATGTATTCGATCAAGTTTCACAAATCGTGAAGTAAGGGATGACAATGTCAGAGAACACAACAGATTTCGATCTCGATGAGGCCGAAGTTCCTACTTCATACTCTTCTTCAACTCCAGCACCAGCAACCAACCGCCCAGCTATCAAGGCTCCAGGTCGCGGAATAGGCCGTCGTAAAGAGGCAGTTGCACGTGTTCGCTTAGTTCCAGGAAGCGGCAAGTGGGTTGTTAACGGAAAGACTCTTGAAAACTATTTCCCAAATAAGGTTCACCAACAGCTAGTGTCAGAACCATTTCGCACAGTTGGTGCAGAGAATTCATACGATGTCTTCGCCCGTATCAATGGTGGCGGAGTTTCTGGTCAAGCTGGTGCATTACGTCTAGGCGTTGCACGTTCACTAAACCAGATCGATGAAGAGGCAAACCGTCCAGCACTCAAAAAAGCTGGATTCCTTTCACGTGATGCACGTGTTATCGAGCGCAAGAAGTACGGCCTTAAGAAGGCACGTAAGCGTTCTCAATACAGCAAGCGTTAATTCACACTTTCTAGCAAAGGAGTTCCAATGGCGCTCTTTGGTACTGATGGAATTCGTGGCTTAGCTAATCGTGATTTAACTGCAGAGATTGCTTTAGATGTTTCCGTTGCTGCTGCCCATGTTTTGGTTGAAAGCTCATCAAATAAGGACCATCGCCCCACTGCAATAGTGGGTCAAGATTCCCGTGCATCTGGAGAGTTCTTAGAAGCAGCTGTTGTTGCTGGTTTAACAAGTGCTGGAATCAATGTTTATCGCGTTGGCGTTTTACCCACTCCTGCAATTGCCCACCTTGTTGCCGAATCAAAGGCAGATCTTGGTGTGATGATCAGTGCTTCACATAATCCAATGCCAGATAATGGAATTAAGCTATTTGCCCGTGGTGGTGGCAAGTTAGATGATGCCATTGAAGCTCGTATTGAAGCGCGCATGGGTGAAGATTGGGAACGTCCAATAGGTAAAAACGTGGGCCGAGCAATTAATGATGACAGTGCCACTGAGCGCTATTTGAAGCATTTGCTCTCATCAGTTGAAACACCACTGAAGGGTTTAAAGATTGTTGTGGACTGCGCAAACGGTGCATCATCCTTTGTTGCACCTGAGGCATATCGCAGAGCTGGCGCTGAAGTAGTTGCCATCTTTAATCAACCTGATGGTTGGAACATTAATGATGATTGCGGTTCTACCCACCTTCATCAACTTCGTGCCGCAGTTCTTAAAGAAGGTGCCGATGTTGGTATTGCCCATGATGGTGATGCTGATCGTTGCTTAGCAATTGATGCTGCTGGAAATGAAATTGATGGCGACCACATTCTGACTTTGTTAGCTCGTGGCTTTAAAGCCCGTGGCAAGTTAAAGGCCAACACAGTTGTTGGCACAGTAATGAGCAATCTTGGTTTCATGCATGCAATGAAAGATGCAGGAATTGATGTTGTGACAACCCCTGTTGGTGATCGCTACGTTCTTGAGAACATGATTGCAAATGATTATTCATTAGGCGGGGAGCAGTCGGGCCATGTCATCATGCGCGATCTTGCAAATACCGGAGACGGTATTTTAACTGCACTGCAGCTGCTTCAAGAGGTTGTTCGCACGGGTAAGACTTTGCAAGAACTTGCAGCAACTATGGTTCGTTTTCCTCAAGTTCTCATCAATGTAAAAGATGTTGTGAAAGATAAATTGGCAGGATCTGCAGTAATTACCGCAGCAGTTAAATCTGCCGAAGCACGTTTGGCTGATAGCGGGCGTGTATTACTACGCGCATCTGGCACAGAACCTTTGGTAAGAGTCATGGTGGAAGCTGCCAGTGATAGCCTTGCCGAAGAAGTTGCAAGAGAACTTGCAGATATCGTAAAAAGCGAACTGGGGTAAGAAACTATGTGCGGAATTGTGGGTTACAGCGGGCCACAATCTGCAGCAACGCCTTTAATCGAAGGTCTACGTCGCCTTGAATACCGCGGCTATGACTCAGCCGGAATCGCACTTGGAACACCCGGCACACTCTTTATTGAAAAGAAAGCTGGGAAGCTTTCAAATCTTGAAGAATCTTTAGATTCATCCCTTCCAGTAGTTCATTCTGGAATCGGTCACACACGCTGGGCAACACATGGCGGACCAACAGATGGCAACGCCCACCCACATGTTGATAACGAAGGCAAGTTAGCGGTTATTCATAATGGAATTATTGAGAATTACTCAGAGCTTCGAAAAGAGTTAGAGGCTCGTGGACATAAGTTTTCTTCAGAAACAGATACAGAATCAGTTGCACACCTTCTCAGTGATTTGCGCAAGAAGCACAATGGCGATCTATCTGCAGCAATGCGTGAAGCAGTTAAAGCGCTAAGAGGCTCATTTACCCTCCTTGCAATCCATGCAGATGCACCAGAGGTGGTTGTTGGTGTGCGCAGAAACTCACCATTAGTTGTTGGTTTAGGAAAAGGTGAGAACTTTATGGCATCTGATGTTGCAGCATTTATCGATTACACCAAGCGTGCGATTGAACTTGGCCAAGATGAAGTAGTCACAATGACTCCTAGTTCGGTGAAAATTACCGATTTAGAAGGCAAGGCAGTGGCACCTAAGGAATATCAAATAACCTGGGATGCAACTGCTGCTCAAAAGGGTGGTTTTACACACTTTATGCTCAAGGAAATCTTTGAACAACCAAAGGCAGTTGCCGATACTTTGATTGGTCGATTAAGTGATAACAAGCAAATAGTTCTAGATGAGCTGCGCATGAGCGCTGATGAGATCCGTGCACTCAAGAAAATAACTGTTATTGCTTGCGGTACTGCCTATCACGCAGGTTTAGTTGCCAAGTATGCAATTGAAAAGTGGGCAAAGATTCCAGTTGAGGTTGAGATTGCTAGTGAATTTAGATATCGCGATCCGATTATCGATGCTGGCACATTAGTTATCGCTATTTCACAATCAGGTGAAACGATGGACACCTTGATGGCTGTGCGCCATGCCAAGGCTGCTGGTGGTCGAGTATTGGCGATTTGTAATACAAACTCTTCAACAATTCCACGTGAATCAGATGCAGTTCTCTACACACATGCCGGTCCTGAGATTGCAGTAGCTTCTACTAAAGCGCTACTGACGCAGATGGTTGCGGTTTACTTGATTGGTCTGCATTTAGCCCAAGTAAATGGGGCGCTTAAAGATGCTGAAGTAGAGAGCATGTATAAAGAGCTACTGGAACTTCCTAGAAAGATTGAACAGATTCTAGAAACAGTAGAGCCGTTGCGCGCTCTTACTCGAAGCTTTGCCGAGAACAATATTGTCCTGTTCCTGGGTAGAAATATTGGATACCCAGTTGCACTCGAAGGTGCGCTGAAGTTAAAAGAGCTTGCTTACATTCATGCCGAAGGATTTGCTGGCGGGGAACTTAAGCATGGTCCAATTGCCTTAATTGATCAGGGCACACCAGTAATTGCCATTCTTCCTGCAGGACATGAACACGCGTTGGATGAAAAGATGCTGAGCAATATCCAAGAAGTAAAGGCACGTGGTGCTCGCGTCATTGTTATCGCTGAAGAAGGTGCCCATGTTGAGGGTGCAGAGCACATCATTCGTATTCCAGTAGTTCCAGCACTTTTACAACCAGTCTTGGCCACAGTGCCATTACAGGTCTTTGCATACGAGATGGCAGTTGCACGAGGCAATGACGTTGACCAACCTAGAAACTTGGCTAAATCAGTTACAGTTGAGTAAATGCAAACAGAGACTCAAAACCGAAGAAAACAGATGGATCGCGCATTGCGCTGGTCTTTATTGCTCTTTACGGGTTTTCTTTTAGTAACTCAGCAAGTACTTACTTTTGGCCCTTTAGTTGGATATGACAAAAAGATTAATAGTGATCCCAAACCACAGTTTGAAGGTTTTCCTGGATTCATTCTTCGCAGATTAGATGATTTAGGGCTACGTGGATTAACAGCAACTGTTTTACTCCTAGCCGCCTCTTTTATTGCTTATAAGTTCAAAACTTGGCGACCGTTGAACTTAGCTTTTCTTTCATTGATATTATTGAATCTAGTTGTTGGAACATCTAAATTACTCTTAGGAAGAACTAAACCCCGGGATGGTTTCGATTTGTTACATGCTGGTGGAATGTCTTATCCAAGTGGGCATGCATCGAACGCTGTCTTATCCTGGGGGATTTTGGCTTACTTAATTTATAGATATGCAAAGGTGGATAGATACCAAGGCCGCCTTGCAAGTGCTGGTGTTGTAATGATTTCATTAACTGTGTGCATCGTTTCACTCATTCGCCATACCCACTGGTTTACTGATTTATTGGGGGGTCTATTCATTGGAAGTGCCTTACTTGTGGCAGTCATTGCAGTGGATCGCTACGTTCCCTCAAAGAGCCAACTGCACTAGGCTTAACTACATGATTGATGGAATCGGCATTGATGTCGTTGATATCGAGCGATTTAAATCCTCTTTAGAGCGAACTCCGGGATTGCGTGAAAAGCTGTTCACAATCAATGAACAAACAAAACCAATCCATTCACTTGCTGCGCGCTTTGCAGCAAAAGAAGCATTGGCTAAAGCTTTAAACGCTGGAAAAGGCCTTAGTTGGCATGAGGCTGAAGTGATTAATTTAGAGAGCGGAAAGCCTGCCTTTCTATTTCGCGGTGAGATAGCTGATTTAGTAGATGGTGCGCATGTTCATCTTTCTCTTTCGCATGATGCCAGTATTGCATCTGCCATGGTGATTGTGGAGCGCACGTAATGCAACATCGCGCCGAAGCTCGTATTGACCTGCTTGCACTTGCTTCAAATATTTCAATTTTAAAAGCTACCTCCAAAGTGGATCTCTTGGCAGTTGTTAAAGCAGATGCATATGGTCATGGGTTAGTTGAGATTGGATTGGCGGCAGAGAAAAGTGGTGCTGATTGGTTAGGCGTTGCATTGCTAGAAGAGGCAATTTCACTTCGCACTCACGGAGTTCGCATTCCTATTTTGGCCTGGTTAGTTCCACCAGAATCAGATTTTGATTCGGCTGCAAAGCATGACATCGATATAGCAGTTGCATCCCTTGGGACCTTAAAGGAAATTTCTCAACTACCTAACAAGCCCCGTATTCATATTGAGGTCGATACAGGAATGACACGTGGTGGCTTTCTAGATGAGTGGGATGAGTTACTCAAAGCAGATTTTTCTAAAGTCGAAGTTGTAGGAATCTTCTCACACTTTGCACGAGCAGATGAAGCTGGGCAGCAACAAAACCTTGATCAACTCAAGGATTTTAAGAAAAAGATTGAGCAATTAAAAGTAGTTGGCGTGAATCCACCCATTAAGCATTTATCTAATTCAGCGGCCACCTTGCTAGATGGTGATTCCGCCTTTGACATGGTGCGCACAGGAATAGCAATGTATGGGTTGAGTCCAGATGTTAAATCTATGGGGGAGAGTAAGAAACTAGGTTTGAAACCAGTTATGCAACTTCGAGCTAAATTATATTTAGTAAAGCATGTTCCTGCAGGTTCACCTGTCGGTTACGGCGCAACTGCAGTGACAGAAAAAGAGACAAAACTTGGTGTAGTTGCAATGGGTTATGCCGATGGAATTCCACGTATTGCACAAAGTGCAGGTGTATTTATTGATGGCAAGAAGGCTCCAATAATCGGGCGAGTTTCTATGGATCAATTTGTTGTTGATCTAGGGGTGAGCTCTACTGCAAATTCAGGTGATTGGGTGATTGTTTTTGGTGATGGTTCTCAGGGTGAATACACAGCAGATGACTGGGGTAAGGCATCGTTATCAATAAATTATGAAATTGTGACAAGAATCGGTCCCCGAGTCCCTAGAATCTACGCACCTCATGTCTACTAGTAATGCAGCGCTGCGTGTCGAAGGTGTCAATGTCGCCTTCGGCGGACTTCGCGCCCTCAATGATGTCTATTTAGAAATTGGTAAGAATGAGGTTGTCGGATTAATTGGTCCCAACGGAGCTGGTAAGACAACTTTATTTAACGCGCTGTGCGGTTTAGTCAAGCCAGATTCTGGCAAGTTATTCTTAGATGGAAAAGAACAAGATTTCCCACGTACTTCGAATTTAGTTGATTTAGGTATATCTCGTACATTGCAAGGTGTTGGCTTGTTTGGGGATTTAACTGTTCTTGAAAATGTCATGGTTGGTGCGCACCACCTTGCTCATTCAGGGTTGATCTCTGCAGCGCTAGGGCGAAGCGGCAAAGATGAAAAAGAGATTCGCACAAGATCCTTTAGCGCACTAGAGCGTGTGTATGCAGGTGGATTAGCTGATCGTCGTGCAGATACTTTGTCATATCCCGACACGAAGCGAGTTGCTATTGCACGTGCACTTGTAAGTGAACCAAAGATTTTGATGTTAGATGAACCTGCTGGCGGCTTAGGTTCACAAGATATTGAGTGGATGAACCTTTTAATTAGAAATTTAAGTGCCTCTATGTCAGTACTACTCATTGAACACCATATGGATGTTGTGATGTCAGTATGTAGCAAGCTATATGTTCTTAATTTTGGTGAAGTTATTGCCAGTGGAAACGCCGAAACCGTGCGCAGAGATCCTGCAGTAATGGCTGCATATTTAGGAACAGGTGCTAAATGAGCCTGAATGTTTCCAACTTAACTGTTCACCATGGTGCGATATGTGCAATTAGTCAGGTTTCAATAGCTGTTCCAACAGGCAAGCTAGCAGCCATTATTGGGGCAAATGGAGCGGGCAAAACAACTTTGCTTCGCACGATCTCTGGCCTTAAAACACCAACCAATGGCTCAATCATGTGGAAGGGTGAAAAGATTGCTGGAATTAAACCTGAAGCGCTAGTTCGCCGAGGTATCTCACATGTTTCTGAAGGTAAATCAGTTATTCCAGAGTTGACTGTGCGAGAGAACTTAGAGCTAGGGGCAATTTGGCGCCGCAATGCCAAAGAATCAAAAGAATCTATTGATCAAGTAGTTTCAATATTTCCACGTTTAGGTGAGCGCATACAACAGCGTGCAGATACTTTATCTGGCGGTGAACGACAGATGTTGGCTATTGGGCGAGCGATTATGGCTAAGCCGCAGTTATTACTTTTAGATGAGCCATCTTTAGGTCTTGCGCCATTAGTTATTGAACAGATTTTCCAAACGATTCGTGACTTAGCAACCTCAATGAATTTAACAGTTTTGTTAGTAGAACAAAATGCAATGGGAGCGCTAAAAATTGCAGACCTTGGAATTGTCCTTAATCTTGGAAAAGTAGTCACAATGAACCATGCTCAAGCGCTGATTGATGATCCTGCCGTGCGCGCGGCATATTTGGGGTATTGATGCAAAAATTACTAGAGACCTTTCTTATAGGACTATCGACCGGTTCTATTTATGCCCTCATGTCAATTGCTCTTGTATTGGTCTGGAGATCAACTCGTGTAGTCAATTTTGCCCAAGCAGGTCAGGCGATGCTTTCCACCTATATTGGTTTTGAGATAGCTACCCGAACTGAAATATTCTGGCTTGGCTTATTATTTGCCATCGCTGCCGGGGCTCTAGTTGGAGCTGGTGTGGATTATTTCTTCATGCGAGTTTTATTCAAACACGCTGTTTCTGGACCTGCAGCCGTGGTTGCTCCAGTTATTGCCACATTGGGCTTACTCGGATTAATTAGGAGCATTGTGGGATTGACTTGGGGTGGGGAGTTCAAATCAATTAAAGCGCCAGCATCCACAGATGGTTTCACCATAGGCGAAATGACAATTCCTTTCTCACCTTTAAATCTTCTGATTATCGTGACGGTTTTCATAATTCTCATTGCTCTAGCGATCATATTTCAACGCACGAATCTGGGCCTATCCTTACGTGCATCAGCCTATGCACCAGAGATTGCGCAGTTAGCGGGTATCAAGACTGCGCGAACAAGAACTATTGGTTGGGCAATCGCCGGTGGAGTTGGTGGAGTCGCTGGAATGTTAGTAACTGCTTCTAACTTCCTTTCACCTTATTCGCTCGATCTATTACTGGTCTTTGGATTTATTGCAGCGGTTATTGGCGGTCTTGAAAGTATGGTTGGATCCGTTGTTGGAGCCTTAATCCTTGGAATTGCCCTAACTTTTATTTTGAACTACGTCGGTACCTCATTGGTATTTATTGGTGGATTTTTAGTTCTCATCGTGGTGCTACTTGTTAAGCCAGATGGAATAATGGCTAGAGGCAGGGCGCGCCGTGCGTAAAAAACTAGCTCTCTTCATTCTCCTTGGTTGGCTCTTGCTTTTAATCGGTGATCGCATAGATGAGCTTCGTGTGTATCAAGGAGCGCAGATCGCGATGTATGCGATTGCTCTTTCATCAATAGTTTTACTGACTGGTTACTCCGGCCAAGTCTCACTTGGCAATGGCGCGATGATGGCCGTGGGTGGCTATGCCGCGGCACTGACCCTTAATAATCTAGGGAGCCCGGTTTGGTTTGCATTTGTGATGGCAGTATTTGTCTCAGCTCTCTTTGGTGCTTTCCTTGGAGTAGCAGCTGCCCGATTATCCGGACCATATCTGGCGGGAACAACGCTGGCTCTAGCTGTGGGTCTTCCAGAAATTGCCAATCAATTTGATTTTCTTGGAGGAGTGCCTGGACTTCTCTTTGATGTTGGGTTTCCTCCTGAAAGATTTGGAGAAGAGTTCACTCAATATAAGTGGTTCTTTTGGATCGCAACCTTTTTAGCCCTACTCTCTCTATTTATCACCTCTAATATCCTTCAATCGCGCTACGGACGAACCTGGCGTGCGATCCGCAGTAACTCTTTGGCCGCTGAGCTATCAGGGGTTCATTCAGGGCGGATGAAGATTCTTGCTTTCACCATCAGCTCAGCCATTGCTGGGCTAGCTGGTGCGGTGCTGGCCATGACTATCAGTCTGGTCGCCCCAGGGGCCTACACACTTTCTCTTTCATTTGCACTGGTCACCGGGGCGGTGCTCGCTGGCGTCTCTAGCCTGCCGGGTGTGGTCTTCGGAGCGCTGATCCTGGTTGCAATACCTGAGATCGCAGATGTTCTGGCCAACCGACTGGGGGGTGATGAGAGCTTAAACAACTATCTCCCAGGTCTGATTGTGAGTGTTTTGCTCATCCTTTCAGTGATTTTTACCCCAAATGGTCCGGGAGAGAAGCTGAAAAGTCGACACCATAAAAAAGCGTGAGTGCCTTAAATTACTAGAGGGTAACTAGTAGATTACGAGAAGTTCAACCACCCTCGATGGAAGGAAAACAATGATCAGAAAGACTCGTGCAAAGGGGACCTGGCTCGCTGCCACGGTGCTCGCAGTTGGCAGCCTATTTGCAACAGCGCTCCCAGCACACGCAGAGACGGGAGTTAGCAGCAGCGAGATAAAGCTGGGCATTACTCTCCCGCTTACTGGAGCAGCATCGCCAGGCTATAACAAGATCGGCAATGCTATGAACGCATACTTCAAGTATGTCAATGACAACGGCGGAGTCTATGGCCGAAAGATCACCCTCATCCAGAAAAATGATGAGTACTCCCCACAGTTATCGATTGCCAAGACAAATGAATTAATTTTAAAGGATAAAGTTTTTGCACTAGTCGGCCCACTTGGAACTGCAAACTACACATCAGTTCATAAGTCCGTAGGCCTTGCTAAGCGCGGAATCCCAAGTCTTTTCCTCAACACTGGATTTAGTGGATTTGGAAATAAGAAAACCTATCCAACCTCTTTCATGATTCTTCCTTCCTACGCTATGGAAGCAAAGGTCATCGCACAATTCCTCAAAGAGAATCATGCTGGAAAGAAACTCGGCATTGTTTATCAGAATGATGAATTTGGAATTGATGGATTGGGTGCATTTAAGGCAGCCGGTACAAAGTTTGATGTAAGCGTGGCTTACACATCAGGTACTCAGAGCGCGGCCACTGCACAGACCTGGGTCTCCCAGCTTGCAGCAGGTGGAGCTCAAGTAGTTGTCTTCTTTGGCGTAACTTCAGCAACAGCTCCGCTACTTGCAGTAGCTGCAGCAGCTAAGTACGCACCACAATGGATCCTTGGATCAGTTGGGGCAGACCCATTAACTCTACGTGCACTTGGTGTTCCATTAGCAGTTCTCAATGGCGCACAGACTCCAGCTGGTAATCCATCACCAAATGACACTAGCGATGAGTACGTCAAGCAGTTCCAAGAGATCAATACCAAGTACAACACTGGTACCGCTTTTGATGACTATGTACTTCAAGGCATGAACATCGGTCTAATGACTGTTCAAGGTCTGCGGGCTGCAGGATCAAATCCAACCCGTAAGGGATTGATTAGTGCTATGGAAAGCAAAGGTTCAACCTTTGCATCCGTTGCCTACTCTCCTCTTGGGTTTTCAAAGACCAGCAACGTCGGTCACACCGGTTACTACATGGCAGTTATGGATGCCAGCGGAGATAGAAAGCCATTTGGTGGAAAAGTCACGCTCTACACCACTGATAGTGGCTCTGGTCCAGTTGTGGTTTCCACCTTCAAACGTCCGGCAATGCCAGCGAAAGGATTACCAAGTAACTCATGAGAAACTTTAAATTCAAGCGTTCCTTAACGCTTATAGCAGTTACATCACTGCTCTCAATTACCGTTGTTTCAATTCCAACGGCTGCACAAGCAGCTCCTGCTTGTGATGGCAAGAGTCCAGTTCAGACATGTGGT
Organism: Actinomycetota bacterium; assembly: GCA_026392775.1. The sequence goes on from JAPLBK010000034.1 coordinate 15,598, forward strand.
GGTGCGACATCTGATGGTGCACCGTACGCAATGATGGTGCCTGCCAACTTCAATGGAACTGTCTATCTCTATTCACATGGATATCGTCCAAACGTTCCAGTTCCTGTTGGAATTCCTGGATATGGTGGATACACAGTTACCAATACACCTCAACCTGGTCCAAACGCAACAGTAATTGGTGCGCTTTTGGCTAAGGGATATGGCGTTGTCGGTTCAGGATTTGCACGCCAAGGTTGGAATGCAGATTCAGCTATCAAAACCAACGTTGAACTTGTAGGACTGTTCAAGAAGCAGTTTACAAAGACCACAAAAGTTGTTGCATGGGGCGAATCACTTGGTGGATTCATTACTCAAGCGCTCGCAGAGAAGCATTCAGATCTCTTCAGTGCTGCAGCACCACTATGTATGGCTAGCGATGTCACTCCGCTTATGACAATGGCAGGAGATGCACTCTGGGGAATGAAGACCTTCTTTGATCCAACAATCAAAGGTGGTAATTACTCAGCTGGAGCTGCAGGTTATGCCGAAGCGATGGGTGATCTAGTAAAGGTCTTCACAGCTATCGGAGCACTGCAAGCAGCTTTTGCAGCCAACCCAAGCACTCCAGCTTGGCCAGCAACATCAAAGGTTCCAGATGCAATTAAGGGGATTCCTTCACGAAGCGCACTTGTAATGGTTGCGTTGATGTCTGGAATTCCAATGCAATCTGCACACTTTGATTCAACTTCAGCACCTCCTGGATTGCCGGCTTCAAACACTCTTTCATTCCAGGTTGCGATTAACCCAGCTTTTGCTGCTCTTGAGAACGTAGCAAACGCTGCAGCACTTGCAGTTCTTGCAACGCATGATCTTGAGCTACAAGCTGGTGGTGCAGTATTTGATAACTCCGCTACTGACTACGCAGCACGTATTACAGATGAACAATTCATCTGGGCTTCAGCCCTTTCAGGTAACTCAGGAACTGCTGGACTTCTCAGTATTCTTGCTGTATCACCACGGGCTAAAGCAAGTCCTGCTGCAGTAGAGAAGTTGAAGACACTTACTACTCATTCTGGAAAGGTTGATATTCCAACCATTCTCTTTACTGGCGTTGCTGATCCTACAACTACTGCTGGAAACCAACAGTCAGTTGTCGATAAGTATGCAACGTATTGGGCAGACAAGTGGGTAGCTGGAAGAAAGGCAGGAAATCCTAAGCGTCCTGCTAACAACCAGCTCGTCCTCTGGAACTTCCCAAGTGCGAAGTACAGCAAGTACACAGCTGCTGGAGCACCAGATACATCTGTTCCTGCTGCATCTGGTACTAACCACTGTAACTTCACCACATCCCAATACATGGCAGTAGCAGATCTACTTGCTTATGCCTCAGCTAATGGTAAAAACCTCTCAGGAGGTCCAATGCTCACCAAGATTCGTAAGGCAGGAAATATGACTTACGATCGTGGCTATAGCGCTCCACAGTTGAAGTATTACGGAGGATAATCTCTAGCAATACATCGAGGGTAGTAAACGGGGGCTTCGGGAAACCGAGGCCCCCGTTTCCTTTATTCTTAAGCGGTGAAGATTGAGGTAGCAAGCACAGAGCAGATGCTTATTCTCGGCATCTCTCTTTCTGCGCAACTTAAAGCAGGTGATCTCATACTTATTAATGGCCCCCTTGGTGCAGGAAAGACAGTATTAGCCCAAGGCATTGGCAAGGGTTTAGGAATAGATGAGATTACATCTCCTACATTTGTAATCTCAAGAACTCACAAAGCTGTCCTACCCATGATTCATGTGGACGCATACCGCTTAATTGATACCGACAACCCCAATCTTTATTTGGATGATCTGGATTTAGACACAGAAAACTCACTCACAGTTGTTGAGTGGGGCGGGGCAGAATCTGCACGTTTGAGTGAAGATCGCTTAGAAATCACTATTGATAGAACAAATGAAGTTCGCCAGGTTGAGATTAAAGCCATTGGTTCTCGCTGGGATGGCTTTGCCCTATGACAATTACTTTAGCTATTGATACTTCAACCTCTCGCACATCAGTTGCAATTATTGAAGATGGTTCAATACTGTGGAGTGGACACAGAGATGGTGCAACAGAACATGGTCCAGCTCTGCCGTCTCTGGTCCAGGAAGGCATTAAAGGCTTTGCTATTAATGAAGTTGTAGTTGGGATGGGACCTGGGCCATTTACAGGATTGCGTGTGGGAATTGCCTTTGCACAAAGTTTTGCATTAGCTCGTGGGATTTCGGTGCGAGGTGTGTGTTCACTCGATGCGATCGCAGCACAAGTAGATGAAAAAGACTTTATTGTTACGGTCGATGCCAGACGCAAAGAGGTTTATTGGGCCCGATATAAAGATGGAGTTCGCATCGGCGAACCAGCGGTGAGTTTTCCTGCAGATGTGTCAGGTGCCCCAATTCATTCAGATCTTTATCCTGATATGAAAGCACTAATTGCACTTTCGGCAAACATAACTGAACCGATGTATTTGCGCAGACCTGATGCAGTGGCGACGGCGGATCGACAATGATTACTTATCGCGACGCTAACTCCTTTGACATCCCTGTTCTGGTTTCTTTAGATAAAGAGTTGTTTCCATATTCGCCTTGGTCTGCAGGCCAATATCGCGAAGAGATCTCTGCCCCCACGCGCCTCTTTGTTCTCGCACTTGATGATGCAAGCAGTGTTATTGGCTATGCAGGGGTTTTTGCACCAGGGGGCGCTGAAGCTGATGTTTTAACGGTGGGTGTGGTTCCGCAGCATCGCGGGCAGGGGATAGCGCGCGAACTAATGGCAGGTATTACCAAGTGGGCGATAGCTCAAGGCTCAATTGCCATGATGTTAGAGGTTAAAACCGACAACGTAGAAGCAATTTCTTTGTATGAATCCCTTGGATACTCAAAGCTAAATGTTCGAAAAGATTACTTTGGAAGTGGCTTAGATGCATTAGTGATGCGCAAGGAGCTGCCATGAGTGAGCCACTAGTACTGGGAATTGAAACATCGTGTGATGAGACTGCAGTTGGAATTGTGCGTGGGCGCACATTGCTGGCAAATGTCATTGCATCTAGCGTTGAAGAGCATGCCCGTTTTGGGGGAGTTGTTCCTGAAATTGCTAGTCGTGCGCATTTAGAGGCAATGCAGCCAACTATTAAGAGGGCGCTAGCTGATGCAAAGGTTTCACTTGCAGACATTGATGCAATTGCTGTTACGGCCGGTCCTGGTTTGGTGGGTGCGTTGCTTGTTGGTGTGGGATCTGCCGCAGGTCTTGCCATTGGTTTAAGTAAACCGATTTATGCAGTTAATCATTTAGCGGCCCACGTTAGCGTAGATTACTTAACGCATGCGCAAGAGATTGAACCAACGATTGCACTACTTGTAAGCGGTGGGCACTCATCACTTTTGCAGGTCAATGACATTACATCTTCGGTTGTGAAGTTAGGCCAAACTATTGATGATGCTGCAGGTGAAGCCTTTGACAAGATAGCGAGAGTAATGAAGTTAGGTTTTCCTGGGGGACCTGCTATTGATGCAATTGCTAAAGAGGGAAATGCCACTGCCATTGACTTTCCACGTGGTCTTACAACTGCTAATGATTGGCAAACACGTCCCTACGACTTTTCATTCTCTGGTTTAAAGACCGCTGTTGCTAGATATCTAGAAAGTGTTCCAGATTATGTTCGCGCCGATGTTGCAGCCTCTTTCCAAGAATCCATTGTTGATGTCTTGATGCTAAAAGCCCTGTCGGCATGTAACGAGAGTGGGATTGATTCATTGGTTATTGCTGGGGGCGTTGCCGCCAACTCCAGATTAAGAGCTGTGGCTGCTACGCGCTGTGAAAAGGCCGGTATTGCCTTGAGGATCCCGGCCCCAGGCCTTTGCACCGATAATGGAGCCATGGTGGCCAGCCTGGGCGCTCTGATGGCAGCAGCTGGGCGTGAGCCTAGCCCTGTCGCCTTTGATGCCGATTCCAGCCTGCCGGTAACAGTTGTGAGCCTGTCCTAGCCGATTTGCCCTCTGGAATAGCCCCGTCTAACCTTGCGTTAGCACTCACGGGTCCACACTGCTAACCGGGCCCGCACGAGCAAATCTGAACTAAAAGGAGTTAGGCACATGGCCATTAAGCCACTAGAAGATCGCATCGTAATCAAGACAAACGAAGCTGAAACAACAACAGCATCTGGTCTTGTTATCCCAGATACAGCAAAAGAAAAGCCACAAGAGGGCGTTGTCATTGCAGTTGGTCCAGGTCGCTTTGACGATGGTGTTCGCGTTCCAATGGATGTCAAAGTTGGCGATGTAGTTCTTTATAGCAAGTACGGCGGAACTGAAATCAAGCACGGTGGAGATGACCTCTTGGTTCTTTCAGCACGCGACATTCTCGCTGTAATCGAGAAGTAAATGGGAAAATCCCTTCAATTCGACGAGCAAGCACGTCGAGCAATGGAACGTGGCGTCAACATCCTTGCTGACACCGTAAAAGTAACTCTTGGACCTAAGGGCCGTAACGTAGTAATCGCTAAGTCTTATGGTGCTCCAATTATCACCAACGACGGCGTGACTATCGCTAAAGAGATCGAACTTTCAGATCCTGCTGAAAACATGGGAGCACAGCTAGTTAAGGAAGTAGCAACTAAGACTAATGATGTTGCTGGTGATGGAACTACAACTGCAACTGTTCTTGCACAAGCTATGGTTAAAGAAGGTCTACGTAACCTTGCAGCCGGTGCGCAGCCAATGGATATTAAGCTAGGAATCGAAGCTGCAGTTACTGCAGTTTCAGAGAACCTTCGCAAGCAAGCCACACCAGTAAGTGGAAAAGCACAGATTGCAGATGTTGCAACTATCTCTGCCCAAGATCGTGCCATCGGTGATTTAATCGCTGAGGCAATGGATCGCGTGGGTAAAGATGGTGTTATTACTGTGGAAGAAGCATCGACTACTGGCCTCGATCTAGAGTTCACAGAGGGTATGCAGTTCGATAAGGGCTATATCTCTCCATATTTCGTAACAGATCAAGATCGTATGGAATCAATTCTTGAAGATGCATACGTGCTTATCTCAGCTGGAAAGGTCTCTGCATTAGCAGAACTACTTCCAATCCTTGAGAAGGTTTCTGCTACATCCAAGCCACTTTTGATCATCGCTGATGACATCGAAGGCGAGGCTCTATCAACGCTAGTTGTTAACCGTATGCGTGGAGTATTTACTTCAGTTGCTGTTAAAGCCCCTGGCTTTGGGGATCGCCGCAAGGCAATGCTGCAAGACATCGCAACGCTCACTGGCGGACAAGTTATCTCTGCTGAAGTTGGCATGAAGCTTGATGCTGTGACCTTAGAAGATCTCGGTCGCGCTCGCCGCATCGTGGTCTCAAAGGATGCAACAACAATCATTGAAGGCGCTGGAGACAAGGGAGCAGTTGCTGCCCGTGTGAGCGAACTTCGCAAAGAGATCGAAAACTCAGACTCTTCTTGGGATAAAGAGAAGCTACAAGAGCGTGTTGCAAAGCTTGCTGGTGGCGTTTGCGTCATCAAGGTTGGAGCACACACCGAAGTAGAACTCAATGAAAAGAAGCACCGTCTTGAGGATGCAATCTCAGCTACTCGTGCAGCAGTTGAAGAAGGAATCGTTGTTGGCGGAGGTGCAGCACTTGTGCATGCAGCCGATGCACTAGAGGGCGATCTTGGATTTACTGGCGATAAGGCAGTGGGCGTGCGTTTAGTGCGCAAAGCTTGTGATGAGCCACTTCGTTGGATTGCAGAAAATGCAGGACTTGAAGGATACGTAGTAGTTGCAAAGGTTCGTGCGATGAAGCCTAATGAAGGTTTCAATGCTGCAACTGATATCTATGGCGATCTTGCAAAAGATGGCGTTATTGATCCAGTGAAGGTAACTCGTTCAGCTCTAGCTAATGCTGCATCAATTGCAGCGATGTTTATTACAACTGAAGCAGTTGTATTTGAAAAGCCAGCAGAGCAAGCAGCAGCTGAAGCTGCAGGCGGACATGGACATTCACATGGTCCAGGTGGACATAGCCACTAAGAAAAGAACTCAGTAGAAAAGCCCCGCAGAAAAATCTGCGGGGCTTTTCTTTTTCAACTCAGGAGGTAGAGTTAAAACTTATGAGGCATGTGAAATATCTGGACTCTCTTCTTTTCCAAGGATTGTTAAGCGATCATCTTCTGAAAGACCGCCCCAAATTCCATATGGCTCTTGCACAGCAAGTGCGTGTGCTCGGCAAGCTGCGATTACTGGGCATGCTGCACAGATTGCCTTTGCAGTGTTTTCACGATTGCGCCGGCGTGGACCACGTTCTCCATCTGGATGGAAAAACATCTCACTGGGAAGCTCGCGGCATGAGCCTTGGTACTGCCACTCCCATTCATCGGCAACGGGGCGGGGTAAACGTGATGTTTCAGCCATTGCCATACTGTACAACCGCGCCATAGGTTGTTCAAGCCCCAACGCTCCAAAGGTTGTTCATGGGCGTGTTTCAACTGGTGAGTTTGCCCACTTCAGGTAAGGATTGGGGCGTGGCAGCCAAAGAAGAGCACCTGACGGTAGCAGCCGTAGCTCGGCGACTGGGCGTGGCCCCTGCCACTCTGCGAACCTGGGATCGCCGCTATGGCCTTGGGCCATCTGCCCATGAGAGCGGTGAACATAGACGTTACTGTCCAAAGGATTTGGCCCGTCTGATATTAATGCGCAGATTAATCACCAATGGAGTCTCACCTGCTGATGCTGCCGAGCAGGCGAAAAACCATAAAGGCACAATGGGCAGTGAAACACTTGTTGCCGATTATGTAGTTCGTGACGATTTAGTCGCCGCATTACATAAGGCTGCTAAAGCTTTAGATAAGAAATTTATTGAAGCGGCTTTGCGCAAGGATTTTGCACAACACGGGGTTCAAATATCCTGGTCTGAAGTCATAGTTCCTCTTTTGGTCATAGTGGGCAATGAGTGGCAGGCAAGTGGCACCGGAGTTGAAGTCGAGCATCTGCTCACTGAAGTGCTCAAAGGTATTTTGCGTGAACAAGTTGAAGAGATTAAGAAACCAGTAAATGCCCGTCCAGTTCTCTTGGCCTCGGTGGGTGAAGAAGTACATTCACTAGCTTTGCACGCACTTGCTGCTGCTCTGGCAGAGCGCAAAATTGAAACATATTTTCTTGGATCTAGAACTCCACTTGAGGCATTGTGTGCAGTCATCACTAGATCAGCGCCACCGGCTGTGTTTTTATGGGCGCAGCTTTCCAAAAATGCCAATCCAAAGTATTTCAATGAGATTCCATCAATTAGGCCAATGCCACGTGTGGTTCTGGGTGGGCCTGGGTGGAACCACGAGCAGTGCAAAGACGTGACTGTGGTTGGAGATCTCTCACAAGCAGTGGCTGAGATCGAGCATGCCGTAGGCCTATAGAGCCCTTGGAACTGGAGAAGGCGTAAAAGTAGTGATTGTGCGGTCTATATCTCCCGCTCTGGCAGTAGTTTTTAGTTTAAGCCAGCCCCGCATGGCTATAGGCTTTACCTAGCTACCGCCAAGAAGGAGTTCGCCAGTGTCGGCACAGGATTTTGGTGCAAATGATTGGCTCGTCGATGAAATGTACGAGCACTATCTGCAGGATCCTTTTTCTGTAGACCCTGCGTGGGTTGAGTACTTTAAAAACAATAAACCAGGCACTCCTGCGAGTCCTTCCCCACCATCCACTGCAGTTTCAAAGGGTGTTCCACCTGTCCCAAAGGCTTCGAAAAAAGCTCTAGCTCCACAACCAGTTGCACCTGTTGAGGTCGTTGCACCGGTTCCGCACGTTCAGCCAATCGTGCGCGAAAGTGCTGCGCCACAACCAAAGCCTGCTGATCCAGTTGTTAAACCAGCACCAGTTTTAAGTACACCGAGTGCTTCAACTCTTGAGGTAATTCGTGGAGTTTCTGCCCGCGTCGTTCAAAGTATGGAAGCCTCACTTTCAGTTCCAACGGCCACATCAGTGCGCGCAGTTCCTGCCAAGTTAATGATCGATAACCGCATCGTGATTAACAATCACATGAAGCGTGCTCGTGGTGGAAAAGTTTCTTTCACTCACATCATCGCTTATGCCATGATCAAAGCAGTTCGTGCGATGCCAGAGATGAACGCATTCTTTGGCGAACTAGATGGAAAGCCAGCAATTGGAAAACCTGAGCATATCAATCTTGGTGTTGCCATCGATTTAGCTAAAGCCGATGGATCACGTCAGCTCCTAGTGCCGTCAGTAAAAGGTTGTGAATCTTTAGATTTCGCGCAGTTCCGCAGCGCTTATGAAACAGTAGTGAAGAAGGCACGCGATGGTTCTTTAACTGTTGAAGATTTTGCAGGAACAACAATGTCTATTACTAACCCAGGAACAATTGGAACAGTTCACTCAGTGCCACGTCTGGTTCAGGGTCAGGGCTTGATTCTGGGCGTTGGAGCATTGGATTACCCAGCAGAGTTCGCGGGTTCTAGTGAGGAGACTTTGGCACGCCTAGCCATCAGCAAGGTTGTCACTCTCACAAGTACCTATGATCACCGTATTATTCAAGGCGCAACTTCAGGTGATTTCCTGCGCAGAATGCATGAATATATTTTGGGAGCAGATGGTTTCTATGATGAAATCTTCACAGCCTTACATATCCCGTATGAGCCAATTCGTTGGGCAGCAGATAAAGAGTTTGCCCATGAAGAAGAGATTGATAAGACTGCGCGTATTCAGCAGTTAATCCAGGCATATCGAACCAATGGCCACTTAATGGCAGATTTTGATCCGTTGGAATATGTTCAGCGCAACCATCCAGATTTAGATGTCCAAAGCCATGGCTTATCGCTGTGGGATCTAGATCGTGAGTTTGCAACTGGTGGCTTTGGCGGGCAGAAGTTCATGTTGCTACGAAAAATCCTTGGAATCTTGCGTGATTCGTACTGTCGCACAGTAGGTGTTGAGTACATGTATATCGATGATCCTGCAGAGCGCAAATGGATTCAAGAGCGGGTTGAAGTTGGAGTGCAAAATCTTCCACGTGAAGAACAACTTCGAATCCTTTACAAGCTCAATAGCGCCGAAGCTTTTGAGAACTTCTTGCAAACCAAATTTGTTGGACAAAAGCGTTTCTCACTAGAAGGTGGCGAATCTGTTATTCCACTTCTCGATGCCGTGATTTCATCTGCAGCAGAAACAAAGTTGGATGAAGTCTGTATTGGAATGCCACACCGAGGACGCCTCAATGTTTTGGCAAATATCGCCGGAAAATCAGCAGGACAGATTTTCCAAGAGTTTCAAGGTCACTATGCAGACAATCAAGTTCAAGGATCCGGCGATGTTAAGTACCATTTAGGTACTGAAGGAGTTTTCACCGCGCACTCTGGTGCGACAACAAAGATTTATTTGGCCGCAAACCCTTCACATCTAGAGGCCGTAAACCCAGTTCTCGAGGGCATTGTTCGCGCTAAGCAAGATCGCCTCAATATTAAAAACGCATATTCAATCCTGCCTATTTTGCTTCACGGAGATGCAGCCTTTGCTGCACAAGGTGTTAATGCAGAAGTTCTACAGATGTCTCAATTAGCTGGATATCGCACAGGAGGAAGTATTCATATTGTCGTCAATAACCAGGTGGGCTTTACTACTGCACCCAGTGCAGCTCGTTCTTCACGTTATTCAACTGATTTTGCCAAGATTATTCAGGCACCTGTTTTCCATGTGAACGGTGATGATCCAGAGGCGTGTGTTCGCATTGCTCACTTAGCTTTTGAATATCGCCAAGAGTTCAAAAAAGATGTTGTTATTGACATGGTTTGCTACCGCCGCCGTGGTCACAATGAAGGTGACGAGCCAAGCTTTACTCAGCCATTGATGTACAAACTCATTGATGCAAAGCGCTCAACACGACTTCTTTACACCGAAGCACTTATTGGTCGCGGTGACATCACAGTTGAAGAATCAGAAGAAGTAGCACGCGATTACCAAACTCAGCTAGAAGCCGTCTTTGCTGCAGTTAATAATTTGAGTGCCGAAACTAACCCAAACTTCAAGGCACCAGTAGCAGCGGATGCAAACACAATTGTTACTTCAATTCCAGAAGAGCTAGCTCGTGAGATTGCTGCAACTCAAACTGCTACCCCAGAGGGCTTCAGCGTTCATCCAAAACTTTCACCACAGTTGGCTAAGCGCGTTGAGTCACTCAATGATGCCTCAATTGATTGGTCAACTGGAGAAATGTTGGCATTTGGTTCACTTCTTAAAGAAGGACGTCCCATCCGCCTGGCTGGTCAAGACGCACGACGTGGAACTTTCTCTAACCGCCATGCAGTGATCGTTGATAAAGAAAATGGAAATGAGTGGACACCACTTCGTGCATTAATATCTGATGTAAATCAATTCTTTGTTGTTGACTCTCTTCTCAGTGAATACGCCGCCATGGGCTTTGAGTATGGATATAGCGTTGAGCGCGAAGAGGCCCTTGTTTTATGGGAAGGCCAATTCGGAGATTTTGCTAATGGTGCTCAAACAATTATTGATGAGTTCATTTCATCGGCTCTTCAAAAGTGGGGTGAGCGCTCATCCGTTGTTCTGCTCTTGCCTCATGGTTATGAAGGACAGGGACCAGATCACTCATCAGGACGTATTGAGCGCTACTTACAACTGTGCGCTGAACAAAACATGACTGTGGCTCAGCCATCATCTCCTGCTTCTTACTTCCACTTACTGCGCTGGCATGCAAAGAACCCTGCTCGCCGCCCAATGATTGTCTTCACACCTAAATCAATGTTGCGCCTCAAAGCTGCAGCATCAGCATTGAGTGATTTTACTTCAGGACACTTCCGGCCAGTAATTGCTGATGATTCAGTTACTAACGCCTCTCGAGTGATCTTCTGCTCTGGCAAGGTTTATCACGATCTAGTAGCAGAGCGCACAAAGCTGGGTGAAACTTCAACTGCAATTGTTCGCGTTGAGCTTTTGTATCCACTCCCAATTGATGAAATGGTTGTAGAAGCTAATAAGCATCCAAGTGCTAATTTGTTGTGGGTGCAAGATGAACCTGCAAATCAAGGTCCATGGTCACACATTGCACTTCGCACATCAGAACAACATGGTGGTCATGGATTTGGTTCACGTATGTTACGTCGCATATCTCGCAGAGCAACAGCTGCACCTGCAACCGGAAATCATCACTTGCATGAAGATGAGCAAAAAGCATTAATGCTCGAAGCTTTCACACGTTAAACGAGTTTTTTGCCTCGCTTGTAGCGAAATAGAACCACACCAAGAATTTCCTCTGGATCTATCCAACCCCAAATTCGCGAATCTGTGCTCTCGTTAGCATCGCCCTCAACCCAATACTTACCGCTGTGAAACTTCTGAACTCGTTTAACTAAAAAGATTCCTGGTTTCTCTTCACGTTCAACAACAACGACCTTGCCGAGTATTGAGTTTCCAACTGCGCTTAAAGCCGCGGCCCCATCTATCCAACTGACAAAGAGCCAATCCCCATCTCGGTATGCGGGAAGCATGGAGCCTCCAGATACCTTGACTGTGCCAAATTTGCTCATGGGCGGTAGTCTCGCACTTACGAGCCTTAAACATCCATCGAAGGCTCACAAGGGGAGAAACATGTTTGCACCAAAGACAACTGTCTACGCACACTGCGATCTTCCATGTGGTGTTTACGATCCAGCCCAAGCAAAGATTGAGGCTCTATCTGTAAAAGCATGCATGGAGAAATATGCAGCTAATTCTGATGCGGATTTCCGCTCACGTTCTGTTGCAATCAAAGAAGAGCGCTCACACCAAGTCAAAGAACACCTATGGGTTCTTTGGACTGATTATTTCAAGGCACCACACTTTGAGGCCTACCCACAACTGCACTCACTATTTAATGATGCAACCAAGCTTGCAGGTGCTGCTGGCACAAAGGGAACTCAAGATGTTGCAGTTGCAGATAAGTTGATCACAAAAATCGATGAAATTGCAGAGATTTTCTGGGCAACTAAAAAAGCTTAAGCAATTAAAGATTGGGCGGCGGTGCGGGCGAGAAATGAAACTCGCTCCACCGCCGATCTTTTTATCATGGCAGCGGCGACTTGGCGTTCACCTTCATAAACTTCACATTCAAAAGTCAATTCACGATTTTCAACTTCAATACAGGTAGACACTGCACGCAGTTCAGCACCGATAGAAGATGGACTCAAAGTAATCATTTCAAAACTAATGGGGATTGTTGTCTCTTCTGGCTCTAAATGCTCATCCATGGAGATAATCGCTGCATGCTCCATGAGTGAAATCAACTGTGATTGAGAAACGATTGGTAGATCACCAATTCCCATGGCAACAGATGTGTCACCAGCCCGCACCGTCATGACCGTTAAGCCAACGGCCCCGATGAGTTCCTCTGTAGGTTTCATGATTAATAACTTACCTGCTTAAACCTTAAGAAGTGGGATTATCGCCTTCATTGATGTAACGAATTTCTTCGGTGTGTTCGATCGTAACTTCTCGGTGTTCGACTTGGCCGAACTCATCAATCTCGATAGAAATCTCAGTCATGCTGAACTGCGTAACAACTTCAGTAAAAGCCCCTGCTGCCTGGCCATGTATTTGGTTAAAGATGGCGCTGTGAAGTTCTTGCGGTGCTTCTTCAATGCATGTGCGGCGTAGTACTTGCTGCACAAGAGAATGCATCGCACGTTCGTGGGCAAGTTCAGCTTCACAGGCAGGGCACTCGGCAACGTGAACTTCAATGACCTGCATCTGTGGTGGCTCAATATTGCCTTCGATGAGTAGAACGAAGGAGTTGAGAACTTGGCTACATGGCGTTACAAATGAGAAACTCATGATTCTGCCCCCTCATCAGGGTCAGATTTCTTAGCCGAAGGCTTGGCTTTAACGTTATAACCAAGTTCCTTTGCATACTCTGTTAACCGCTCACGTAGCTGTTTTCTTCCCCGGTGAAGTCTGGACATCACCGTTCCAGCTGGCACGCCGACAATCTCGGCAATCTCCTTGTATGAAAAGCCTTCAACATCGGCTAGATAGACGGCAATGCGAAACTCTTCAGGGATTTCTTGCAGTGCGCGTTTGATGTCACTATCAGGCAGATTTTCAAGGGCCTCTACTTCAGCAGATTTACCTAGATTACTGGTGTGTGATGCAGCATCTGCTAACTGCCAATCTTCAATTTCACCGGCAGATAATTGAGGGCGGCGCTGGTCCTTGCGATAGGTATTGATAAAAGTTGTTGTTAATACGCGATAGAGCCAGGCTTTTAAATTAGTTCCTGGTTCAAATTGGTGGAATGAAGCAAAGGCTTTTAAGTATGTATCCTGAACTAAATCTTTAGCATCATCAGGATTTCTTGTATATCGCAATGCTGCGGCATAGAGCTGGTTTGTGAAAGCAAGGGCATCTCGCTCAAAGCGGGCACTTCGCTCCGCTGAGCTCTCTTTAACTAAATCTGTCGATGTCATTGCTAGCAAAGATTATCGCTAAAACAGGGTCTCTGGCTCACCCAATTCAATTGCCTGGGTTAGCTGGGCTCCATTATTTGCAACTGAGTTAACTGCCGTGGAAACGGGGTGGGCCTTCACTATTGATTCGGGGGATTGAACCACCATCAGATTTCGCAAATCCGCAATCTCTTTATTCTCAGGATCTAGCCAAGCATCCCAACGATCTCGCGGCATGAAAACTGGCATTCTGCTGTGAATAGTTGCTAGTTCACCTTGTGCCTCTTGAGTAATAATTGATGCACTTTCAATGACTTCACCGTTAGGTGCGCGCCAGCTGCTCCAAATTCCTGCAATAGAGAGCTGTGCACCATCGCGAGAAGAAATATAGAAAGCTTGTTTAGGTTTATAGCGCCCTAATGCAGTTGCCCACTCGTAATAACCTTGGGCTGGAACTAAACACCTGCGTTGTCTAAATGCATCTCTAAAGGTTGGTTTTTCATGAACGCTCTCACTACGTGCATTAATCGCTCGAGATTGTGATGTTTTTGCTTCTGCAATATTACTTAACCATGGAGCGATTAATCCCCAGGAAACTATGGCCAAATCTTTCTTGGTTTCAATTTGTTCTTTTATAGGGGAGCGAACAATATAAATGGGATTCGTTGGGGCGATATTCCAATTCACTGGAATGGATTGGCCAGGAGCTGTGCCCATGACTTCAAATTGCTCCATGAGTTCGCGCATATCTGCACTTTGCGCATAACGACCACACATGTGCAAAGGATATGCGTAAAACGAGAGTGTTGTTAGCCGCGATAGACTTAGGCGATGATGAATAACAACGCACACTGGCCCGCGCTCTTTCGCGGTGCACAACCAGTAGAGGCTTTCGTTGTCATTCCCGGATCTAAATCTGTAACTAATCGTGCATTGATATTGGCAGCCCAAGCTGATTCCCCATCTATTCTTCGCCGCCCACTTGTTTCCAGGGATAGCGAATTGATGGTTGCAGGCTTGCGTGCACTGGGTGTTGGGATTGAAGAAAAAACTGTGAGCATTAATGGCGTAGAAGAACTTCAGTGGATTATTACATCCACTCCACTTCGCGGCGGCGTGAAAATTGATGTTGGTAACGCTGGAACAGTGATGCGCTTTCTTCCACCACTTGCAGCCCTTGCAACTGGTGATGTTGCATTTGATGGTGATCCACGTTCTTATGAGCGTCCACTGGGGCCAGTGATTAAAGCTTTAGAGGAATTAGGTATTTCAATTGAGCATGATGGTCGATACAGCTTGCCGATGAAACTGCACGGAACTGGCAAGATTCCAGGCGGCGCTCTAACAATTGATGCAAGTGCATCTAGCCAGTTCCTATCAGCACTTTTATTAGTTGCACCAAGTTTTGAAAACGGCATTGTTGCAACACACAAAGGTGGTCAACTTCCATCGATGCCGCACATTGAAATGACAGTTGATATGTTGCGCAGCTTTGGAGCACAGGTAGAAGTTGATACAGCAGCACAATCATGGAGTGTTCAGGCTGGAAAACTTCATGGACAAGATTTAGTAATCGAACCTGATCTATCTAATGCCGCGCCATTTTTATCTCTTGCCATGGTGTGTGGTGGAAGTGTCACCATTGCAGATTGGCCTAAGACAACTACTCAGCCGGGAGATCAATTACGTTCAATCTTTTCGCAAATGGGTGCAAAAGTTTCAATGGATGAGCGCGGATTAACCTTAAGTGGAACTGGTGTAATTCATGGAATTGATATTGATTTGCATGATGTTGGCGAACTAACTCCATCTATTGCAGCAGTTGCAGCCCTTGCCGATTCACCGTCACATTTGCGCGGCATTGCCCACCTTCGCTTGCATGAAACCGATCGCCTTGCTGCCCTCACACGTGAAATTAATGCTCTAGGTGGAGATGTAGTTGAGGAAGATAGTGCGCTTCACATAACTCCAGCACCATTACATGGCGGTGTATTCCATACTTATGACGACCACCGCCTAGCAACAGCTGGCGCAGTTATTGGTTTAGTAGTTCCAGAAATTGAAGTAGAAAACATTGCAACTACTCGTAAAACTCTGCCTGATTTTCCAGGTCTATGGAGTTCCCTTCTTGCTTAGTCAGAGAATCAAACTATGAGCCCACGCGAATACGATGAATCAGATGCGCGTGTAAGACCTGCACGCAGCACGCGCCCACGAAGCAAAGATCGCCCTAGCCATTCCGCTGCCATTTCAGCACTTGTCACAGGGGTTGATCGTGGGCGACAAACATGTGTTACTGATGAAGGCGTGATTATCACTGCAATGCGTGCAAGAGAACTTGGACCTAAATCTGTTGTGGTGGGTGATCGAGTTTCTCTTGTTGGTGATGTAACTGGTGATGAAGGAAGTTTGGCTCGTATCGTTTCAGTCAATGAGCGCAGAAACTCACTGAGCAGAACTGTTGATGATGCTGCGCAAGTTGAGCGCACAATTGTTGCAAACGTAGATCAACTTGTCATTGTTGTTGCTGCGCTCAATCCTGAACCACGTCGCGGCCTTATTGATCGCTTCCTTGTTTCAGCCTTTACCGAAGGTATTACACCAAAGTTAGTTATCACTAAAACAGATTTGGGAGTAGTTCCTGAGTTCTTAGCTGAGTATGCAAAGTTAGATATTGAAATCCTGCACACTGCAATTAAGAGTGATTCTCGTGAGAAAGATTTAGAAGCGCTGCACCACATGCTTTCAGGCAAAATCTCTGTTCTCGTGGGTCATTCAGGTGTTGGTAAATCAACACTTATTAACGCACTTGTTCCAGATGCCGATCGCTTAACTGGTGATGTGAATGAGGCAACGGGTCGCGGCCGACACACATCATCTAGCGCAGTTGCACTTGCACTAGATACAGACGATGGATGGATTATTGATACACCAGGAATAAGAGCATTTGGCTTGTCTCATATCGATGTAAATCGAATTGTTGATGCGTTCACAGATCTCTCACTTGTAGCTGCAACGTGTTTGTCGAATTGCTCACACGCTGAGAGTTCTTGCAAACTTGATGCATGGGCTGCGCCTAACGGGGTAGTTGACCCCGAGAGAGCAGCCAGATTGAGCAGCCTTCGTTCATTGTTATCGGTCAAGGACCAAGCAGTATTTGTGCCAGAGGATTAGTATTCAATCTATAGAGTTAACGTGAGAATTGATTAAGGGAAGAATAGAAAATGAGCGAAAGTAAGTACGCCGAAGATTTAGCTTTGGCACACCTACTCGCAGATATTGCAGATGCAATCTCTCTTGATCGCTATCAATCTTTAGATTTAGTAATCACTACCAAGCCAGATAACACACCAGTTACCGATGCAGATCGAGCTGTAGAGATTGCAATCCGTGAAGCACTTGCAACTCATCGCCCTAATGATGGATTACTGGGTGAAGAGTTTGGCAGTGACATCACAGGGGCTAAGCGTTACTGGGTTATAGATCCCATTGATGGAACTAAAAACTTTATGCGTGGAGTTCCTACGTGGGCAACACTTATTGCACTTGTTGAAGTTGCTGAAGATGGCACACAAGAAGTTGTAGTTGGAATCGCAAGTTCTCCAGCACTTGCGCGACGTTGGTATGCATCATGTTGTGAAGGTGCATATGTCACCTTTAATGGCCAGAGTAGAAAATTAGCAGTTTCACAAGTTTCATCGATAACCGACGCTTCAGTTGCATATTCAGATTTTGTTGGTTTTGGCGCGCGCTTAACGGCTTTTAACTCAATTCTCTCTACTGCATGGCGCACCCGTGGAATGGGTGATTTTTGGTCACATGTATTAGTCGCAGAGGGTGCGGTAGACATTGCTATTGAACCAACTCTTGCAGTGTGGGACATGGCAGCATTAGATATTATTGTTCGTGAGGCTGGAGGAGTGTTTACAAATACTTCCGGTGAGCACGGTCCATTTGGTGGCAGTGGAGTTTCTACAAACAAGGCAGTACATGAAGCTCTCATCAAAGCGCTGAACGGGTAAGCGGACATGGCAACCGAAGCGATTTTAGAACCCACAACCCTTGCTATTGAGGGAATGACCTGTTCTTCCTGCGTGAATGCAGTTGAAAAAGCGCTCAACAACATGGAAGGTGTTCGAGCAACTATTAACTTTGCAACAGAGACCGCACACGTTTTGGCACCTGCCGATATGGATATAAAAGAATTAATCAAAACCGTTGAAAAAGCTGGATATAAAGCCAGTCTTTTGCAAGATGCACAGGCAGTAACTTTGCACAGTAAGAAATCAGCACGCGCCTTATTCTTCGCCTTCATTTTTGCAGTTCCTGCAGTAGCGCTCTCCATGGTTATGAGTTGGCATCACAGCATAGATATGTGGATTCATGATCAGCTAGATGTATTTGGACTCCCACATCCACTCTATTCAGCCACTGCATGGCTCGTAATTGCACTCAGTGCACCCGTTGTTCTGCTTGTTGCTTGGCCAATTCACCGTGCTGCACTAAGAAATCTCAAGCATCCAACTATGGACAACCTTATTTCAATGGGTTCAATTGCAGCATTTACATGGTCGATTTATGCAAATTCAACTGGTGAGGGCGATGTTTATACCGAAGTTGCTGCCGGTGTTATTTTCTTTGTCATCTTGGGACGTTTCTTAGAAACAAGAGCTAAAGTACGAGCGGGTGCGGCCCTTTCATCTCTTTTAGCTCTAGGTAATAAAGAGGTAACGATTGTTCGTGGGGGATTCCCACTTATTGTTCCAATTGAGCAGTTACAAATCGGTGATGAATTTGAAGTTAGACCAGGAGATCGTGTTGCAACTGATGGCATTGTTGTCAGCGGTCAGAGCGCAGTTGATAACTCAATGCTTACAGGTGAATCAAAACCTGTAGATGTCGGTCCTGGATCTCAAGTAATTGGTGCATCGGTTAATCACAACGGCCGATTAATTGTGCGGGCCACACGAGTGGGAAGTGATACTGAACTTGCCCGCATCACAGCAATGGTCATTAGTGCCCAAGGTACTAAAGCACCTATACAGCGCCTAGCAGATCGAATTAGCGCAGTCTTCATTCCGATTGTTACAGTACTTGCAATTGGAGTTTTTGTAGGCTGGTATTACAGCGGCTATAGCCTCACACAATCTATTTCTGTAGCAATCACCGTGCTCGTAATCGCTTGTCCATGTGCTCTGGGGCTTGCAACACCTGTTGCATTACTTGTTGCATCAGGACGTGGCGCACAACGTGGAATAGTTCTGCGCGAACCTCGAGTATTAGAAGTTGCCCGTAAAGTGGACACAGTCGTCTTTGATAAGACTGGAACACTTACAGAGGGTGTTATGAATGTGCAGAACGCAGTTATTTCTGCGCCTGCTGGTGCAGTGCTAGGTGCATCTTTCGCATCATTGATTAATGAAACAACGATACTTTCTTCGGCAAATGCCATTGAATCAGCAAATTCACACCCAGTTGCTCTGGCCATTTCTCGCTACGCACTTGCTGCTGGTGCAAAGAACCATGCGGTCACAGACTTCTCAGTTACACCGGGATCTGGAGCTGCGGGTCGTGTGAATCTTGGAGCTCAATCACCTGTGGTTTTAATTGGTTCACCAGCAGCTGTTGCACACAGCTGCACAGATTTTCACTCAGAAATTAAGGCAGCAGTTACAGCTGGGCAGAGTGCAGGTTTAACAGTTTCAGTTTTAGCATGGGATGGCGTTGCTTTAGCTGTCTTTGCTGTTGGCGATCAATTAAAGAGCGATGCAGCAGAGACAATTACTAATCTAAAGTCAATGGGAATCACACCATGGCTTGTAACAGGAGATAGCGCAGAGGTTGCTGCCGCAGTTGCTTTAACTGTTGGAATTGATAGTGAGCACGTGGTTTCTGTAGCTATGCCAGGGGTTAAGTTGCAGATCGTAGAGAAGTTAAAGGCCGAAGGGCGTTGCGTTCTAATGATTGGCGATGGAATCAATGATGCTGCAGCCTTAACCGCCGCTGATTTATCTATGGCAATGGGAACTGGCACTGACACAGCGATTTCTTCAGCTGACATCACCTTGATGAACTCAGGTTTGGGAAGTGTAATTTCAGCGCTCAAGCTTTCACAAAAAACCTTAAAGATCATCCGCTTGAATATGGGTTGGGCGCTTATCTATAACGTCATTGGCTTACCTATTGCAGCCCTTGGCCTGTTAACACCAATTTATGCTGCAGGGGCAATGGCGCTTTCTTCACTCTTTGTAGTTACTAACTCACTTCGAATCAAATAAAAAATCTCGCTAGTGGATGTTCCACCAGCGAGATCTTTCATACTGTTGTGCGTAGTAGCGGGGGCAGGATTTGAACCTACGACCTCTGGGTTATGAGCCCAGCGAGCTACCGAGCTGCTCCACCCCGCGTCGGTGAAGCAATCTTATGCGCATGAATAGATAAAGACCAAATCGGTCTTATTTACTTCTTGCTCTGCGCATTAATCGCTGAATCAAGTGCTGATTTTAATCGCTTCTGTGCTTTGTCATAAGCAGCGAAATCACCCTTTGCAAGTGCAGCTAACCCATCAGAGTATGCCTGCTTAGCACTAGCGAGTGCGTTAGCAAGAGATGAATTAGTTGTTCCTGTTGTTGTATTTGTGGTTCCAGATGTTGATGTTGTTCCAGAATTTCCTCCAAATACTTGATCGAGTGCACCTTTTAATGTGTCGTCATAACCAATTTGATCTCCAAAGGAAACTAGAACCTTTTGTAGTAATGGATATGAAGCAGTATTTGCAGTTGCACGAACATAGACGGGCTGTACATAAAGTAGGCCACCACCAACTGGCAGAGTTAACAGGTTACCAAGCACAACATCTGACCCGCCTTGGCGAAGAAGTGAAAGCGAGTTAGCAACCTCAGGTTTTGCTTCAAAGTTTGAGGCTACCTGGGAAGGTCCAGCCACGTTTGTGCTTCGAGGTAGTTGAAGCACGGTGATTTTTCCGTAGCCAGGACCTGCATCTGAGTTAACGACTGCAAATGCAGATAAGTTTTCACGTCCACCGCGTGGAACGAATGGGGTTGTCAATGCAAACTCTGGCTTAGCTTCACCAGGCATCTGCAGAGTTAAGTAATAAGGAGGCTGTGCACCGGCATTACCACCAAAAGTTGATGGGTCACGAGGTACGCGCCAGAAGTCTTGTCCGCCGTAGAAAGCTGCCGCTGTTTGCACGTGGTAGGAAGAGAGAATTTCACGTTGCACACGGAACATATCTTCTGGATAGCGGATGTGCTCAAGCAGAGACTTTGAAATCTTGCTCTTTGGTTGAATTATTCCAGGAAATGCTTTGCTCCATGTTGCAAGAACTGGATCTTTTTCATCCCATTGATACAAAGAAACAGTGCCATCGTAAGCATCAACGGTTGCCTTAATAGAGTTACGGATGTAGTTAATGTTCTGATTTCTTTGAGCTGTAACTGATGTTGAGTTAGTAGTTAATGCATCAGTTGTGGCGCCAGAAAGTGAGGTTTGTCTTGAGTATGGATAGCCAGCACTAGTGGTGTAGCCATCGATAATCCATAAAATCTTGCCGTTAATAATGGCTGGATAGGGATCGCCATCAAGAGTTAGCCATGGAGCAACTCTTGCCACACGCTCACGTGGATTACGGTTATATAGAATCTTTGAATCTTTATTAATTAAAGAAGAAAGCAAAATACGTTGCTCCTGATACTTCAACGCAAAAACAATCTTGTTCACAAGGGAGCCGACTGGAACACCACCTGTACCTGAGTAAGTGACGTTCTTTTGACCATTAGCTGATGCATCATCTGGATAGTCAAACTCGACTGGATTATCAGTCTTAACGCCACCAATGATTGAGTAATCAGGAACGTTTTCACCGAAGTAAACACGTGGCTCGAAATCTCCAAGACCTTTAGTAGGTGGCAAATCACCAACTGCAAATGAAGGCTTCCCATCGGTGTCTCGCGCATTACCAAAGGCGGCAACGAAACCAAATCCATGTGTGTAGACCAAGTGGTCATTTATCCAATTACGTGATGGGTTACCTGCGATATTGAGTTCGCGCACTGCAACTGCCACATCGCGCTTCACGCCATCTATTGTGTAACGATCGATATCAAGGGATTCTGGGAATGTGTAATAAGGCTTAATCTGCTGCAATTGGCGGAAAGTAGCTGAAATTACGTTGGGATCCATCAAGCGGATATTTGCAATAGTGGCAGCATCTTTAGTGAGCTGGCCAGCAGATGTTGTCAGAGTTGCTTGGTAATCGCTGACTTCAACGCCGGACAAACCATAAGCATCGCGAGTGGCATCGATATTGCGCTGAATGAACGGTGCTTCCTTAGAAGACTCACTTGGCTTTACTTGGAACTGTTGGATAGCTCCTGGATAAATCCCTGCAATCAAAACTGAAGAAACCACAAGGAGTGCAGTTCCTGCAGCTGGTAGCACCCATGAACGACGAACGATGTTCGCGAAAAATAGCAGCGCACACACAACGGCAATTGCCGCCAGAATCGCTTTAGCAGGAAGAGTTGCATTGACATCGGTATAAGTAAGACCGGTGATCAACTTACTGTCCTTAAGTGCTAATTGATAGCGATCAAACCAGTAAGCCACCGCCTTCATTAAGACAACGCCACCGAGAAGAACTGAGAGCTGCACGCGTGCAGCAACAGTTGTGCGGTCTTCTTGAACCTGTAGGCGAATTCCACCATAAAGATAATGAATAACAGCTGAAGCAATAATTGCTAGAACCAAAGTTGAGATACCCCAAGCAATTAATGTTTGATAGAAGGGTAATTTAAATGCAAAGAAAGAAATGTCCATATTGAACTGTGGATCTTTCACACCAAAACTAGTTGAGTTCTTAAACAACAACCAAGATTCCCAAAGCGCAGATCCTGATGTACCAGCAAAGTAGAAAAGTCCCACAGCAAGTGCAAGAACAACCCAGCGCTTAATCGGTTCGATTTGTGCACGATAGCGCTCGAGATTATCTGCTTCGATGCTTAAGGGAACATAGAGTGGACGTCGCTTATAGGCAATGATGATGTTGAGTAAAATTGTTGATGAAGTAAGCAATCCGGCTATTACGAAGAGAAAAATCTTGGTCGTTAGAACTGTTGTCCAAACTGAAGTGAAATCAACTGATTTAAACCATAACCAATCAGCATAGAAACCACTGAGTGAGAGCAGAACTCCTGAGAGAACAACCAAAATTGTGATCGTTAGTGTCAGGGGACTGCGTCGACCTTTGAAATTGAACTGTGAAGTTGAATTACTTGTCATGGCCATACGCTAGCGCAAGAGCGCGCAAGCTTCATTCTCACCCTTTATAGGGCGGCGATGGCCTCGGCCAAGGTGGCAACTGTCACAACCTTGATTCCAGGGGGAATATTTGCGATCTCTCCACTGTTGCCAGCAGGGGCCAAAAAGAGAGTGGCACCAGCCTTATAGGCTGCCAAGATCTTCAAGTTTATTCCGCCAATAGGACCAACTTTTCCATCTGTTGAAATCGTGCCCGTTCCTGCGATGTGGCGGCCTTGCAGTAAATCCTTTTGAGTTAACAATTCAATAACGCCGATGGCAAAGATCATGCCACCACTTGGCCCACCAGTTTTCTTGACATCAAATGCAATATTTTTTATGCGCAAATCATTTGCGGCAACGCCATATTGCGGATGTAATCGCAAAAAAGAGAGTGCTGCAGTTTTAGCAGTGTCTTGCGAGCTAACCATGTCAGCTTTGGCTTTTTTATCTTCACTCTTCTGGGTGGTACCAGGTGGATAGATTGCAGCGCGTGGATAGACAGCCTCATCAGCCCTGATCCATGAGTACACGATTTCAGGTCCAATTATCCAAGAGTTTGGATTTGTGACTCTGATTGACATTAAATCAATACGACCATTCGCTGGGTATGACTTTTGATCTTTAATAGTAATTAATTTGTCAAAAATATTTTGTGCTTGCCCTGGCAAAATAATGACATAAGGCAATGGAGCAATAAGTGCTAGCGCACAAAAGAGAAGGAGAATAATTCTTGCTATTCGTGGAAGCGGTGAAAAGCGCACAGTCTGGGAGCGTTCTTTTAGGATTTCTTCAGGAAAGGATTATCATCAAAAGAATCATCAGCAGAATCGGGCTTAATGATTTGGGTTCGGCTGTTTCCCGCTACTGAACTTGGAGCTGTCGGGGGTTGCACTGCATCGGCTGCAACATCACGGGCCTGTGAATCACGTAGTGAATCTTGAAAGCGCTGAAATTGGCCAACAGAGCGTTGGGTTTCTTGCTTGAACTTTCCTTCAAATTTAGTTACCCATAAAACATAGAGAAGAGCCCCACTCAAACCCAGAGCGGGGACAACCCACCAGATGAGTGCAATAAAGGAGTTAGACATAGGGCCAGCCTACCTTGTGCGGGCGAAGGGTGCTAAAGATGCTCAATTATTAACTTGCTCACAAATAACTCATTGAGTTTGGGAAGAAATCAGATGGCTATCTGGTTACAGCACTGGGAGGATTCACACATGTCGCCATTTGGTTTTACACCTGATAGTTCAGATGAGCCTGAAAAAAATAAGGATGGCGAGTCAGTTGATTTCGCAGCCATGATGGCGCAGATGCAACAACAGATCCAACAACAGTTTTCTACACTCGGTATGAGCGCCCCAGGGTTTTCTGCAACCACAGAAGCACTTCCAAAAATCATTGTTCGAGATACTGCAAAGAAGTTTGTCACTGCAAAGGGCTCAGCCCCTATTGGTGCTAATGATGTGGCAAAGATAGAAGAGGCATTTGCTATTGCCGAGCTGTGGCTCAATGAAGCAACTTATTTTTCACAAACAAGTACAACCGGAAATCCTGCGATGGCTAGAACCGATTGGGTCGACACAACTTTAAATGGCTGGCAAGTATCTGTTGAGCCTTTAGCAACGGGCTTAGCCGCTGCCATTTCAGAGCTACTCAACAATGCCAATGGTGAAGAAGGCCAAAGCGAGGCTGAAAACGCCATGCAGATCCCAGTGGGAATGATTGCCACGCTGCTGCGCTCCTTTATTGGCTCATTGATCGCAACACAGCTGGGCCAATCCATTGGCGGATTAGCCGCATCGGTTACTGGCACCCACGATGTGGGATTGCCATTAGTAGAGCCTGTCTACCCATCTCTTGTTCCACAAAATATTGATGAGTGGGGACAAGATCTCAATATTCCTATGGATGAGGTTCGCATCTTTCATGCACTTCGTGAAAGCGCGCTCGCACGGTTATTTGCTCACAACCCATGGCTGATTTCTTATATTCGCACAGCAATTTCAGATTATGGAAAAGGAATCCGCATTGATATCGATGCTATTCAGCGTCAAGCACAAGAAGTCTTTGATAACGCTTCACAAGAGGGTAAGGAGTTTGATCCAACTAATCCAGAGAGTTTTAATATTGCTCTCAATGAAGGAATTTTCACACCAGAGGAAACTCCAGCACAACGCGCAGCCTTAACAAAGTTAGAAACAGTCCTCGCTCTCATCGATGGCTGGAGTGAAGAAGTAGTCACACTTGCTGCAGGAGATCGACTTCCTAATCTTGTTGCGCTGCAAGAAACTTTGCGCCGCCGTAGAGCAACTTCAGCACCTGCTCAACAGTTATTTGCAACGATGTTTGGTTTGCAGGTCTCCCCAAAGCTCTCACGAGAGGCTTCCACGTTTTGGAAGGCAGTTCGTGAGGTGAAAGAACTCGAAGGCAGAGATCGAATTTGGAGTGGAATCTTGCCGACTTCTGATGATCTATTAACGCCGCAAAGTTACCTGGCAAGTATTGAAATTCCTGATGATTTATCGGGCCTATAAAAGCCACAGATAGAAAAGCGAACTCCCCGGCCGCTCATTCTGTATCAGCCTTCCCCTTGCTGATATAGAACAGTTATCCGAGGAGTTCGTAGTCGTAACGTAAATGTATTTGGCTTGAGAATCAACTGAAAGGCACTTTGACACAACCTATTTTTCTCGTGTAATGGAGATTTATTTTTCTCTTTGATTGTAAAAATCTCTCAACACGTGGTTGAGGTTTCCATGGCGTATCTGGGATGGGAGATACCGTGCTCTCTATGGACACCCCAGCATTTGAAGATCTTGGAAGTGAGAACACACTTCCGGGAATCAGTGAAGGCGAAATCATTGTTATTAGATCCACTCGGCGAAAGAAAAACATCTCTGCTTATCGCCAGGGGGGTCGAATTGTTGTCTCAATCCCAGCCAGAATGAGTAAAGCCGATGAACGGGCGATGGTTCCAGAGATGGTGGCCAAGATTCGGGCCCAAGAAGCCGCTATTACGATGAGTGAAGAGGGCCTAGCCCAACGCATAGAGGAGCTTTTGAGCGAACTAGCCCCAGAAATCTCCCTTCGCCCAGCAACAGTTGCTTGGCGAGGGATGCGCGAGCGCTGGGGTTCATGCACAGGTGTGGATCGAAGCATTCGTATCTCTGATCGACTCAAAGGCGCCCCTGACTACGCCCTGGACTATGTCCTCTTTCATGAAGCCATCCACCTTGAGTATTTCGACCATGGGGCAGAGTTCAAGGAGCTTTTGGCCAGATTTCCTAGGGCCGAGATCGCCAGCGCCTACCTGGATGGCTATGAAGCAGCTGAAACTGCGCTCGCAGCCCCAGAAGCGCTCAAAAAGCTCCTGGCCAAGGGTTGAAAAAACTCCTCCACAAACGCGCCTACTTTCCCTCGATTGAGCGTGTCGAGGGGTATCGTCTCACTTAACAGAACGCTCGCCCCGCACGGGGAGCAACCCCTTAGGGATTGCAAGCGTCGAACGGAGGACAAGAAAATGGCAGTTGAGACATACAAAGGTGACGCTTACTGCGTTAAGTGCAAAGAGAAGCGTGATTTTGAGGGAACCGTAAAGGTCTCTGAATCTGGTCGGCGCATGGCACAGGGCATCTGTCCAGTGTGTGGCACCAAGGTCAATCGCATCCTCGGCAAAGCACAGTAATTAAATTTCGCTCACCTAGATGTGAGCGTCTAGCGTTAAAAGAAACCCTCACCTTCCTAAGCGAAGGTGGGGGTTTCTTCATGCCATTGCACGTATTCAACCAGTGATGACACATCTCACAGAGTAGTAATTAACCGGGGCGCTCCACAGGTTATGAGGAAGTAAAAATGCAAAGCCCTTGGGCTAGCAACCCTTGCACCATGACTACTACATCAAGTGCGGCCCCTATTTTTCCCCGTCTAAAAAACGGCGTCTTTATTAGTTCATTAACCTCAACACAGGAAAGCTCTATCACGATGGCCACCTCAACTCATGGGGTTGCGATTAAGCACTCTTCGGCCAGATCAATTATTGAGCAGTTCACTGGGATCTTGAACTGTGATGAAATCTCTCAAAAACTGGGAATTCCAATCAAAATAATCGAATCCATTATTGATGAGCTACTGGCAGCAAACTTTCTTGACACACAACGCAAAACAATAAAGCTCAATAATAGATTTCAATCAGCAATTGAATCCCGAGCTGTTCACACACAAGACCAAAGTATTGATGCTGCCTTTAGTCAGCTACAAAAACGTTTAGCGCCAGAGTTAAGTCAAGCCACGTGGATTCAAGGAGTTCGAGATGGCGGGGTGGATGTCATGACTGCGCGCCAGAATTTTGGTGTTGAAATTATTGGTAACTCACGAACAGCAACTTTGCTCTTTTCAATTCTCTTGGCAAGTGGTGTGACAAATACTCGGATTTCTTTATCTGCCTCATACAAACATCCAACGGTTGTTGATAGTGATTTAGGCTCAGGATCACTGAGAACAACTGACTTAGGTCTTAACTATAAAAAGAGAATCGAAGAGTTAGCACGGGAATGGTCACTCTTTCCCGTGGCATCTAGTTTTGCACTTGCTCAACGAGGTGCACCAAAGCCTGTTGTTCCAGAGAAGAATTTACGAATAATCTGCGGCAGCTTTGATTCACAGTATGTAGAGCATCTTTTACGCGATGGGCAAGACCACTTCTTTGTGGGCAGAGCACCGGGTCATGTGGCAACAGTTGGACCTTTTGTTCAACCCGGCAGTACTCCATGCCGGCGTTGTCTTTCACTTATTGAAGCTGATCGGGTGGGTGTTGCTGAACTCTCTATTCCACTTGGAACAAGTGATGAGCTCCCGATCGCAGTTGCTCACCAAGTTGCGGCTCTGGCGGCACATGCTGCGTTGAAATTTATAGATACAGGCAAAAGTGAACTACAAGCTGCTCAGTTGATTGTGGACTTCCTAGATGCGCTCAATCCCCAGTTACAGCATTTCCCGCAGCACCCAGAGTGTGAATGCTTGTGGACAGATGCAGACGTGCTTCTTTAGTCAGGTGCAGTTGTGCACAGCCGCATTCTTCAGGCTTATTGAGTTAGAAAGCTAGAACAAGATTGAGCGTCACTCAATCTTCACCCACCACCAAAAAGAAATGAGAAGAGAAGCAAATGAATCAATTAATGAAATCAATGATTGATGCAGAGTTAGTTCTGCGCGAAGGCCTTGTTAAAGCCCACAAGAGGTTCTATTCACAGTTAAGAGATGAACAGGGCGATGTGCCTGGTTGGGTCTTAGTAGTCCTCATGACCACCGGCCTAGTAACTGCAATCTGGACTATTGCCGCACCTCGCTTAACCGCAATTCTTAAGAACTCTCTCGATGCAATGAATGGGATCCGATAACCATGTCTACACGAGCCTTTCATCAAAACCTTTTGCGCAAAGCTAGGCAAGAGAGCGGCAATGTTGAAAGCTCGCTTGTTCTCATTCCTCTAGTTTTCCTCTTTCTCATCTCGGTTGAACTCATAGTTGCGACCAATCTTCGCAACAGCGACTTTGCTCTGGCTCAAAGTGATGCCTCAAGTAGAGCAATCAGCGGAGTAGTTACTAGTTCAGATCAAGTTATTGAATTGAGTTCACCTGATTCATTTACCCACATGAAGCTATTGATTACTCGCAGAAAGCATTCATTACCGCAGTTAGTTCCAGGTTTAGTCGCACTCCTTGGTGGTAATGCTGTTGTTGAAGTAAATGGTGCAGCAGTTATGGAAAGCCTGAATTGATTTCGAGATTGCGAGATGAAAGCGGTAGCGCCATCGTTGAATTTGTCGCACTGGCTATTCCACTCTTCATCCCAGTGTTCATATATCTCAACAGCTTCGCATCTGTGAGTGGAAATGAGGCAGTAATTCGAGTGATGGCACGAGAAGGAGTTCGTGCTTATGCCGCAAGTGATAGTGACTATTCCGGCCGTGTAGTTTCTGAACAAGTCATTGAACTTATTGCACAGCATTTAGGACTGACGTCAAGTGAAATCAAATCAATAAACGTTAACTATGAATGCTCACGAATGCCATGCTTATCAGCTAATAGCCGGATTCGATTAAGGATTTCCTTTTTTGATAGTAAATCTCATCGCACTATTAAAGCATCAGCACAGGAAAATATCAGTCCATGGAAATAGGGTGGAAATCAAAGCTTGGAGATGATCGTGGATCTCTAAGTGTGGTGATTATTGGGCTATTTGTTGTGACAGTTGCGGCTTTGATGGTGATGACTGATATTGCAACTGTCATGGTTGCAAAGCGCTCCTTAACTCAAGCCACAGAAGCAGCTGCAATGCGTGGAGTTCACACCCTTGATCGCGATTCTTATTACACCGGAAAAGGCACAATGGCCACGACCCCTCTTGCACTTATCAATAACCGTGAACATTCAGCAATACCAATTGATTGTAATCAAGCTGTTCTGGATGTGATGTTGGAGTTACACAATTGGAGCACAGATGATTCCTCAATGAAGCGTCAAGAACTACAGGGGATAGTGCTGACAGATTTCATGTGTGATGGAACCTCAGTTGAGATTTCTACATATGCCACAGTAAAATTTCCATTCATGGTGCCATTTACTTCTAAAAGCTCAGCTCATTTGTATTCCAGCGCCGCTAGTACCAATCAAGTACAAGAGGGCTTCTATCTATTTGGAGTTCGCCTGCACTAAAGGCCGCGGGGCATCGGTTATTCATTAACGCGCTCTCCGCTATCCTTGCACTATGGCTGCGCGTGAATATCAATTAGAGATTAATGAAACTGACGCGACCCTTGTTTCAATTGAAAAGGTTTTAGACCTTCCTAAGCTGCGCAAACAAGCGGCAGAGTTAGAGGGAGAAGCGGGAGTTCCTAATCTATGGGATGACCCGGAGAGTGCACAAAAGATTACGAGCCGTTTATCGCGCGTGCAATCAGAGATTGCCAAGCTATCTGGTCTGCGCCAACGCGTTGAAGATCTGCCCATTCTCTTCGAATTAGCTGCAAGTGAGCCCAATGGATCTGGAATTCAAGATGCTGAAAGAGAGTTAGATGCAGTTAAGAAGTCAATCGGTGAATTAGAAGTTCAGACGCTACTTAACGGTGAATATGATGATCGTGATGCATTGATAACTATTCGATCAGAGGCCGGTGGAGTTGAGGCAGCTGATTGGGCAGAGATGATTATGCGAATGTATTTGCGCTACTGCGAGCGCCATAACTTTAAAGTTGATGTCCTAGAAACTTCCTATGCTGAAGAAGCAGGTATTAAGTCAACAACTTTTAGAGTCAGCGCTGCGTATGCTTATGGAACATTATCTGTGGAGCAAGGAACCCATCGTTTAGTTCGCATTTCACCATTTGATAGTCAAAGCCGTCGTCACACTTCTTTTGCTGGTGTTGAAGTTGTGCCGGTGGTTGATCAAAGTGATCATGTCGAAATTGATGAAAAAGAAGTGCGTGTGGATGTTTATCGCTCATCTGGTCCAGGTGGTCAAGGTGTTAACACGACTGACTCTGCAGTTCGACTCACCCATATTCCAACCGGCATTGTTGTTTCTTGCCAAAATGAGCGATCACAAATTCAAAACAAGGCAACTGCTATGGCGGTTTTGCAATCAAAATTATTGGAACGCCGACGTCAAGAAGAGCAGGCAAAGATTAACGCCCTCAAAGGCGATAACTCTGGTTCGTGGGGAAATCAGATGCGCTCCTATGTTTTAGCGCCGTATCAAATGGTGAAGGACTTACGTACTGATTATGAAACAGGAAACACTTCTGCGGTTCTTAACGGTGAAATCGATGAATTTATTGAAGCTGGCATCAGGTGGCGCAGAAGTTCGTAATTTCCTTGCCTAAAGCATAAATCACATTTTTTCACAGGCTCACATGCGCGTTACATACCCGCATTTGCCTCAATTTTCCATAAACTATGCATCAGGCCGAGAGCGGATTCCCCGATATCCGCGCCGCAGATGCAATGGGAGATTTACATGATTCGCTTTGAGAACGTCACAAAGATCTACCCAGGACAAGAACGTGCAGCCCTTGATTCAGTAAATCTTGAAGTAGTTAAAGGTGAGTTCGTTTTCCTTGTGGGACTCTCAGGTTCGGGTAAATCTACTTTTTTGCGATTAATTTTGCGTGAAGAGCGCCCTTCAAATGGAATTATTCATGTTGCAGGCAAGGATTTAGGAACACTTGCTTCGCACAAGGTTCCTGAGCTTCGCCGCCAGGTTGGAACTGTTTTCCAAGATTTTCGCTTGCTACCTAATAAGACAATTACAGAAAACGTGGCATTTGCTCTGCATGTCCTTGGGTATTCCCAAAAAGAGATCAATCGCGAAGTTCCTGAAGTATTAGAACTAGTTGGACTTGAAGATAAGGGTGATCGTTTGCCTTCAGAGATTTCCGGTGGTGAGCAACAGCGCGTGGCAATTGCACGTGCATATGTGAGCCGCCCGCCGATTTTAATTGCTGATGAACCAACTGGTAACTTAGATCCAGCGACTTCTGTTGGAATCATGAAATTACTTGATCGCATTAACCGTGAGGGAACAACGGTTCTGATGGCAACGCACGATGCAGGAATTGTGGATCAGATGCGCAAGCGTGTTATTGAACTTGATTTAGGCCACGTCATCCGCGACCAAGTGCGCGGTGTCTATGGATACACGGGATAAGGGGCACAACATGCGCGCACGGTTTCTTTTAAGCGAAGTTGGTATTGGCCTGCGTCGAAATATGACGATGACTTTTGCCGTGATTGTTACGACAGCTATCTCACTCTCATTACTAGGAATTGGCTTGCTTTCTAATGCACAAGTCGGTGCAATGAAGGATTATTGGTATGACAAGATTGAAGTATCAGTTTTCTTGTGTGGATCACTTTCTGAGTCGCCATCATGTTCAGGTGGCGTAGTTACTTCTGAACAACGACTGCAAATTCAACAAGATCTCCAGACTATGCCGGCAGTGGATAGCCTGTTTTATGAATCTCAATCAGAGGCATTTAGCCGTTTCCAGGAGCGCTTTAAGGATTCTGCAATTGCAGCAAATGTAACTGCAGATCAACTTCCTGAATCATTTAGAGTTAAATTAAAGGACCCAACCCAGTTTGCCGTAATTGTTAGCGCATTCTCGGGTCGACCTGGAGTAGATGTTGTCCAAGATCAGCGCAGTATTTTGGAAAAGTTCTTTAACTTATTGGGTGTATTGAGAAATGGTGCATTACTGGTTGGTCTGGCTTCAGTACTAACTGCTGCATTGTTAATTAGCAACACACTTCGAATTGCGGCCTTTAATCGCCGGCGTGAAACTGGAGTGATGAAACTTGTCGGTGCATCCTCCTGGTCTATTCAACTGCCATTTCTTCTTGAAGGAATCATTTCAGCAATCGTTGGTTGGGCACTAGCAACTGGATTGCTGGCTGGTCTCAAGGCTGTTATTGATTCCAAAGTCGCCCCACTTTTGTCCTTCACCAATTTCTTTGGTTGGGGAGAAGTGTGGGTCTCATCAGCGTATTTGCTGGCAACAGGCCTAGTGGTTTCTACCGTTGCATCGGTAATCACGCTACGCCGCTACCTAAAGGTCTAAAGCCTTCACATCTAGTGAGAGAATTGCCCCTGTAATCCTTTAACGCAAACAAATAAGGAAGGGCGGTGATGCGGTTATGGTTAAAGAAGTTGGCCGCAAAGTCATTGCCCAAAACAAAAAGGCACGCCACGATTATTCAATCGAGGATGTTTTTGAATGTGGCATGGTTTTAACAGGCACAGAAGTTAAATCACTACGACTCGGTCGAGCATCGCTCATCGATGGCTTTGCCATGATTAATGACGGAGAACTCTGGCTCAGTGGCGTTCATATCCCTGAATACACAGAGGGTACCTGGACCAATCACACCCCGCGTCGTGATCGCAAGCTTCTCGTTCACAAAAATGAACTTAATAAGCTAATTGGAAAACTGAAAGATTCTGGCACCACGCTGGTTCCTCTTTCTCTGTATTTCAAAGATGGAAAAGCAAAGATTGAAATCGCAGTTGCTCGAGGTAAAAAAGCCCACGATAAGCGTGAGGCCTTAAAAGCCCGTGAGGCTGATCGCGAAGTTGCACGCGTAGTTTCTAGAGGTTCTTCAGGAAAGAGTGGGCGCGCATCTAAGCGTTACGAGGACTAGTTTTTTCATCGATTTTGGCTTGCCCGTTTTATGTCTTACACTTAACTCACCGCCGCCTAGTTCGCCCAATTTTTGGGTGCGATTTAGCGACGGTAAGTAATTAAGAATTACTTTGACAACTACATAGCGATGAAAGAATTACGTTTCTTTTCTTTCAAGTTTTAAACTTGGGGGTGAACGGTCTCGACTTTGGATGTTGAGGCAGGGGAAGCGGGCCGAGGAAGCCGGAATGATCTCGTAAACCAATAATCCGTGCAAAAAATAACTGCTGACACTAATCAGCAAGCTTTCGAACTCGCTGCATAAGCATTTCGAAGCCGTTAGCCCAGGTGCCGCTCTCGACCTGGAACCTAGCGTCGCTAGAGGGCTTTTCACTTCGTTGGTGTTGCAAACAACGAGGGAGAACATTTTTGCAACTGAGTTCGTCGAAGAGT
>JAPLBK010000035.1 GCA_026392775.1 Actinomycetota bacterium
AGCCGATCCAGCTAATGAGCACGCCTGTGTTTACGTGCAAGTTGGCCCCGAAAAAATAATGGGTTAGCGCAGTGAGGCCATCCACACTTCAATCTCATCTGGGTGATGGGGAATGTTTTCAGACAAGTTAATGAAACCATCTTCTGTCACCAAAACATCATCTTCAATACGAATACCAATACCGCGGTATTCAGCTGGGAAAAGCTCATCATCGAGTTGGATGTAAAGACCTGGTTCAACAGTTAAGACCAGTCCTGCTTCAAGAACCCCATCGCGATATTGATCTGCGCGTGCTTGGGCGCAGTCATGAACATCCATGCCGAGCATGTGGCTCACACCGTGAAGAGTCCAGCGCTTATGTAATCCAACAGCTGGATCCATCGCTTCTTCAAGGCTCATCTTGATAATTCCCATATCGATTAAACCTTGGGCTAAAACGCTGTGACTGGCACGGTTAATATCTAAAAACGGAACTCCGGCTCTAATGGCAGCAATTCCAGCTTTTTGTGACTCATAGACCAACATATAAAGGGCGCGTTGAGCTGGTGAGAACTTTCCATTAATAGGTAATGTGCGAGTGATATCGGCGGTGTAGTAAGAATCAACTTCAACTCCAGCATCAAGGAGTAATAAATCACCAGGTATAACTTCACCATCGTTGCGGTTCCAGTGCAACACACATGCATGTGAACCAGAGGCTGCAATGGTGTTATATCCCAAATCATTTCCTTCAACACGAGCACGGCCATAGAAGGCGGCATCGATAACACGCTCACCACGTGGTGTGGTAACAGCTGCAGGAAGAACTCGGATTACATCACTAAACCCACGATGCGTAGCATCAACTGCCTTTTGCATCTCACGAATCTCATACTCATCTTTAATAAGGCGTGCAACAGAGACAAAATTGATTAGCTCTTCATCGCGTGCATGCTTTTTTACCTTTGCATCCACAATCTCGTCATAGCCATGAAGTGCAACCGCAGTTTTACCTTTTAGGAAAGCTTCGAGTTCACTCACTTCGCGCACTTCGATGCCATAGCGCTGAGCAGCTTCATCAGTTGTGAAACGGCGACCAACCCAGAGCTCACCATTTTTAGCATCTCGATAAAAAGCATCGGTATCGCGAGTAGATCGTGGGTTAATAAAAAGAATAGGAGTGTGGCCTTCTTTCGTTGGCTCCATGACTAATACAGAACCAGGCTGTGCTTCAACACCCTGCACGCCGGTGTAGTAAGCAAAAGCGCTATGAGGGCGGAATTGGTAATCAGTGTCATTACTTCGTTGCTTTAACTCACCACCGGGTAATACAACTCTTGAGCCAGAGAAAGTGGCGGAAAGATCTGCTCTGCGTGTAACGCAGTAAGGAATTACTTCATCTTGAACGATTCCAGTCAAAGGCGTTGGCGCCCAACCAGTTTTCATGAACTCGCCAAACATCTCTGATGGCGCAACGTCATAAACGCGCTTGCTGCCGGTATCCAACGCTTTGTCTGAATTTTCCATATGGTGAGCGTAATGGTGAAGAGAATTGGTAGCCAACCACCCACACGCTAAACTTCCCTTGTACTCGGAGACGTCGCATAGCCCGGTCGAGTGCGCCTCACTGCTAACGAGGTAAGGGGTTAAACCCTTCAGGAGTTCAAATCTCCTCGTCTCCGCCATAAAGATAATTAAAGGAGTTGGCCGTGCCATTGTTTAAAGTAGCAATCGTTGGCGCAGGACCAGCGGGCTATTTCGCAGCGCAGGCCTTACACAATCAACAAAACGAGGATCGCACTTTTGCAATAGACATGATTGAACGTCTTCCCACACCATGGGGATTAGTTCGAAGCGGTGTTGCACCAGATCACCCAAAGATAAAGACAGTCTCTAAAGTCTTTGAAAAGATTGCAGCTGATCCTAACTTTCGCCTCTTTGCTAACGTTGAAATTGGCAGCGAGATAAGCGTTGCTCAACTCAAAGAAAAATATGACGCAGTTGTTATCGCAACTGGTTCACACCTAGGTAAGAGCCTTGGAATACCAGGAGAAGATTTGCCTGGTTCGCTATCGGCGGCAGATTTTGTCCCTTGGTATAACGCACATCCAGATTATGTTGATGTGAAGGTCCCACTTGCTTGCGATACAGCTGTCGTAATTGGCGCTGGCAATGTTGCAATGGATGTTGCACGTATGTTGGCACTTGAACCAAATGAGCTAGATCCAACAGATACCGCAGATCATGCAATTGCTGCCTTTAAAGCTAGTGCTGTGCGCAATGTTTATATCAGCGCTCGCCGTGGACCAGAGCACGCAGCTTTTACTTCCCCAGAACTAAGAGAGCTACCAAAGCTTGAACACACCAATGTTGTCATTAACAAAGAAGATATTGATGCTGCGATAGTTCGAGCAGGTGCAGAGCCTGAAAAAGAAGTGAAAAGCAACCTGGATGCAATGCTTTTGATTGCAGAATCACAAAAAAATGAACATGAGCGCACGATGCGCTTTCTTTTTCAGCACACCCCCAAGCAGATCCTTGGCACAGATCGCGTTGAAGGCGTTGTGTATTCAACCCCCAACGGAGATGTCACTGTTAAGTGTGGATTAGTGATTACAGCTATTGGCTATCAAGCTGCTGGTATTGATGGTGTGCCATATGAAAACGGCAAAGTTGTTAATACTGATGGACGCGTGAGCGAGAATTTGTATGTTGTTGGCTGGGCAAAGCGTGGTCCATCAGGAGTCATTGGCACTAATAAATCAGATGCAGCAGCAGTTGTTGAACTGATGATCAGTGATTTAAAAACACCTAAAGGCGCTGGTAATATTTCAGAATTATTGACTCATCAGGTAGTTGTTGATCAAAGTGCGTGGCAAAAGATTAATGAGGCTGAAGTGGCTGCGGGTGAGCCAAAGGGTAAACCTCGGGTTAAGAGTGTTAAGCGCGATGAGCTTTTAAAGTTGGGCTTGTCGTAACCTTTTTCACTCTGCAGTAATCATGTCGTTACCTAAAAAACACTTAAGCGAAATTGAGTACTGCTTAGATAAGGCCATGAAACAAACCCTTATCTCAAGAAAATTCACAGGCTTTGGCGCACTTGCCACAGCCATCGCATTATTAGTCTCCCTACTAATTCCAACGGCGCAGGCTGCGACATATTCGCTGCCGGGTGCTCCGACAAATGTCACCTCTTATATAGGCACGCGTGGTGTTGTTGTTAAGTGGACACCAGCTAGTGATGTCTCACCAGCAGTAACTGGTTATGTGGTTTCAGCTGGTGCTGGCTCTTGCCCAATTTATGTTCCAGCTAGCTACCACTCAGTTGTAACAATGCCTGTAGTTGTTGGTCAACCAGGAGGAACCCCAACTGTTCAAGCAGTTAATGCTTATGGTTTCTCTAAGCCAGGAATTTCTAAGCAGAGTTTTACTGCAGCTCAATTAGTTAAGGTTTCATCTGCCAGCAACCGCGTTTTGCAGCTATTGCAATTTAGCGATTTGCACGGAGCGATTGAAACTGGAAGCTCATTTGGAACACCTCTCCTCATGAGCAATTTTGATGCAGATCGCAAGGCAGCAGCTGCCACAATCACCCTTTCATCTGGTGACAATATTGGCGCAGCACCACCAATCTCATCGCAACTTGGCTCACGTTCAAAAGGTTATCGGCGCATCTGATTTCCAGTGGGTGGTCTCTAACTACGGTTCTGAGTCATTAGCTGTTCTTAAATCAGGCACCAAGGCTGCAAAGGCATTCACAATCATTGATCGTGGTGGCTTTAAGGTTGGAATCGTTGGAGCTAATACTCCAGAGACAATCGAGCAGGTATTTCCTGGAAACCTTGATTACAAGGATGCATCAGGTGCTAAGAAGACAATTCAAATCGATCCAGGTGTCGTAGGCGTCAACAAGGCAATTGTTGAGGCTAAAGAGGCTGGCGCAGAGATTGTGGTTGTCTTGATTCACCAAGGATGGACTGAAAACTCAGATGGTGTTGCCAAGGGTCTCTATAACA
>JAPLBK010000068.1 GCA_026392775.1 Actinomycetota bacterium
TTTAATCCCAGCTTTGAGCTGACAACTCCTTCATTCATTTGAGAACCTACGGTTAAGCGAGGCTCTTGGGCATGTTGTGCAATGACGCCATCAAATTTCTTGATGTACTCCAAAGCTCTACGCATGACAAGAGGATCAAAGACACAATTACCATCATCACTAAAGACACGCACACGTGCCAGCGAATCGGCCATTGCACCAATTTCAGAGAGTTGCTCACCCTTAAGTCCTTGAGTGACGGCGCCGATTGGAAAGACATCTAAGAATCCAGCTTCTTGTCCTAAGCGATACACCTGCTCAACAACACCAGCTGTATCTGCAACCGGTGAAGTATTAGCCATGGCAGAAAGTGCGGTGAAACCACCTTTTGCGCCGGCGCGACTAGCACTTGCAACAGTTTCGCTATCTTCTCGTCCTGGTTCACGCAGGTGAGTGTGTAAATCAACAAGACCCGGCAAGAGGATACTGCCCTTAAGATCAATAATAGTTGCTGCTTCATCTGAAATTGATGCTGACATTGCTTCAATTCGACCATTAGCAATTAAGAGATCAGAGGCCTTACCACCAAGTACTTTCCCACCCTTAAGTAAGAAACGTTGCTCAGTCATGAGTTGCTCCCTACTTCTAGAGGTCCACCGGCAAGTAATACATACAAGATTGCCATTCGCACATTGACTCCATTAGTTACTTGTTCAACTATGACTGAACGTGCACTATCTGCAACATCTGCAGCTATTTCTAATCCGCGGTTCATTGGTCCGGGGTGCATGACAATTGCGTGTTTTGCCATAGCTGCCATTCTCTCTGAATTAAGACCGAAGTAGCGTGAATATTCACGTGAATTAGGAAAGAAGAGATCAGTCATTCGCTCTTGCTGCACGCGCAACATCATGATTGCATCAACATTTGGAATTACTGCATCAAAGTCATAAGAAATCGTTGCTGGCCAATTTTCAACACCCACTG
The DNA here is from genome assembly GCA_026392775.1 of Actinomycetota bacterium. The sequence continues at coordinate 967 of JAPLBK010000068.1, forward strand.
GAAGCAATGTTGGTGGTGCTACTAGAACGACATCCGCGCCTAGCATTGAGAGTAGTAATACATTGGAGCGTGCAACACGAGAGTGCAGAACATCACCAACGATGGCAATGCGCAACCCAGTCAGATCACTTGCTCCCTTACCTAGATGCTTGCGAATCGTGAAGGCATCTAGAAGAGCTTGGCTAGGGTGTTCGTGTGTGCCATCGCCAGCATTGATAACGCTTCCTGACATCCATTCAAGGTCAGCCAAACGCTGCGCAGCACCTGATGCAGAATGGCGAATTACCACAGCATCTGCGCCCATAGCTTGCAGAGTTTGCGCCGTGTCTTTGAGTGATTCACCCTTGCTCAAACTCGAACCTTTAGCTGAGAAATTAATAACATCGGCTGAAAGACGCTTTGCTGCGGCTTCAAATGAGATTCTAGTTCTCGTTGAATCTTCTGCAAAGAGGTTAACTATTGTGCGACCCCGTAGCGTTGGTAGCTTCTTGACTTGCCCATCATTGATGCGTGCTAGCTCTGTTGCAGTATCGAGAATTCCAATAGCATCTGTCGCACTCAGATCGTTAATGGAGAGTAGGTGGCGCATTAGTTTGCCTCTCCTTCGATAACAACCTCATCGATGCCATCGATTTCAGTCAGAGAGACCTTTACAGATTGCTTCTCTGACGTTGGAAGGTTTTTTCCTACAAAATCTGCTCGAATAGGCAGCTGGCGATGTCCTCTATCAACTAGAACAGCCAATTGCACCGTGCGTGGACGTCCCACTTCTCCGAGAGCATCTAATGCTGCGCGTATTGTGCGCCCTGAATACAAGACATCATCGATCAAGATGACATCTCGCCCTTGAATTCCTATAGGTGGAATAAATGTAGGCATGATTGCGCGCGGAGCACGAAGGCGCAGATCATCTCTATATAAGGTGATGTCTAGGGTTCCATGTGCAATCTCTCTGCCTTCAATGGAGTTCATAATCGCTGCTATGCGCGCAGCCAAGTGAGCACCACGGGTCGGAATACCTAGGACTGTGATATCTGATGAACCATGATTTTTTTCTAGAATCTCATGGGAAATACGGGTCAACGCACGTGAAATATCCTGTGCGGACAGGGCTACGCTCATATAAATCTCCTTCCCCACCTCGCAGGATGGGTCGTTAAAGGATGCGGGGCAGACTATATCAGCAACTGCCGGGCTCTGTGGATATCCAAAAATGGGTGTGGCATCACATCCCTAGCCTTACTCCATGAACATAGAAATGGAAGAAATAGCCGCACGACTTCGATCAATCCGCATTTCCCGCAATCTGACTTTGGCCGATGTTGAAAGCAAAAGCCACAAGCAATTGCGAGCAGTCGCCCTTGGCTCCTATGAGCGCGGGGATAGAACATTGAGTGTGAAGAAAGCAGCCCAATTATCGGATTTTTATGAAGTCCCTTTGTCATATCTCCTCACTGGCCTTTCACCAACACACAGCATTGAAAAAAAGATCATGATTGATCTGCGCAGAGTGAGAGCTCTTTCTCACGCTGAGGGCAATGCCGCAACTACTCAAAAGATCCTATTCTCATTCCTTTTCGGAATCATTAAAGAACGCCAGGACTTCAATGGTGAAATCTTGTCTCTGCGTAAAAGTGATATTGATTTTCTGACCATCACCATAGGTTGCAGCGATGAAGAGCTTCGTCTGTATCTAGCCCAAAATAGACTGCTCTTTGAAACTAAAGGGACAAGTTCTCTTTAAGTGATGAGATTCGACCTAAAACACCATGGATAAAGCCAGATGACTCATCGGTAGAGAGCTCCTTAGCCAAACTTAAAGCCTCATCTATAGCAACACTGTCTGGAATATCTGCAGCCCACAAAATCTCATAGATGGCTAAACGCAAGATGTTGCGATCAACATTTGGAAGTCGATCCATATCCCAGCCTTGGGCATAGGTTGTAATAAGTTCGTCAATTTTCCGAGTGTTTTCATTGACACCAACAACAAGTAAGCGTGTGTATTCACGGATTGGTCTAGCATCAGGACCTTCTTCAAGAATATCTCTAGTATTGAGAAGCTCTAAAGAGTTTGTCCCACGAATATCAGCTTCGAAAAGCAGGTCTAACGCTTGCTTTCTTGCCTTACTGCGAGCAGACACTAGTTTGCGCGGCCTTGGTATGACCCATCACGTGTATCAACCATGACGATTTCATCCTGCTTGATAAAGAGTGGGACCTGAATTTCAATTCCTGTTTCAACTGTTGCTGGCTTAGTTCCACCAGAAGAGCGATCTCCCTGAATTCCAGGCTCTGTGTAGGTGATGCGCAAAGGAACTGATGCGGCTAACTCAATATAGAGCGGATTTCCTTCGTTGATTGCAACTACTGCATCTGTATTTTCGAGCATGTAGTTGGCCATATCCCCAACAACAACCATAGGAATAGTTATCTGGTCATAAGTCTTGCTATCCATAAATACGAAGTCATCACCCTCTTTATACAAATACTGCATGTCTCGCTTTTCCAAAATAGCGATATCGATCTTCACCCCAGAGTTGAATGTTCGATCAATAACTTTGCCAGTCAGAACTGACTTAAGCTTGGTACGAACGAAAGCTGGTCCTTTGCCTGGCTTAACATGCTGGAACTCTACGACCGTCCACAGCTGGGTTTCAATCTCAAGAGTAATTCCATTTTTTAGATCAGCTGTTGTTGCCACAGTTCAAGCTCCACTCATGTCAGTAGGTGACTATTTACGGCCATTGATTGTCAATGACAAGAGACTAAGGATACCCGCATTTACCAGCCGATTTTTCGACTTAGCCAAGCAAGGATTTAAGGGCGCTAATCGCTAAAACATAGGAATTGGGACCAAAACCAGCAATTGTCCCTGTTGCCACACCTGAGATTACTGAAGTGTGACGAAACTCTTCACGTGCCATTGGATTTGATAAATGCACTTCAATCAATGGTGCTTTCAAAATCTCTGCAGCATCACGGATTGCATAAGAATAATGTGTAAA
>JAPLBK010000017.1 GCA_026392775.1 Actinomycetota bacterium
ATGAGGGATTTGAACCCTCGATAGGTTGCCCTATACACGCTTTCCAAGCGTGCGCACTCGGCCGCTATGCGAATCCTCCCGAGGGGAGCACTCTATCGGTGGCTATAACTATGATTACGCCAGATCCCTCGTACGGCGTTATCCGTACTGAACTCCCCCAGGGCAGGAATGCAGCAAGGGTAGGTCCGCTCTGGCGGGTGTGCGAGGGGTCCCTTTAATAGGGTTAAGTAATTGGAATTGCGTCGAAGAGTAGAGGAGAGCACACGATGTCTTTAGCGTTGTATCGCAAGTATCGTCCCTCTGTTTTTGCAGATGTCATTGGACAAGAACATGTAACAGTTCCACTTTCAAATGCGTTGGAATCTGGGCGCACACATCACGCTTATTTATTTAGTGGTCCACGCGGTTGCGGAAAAACTTCTAGCGCTCGCATCATGGCACGCTCACTTAACTGCGTTAAAGGGCCAACACCTAACCCATGTGGTGAGTGCCAATCATGTAATGATCTCGTTGCAAACGGTCCAGGGTCACTTGATGTTATTGAATTGGATGCAGCCACACATGGTTTAGTCGATGATGCACGCGATCTTCGCGATAAAGCTTTCTTTGCACCAGTACAAAGCCGTTACAAGATCTACATCATCGATGAGGCGCACCAACTCGGACCGGGTGCTGCAAATGCACTTTTGAAAGTTGTTGAAGAACCGCCTCCCCACGTTATTTTTATCTTTGCTACAACAGAGCCAGAAAAGCTGATTGCAACTATTCGCTCTCGTACACACCACTATCCATTCCGTTTAGTTCCACCTGGAATTCTTGCTGCGCACTTAGAAAAGATTTGTAATCATGAAGGCGTCAGTGTTGCTAAAGGCGTTATTCCACTTGTAGTACGGGCCTCTGGTGGTTCAGTACGTGATGCGCTCTCTGTGTTGGGTCAGCTATTAGCTGGTGCTGGTAAAGATGGTGTGAGTTATGAAATTGCAATTCAGTTATTAGGTTTCACCGATGGCGCATTACTCGATGATGCCATCGATGCAATTGCAGCCCATGATGGGGCAACGCTATTTAAAACTATTGATCGAGTCATTGAATCTGGCCATGATCCACGCCGCTTTACAAGTGACATGTTGGAGCGCATTCGAGACTTAATGATTGTTGATGCCCTTAAAGATTCAGGAAGCAATGCAATCCTGCGCGATATTCCAGATGATCAAATGGAACGTATGCGCAATCAAGCTAACCGAATTGGAACAGCTAATCTTTCACGGGCTGCAGATATTGCTGCTGAAGGTTTAACTCAGATGCGCGGTGCTACAGCACCACGTTTGATGCTGGAACTGATCTGCGGACGCATACTTTTGCCTATTGGTGATAATGGTGAATCAGGAATGCTTTCACGTATTGAGCGCTTAGAGCGTGCAGAAAACATTGCACCGATGACAACTCCTGCGCCAGCAAAAGCTGTTGAGAAGAAAGAAGCAGTAGCTGCTGCAGTAAAAGCAGAGGCTGCGCCAGCAGAGGTGAAGGCAGAAGTACCTGCAGCCAAGGTAACGAGTGCCCCTGGTGCCTTTGATATTGCAGCCCTTCGTCGTGCCTGGCCAGATGTCATTGAAGATGTGAAGAAGCGCCGCAGACTGACCTGGTCACTACTTTCTGCTTCAGCACAAGTATTGGCCGTTGATGACACAGCAATCACCATCGGAATTGTTAATGCAGGAGCTAGAGATTCATTTGTTCGATCAGAATCAGATGAGATTTTGCGCAAGGCATTTGTGGATGTCGTTGGCATAGATCGAAAGATTGAATGCGTTGTCGATCCATCTATTGATACCAATACACCTGCAGCACGTGAGGTTCGCACATCAGAGGCTCCATCAGATAAGATTTTACTCTCAGGGACAGCGCTGCTTGCCCAAGAACTTGGCGCAAAAGTAATTGAGAGTAAATAATTAATGTCAGGTATGTATGAAGGTGCAATTCAAGACCTGATCGATGCGCTAGGTCGTCTGCCAGGAATTGGTCCAAAGTCTGCTCAACGTATTGCTTTCCATATTTTGCAAGCAGATGCTGAAGTGGCAACAGCCTTACTTGATTCCATTCGCACAGTAAAAGAGCGCGTGAAGTTTTGTGTGGAGTGCGGAAACGTTTCAGAGGAAGATCAGTGCCGCATCTGCCGTGACCCACGACGCGATAACACCTTGATCTGTGTTGTTGAAGAGAGTAAAGATGTGATTGCAATTGAGCGCACACGCGAATTTCGCGGTAAGTATCACGTGCTCGGTGGTGCAATAAGTCCTATCGATGGAATTGGTCCAGAGCAGTTGCGTATCCGAGAACTCATGACCCGACTTGCAGATCCTGGAATCGTTGAAGTCATCTTGGCTACTGATCCCAACCTTGAAGGCGAAGCCACGGCCACCTATTTAGCGCGCATGATTAAGCCGCTAGATATAAAGGTCTCTCGCTTAGCTAGTGGTCTGCCAGTAGGTGGGGATCTCGAATATGCCGATGAAGTCACGCTGGGCCGAGCATTTGAAGGCCGGCGCAACGTTTAATCTCGTTATTTGATACGCGCATTGTCTCATTATTTAAGATAATCTGAAAAACGGTTAGCGCCATTTAAATCTATGCGCCACCATTGAGCCATGGGACTGATCGTTCAGAAGTATGGCGGCTCCTCGGTGGCCGATGCCGAGGGCATGAAGCGCGTTGCCAATCGCATTGTGGCAGCCAAGCGCGATGGCAATCAGGTCGTGGTCGTTGTTTCAGCAATGGGCGATACAACCGATGAACTCATTGATTTAGCTAAGCAGATCACGCCGATTCCATCTGGGCGAGAACTAGATATGTTGCTGACGGCTGGAGAGCGAATCTCTATGGCTCTTCTTGCAATGGCGATTACAAATTTAGGACATGAAGCCCGTTCATTTACTGGTTCTCAAGCTGGCGTGATTACAACTTCAGCACATGGTCGCGCTCGCATTATCGATGTGACACCAGGACGTATTCAAGAAGCGTTAGCAGAAGGTGCAATTGCAATCGTTGCTGGTTTTCAAGGAATTTCACAAGATACAAAAGATGTGACAACTCTTGGTCGTGGGGGCAGTGACACAACTGCAGTTGCGTTGGCTGCGGCTCTAGAGGCCGATGTTTGCGAGATCTATACAGATGTTGATGGAATCTTTAGTGCTGATCCACGAGTTGTGCCAAATGCACGTAAGTTAAAAACAGTTACATATGAAGAAATGCTAGAGCTGGCAGCAAGTGGTGCAAAGGTTTTGCACTTGCGTTGCGTTGAGTATGCCCGCCGTTATGACTTACCTATTCACGTACGTTCATCTTTTACAACCAATGAAGGAACATGGGTGGTCAAAGATCATCCACAAGGAGGAGAAATGGAACAAGCAATCATCTCAGGCATCGCCCACGATAAGAGCGAAGCAAAGATCACGATTGTCGGCGTACCGGACCGAACTGGAGTTGCTGCACGCATCTTCCAAGCTATTGCCGATGCTGACATCAACATCGACATGATTGTTCAAAACGTCTCAGCTGCCGCTACTGGCCTTACTGATATTTCATTTACTTTGCCAAGAGATGAAGGCGTCGATGCAACAGCTATTTTGCAAAAGCTCCAAGGCGAAGTTGGTTACGCCTCCATTCAATACGATGATCAAATCGGTAAATTGTCACTTATTGGCGCTGGAATGCGCTCACACCCAGGTATTACAGCAACCTTCTTTGGCGCAATGTCAGAGGCTGGGATAAATATTGAAATGATTTCAACATCAGAGATTCGTATTTCAATTATCTGCCGCCAAGCAGATCTAGAGCGTGGTGCTAAAGCTGCTCACGCGGCCTTTGGTCTTGATGCTGATAGCAATGAAGCTGTTGTATTTGGAGGAACTGGACGATGAGTAAAAAGAAGAGCTCAAAAAAACCATCACTTGCCGTAGTTGGTGCAACTGGCGCCGTTGGCACAGTCATGCTGAGCATCTTGTCCGAGCGCAAAGATGTGTGGGGCGAGATTCGATTAATTGCATCTGCACGCAGTGCAGGTAAGAAGTTGATGTGTCGCGGAGAAGAACTCACAGTTGTTGCGCTATCACCAGAAGCATTTGATGGCATTGATGTTGCGATGTTCGATGTGCCAGATGAGGTCTCCGCACAATGGGCACCCATTGCCGTAGAGCGTGGGGCAGTTGTAGTTGATAACTCCGGAGCATTTCGTATGGATCCAAAAGTTCCTCTGGTAGTCCCTGAAGTAAATCCAAAAGAGGCCAAGAAGCGTCCTAAGGGGATTATCTCTAATCCCAACTGCACAACACTCTCGATGATTGTTGCGATGGGTGCACTCAATAAGAAGTTTGAATTGAAAGAACTTGTTGTTGCTTCATACCAAGCTGCATCAGGTGCCGGGCAATCTGGTATCGACTCTTTGCGCGAGCAAATGTCACTCGTTGCAGGAACTAACGCTGGCGAAGTAGCTGGTGATGTTCGCAAATTAGTTAAAAACCTAGGAGCTTTCCCAGCTCCACTTGTACTCAATGTAATTCCTTGGGCAGGCTCACTTAAAGAAGATGGTTACTCATCTGAAGAGCTGAAAGTGCGCAATGAATCCCGCAAGATTCTTGGAATGCCAAAACTCAAGGTTTCAACTACGTGTGTCCGTGTTCCAGTTCTAACAACTCACTCATTAGCCGTGCACGCAACATTTAAGAAGGAAGTTACTCGTAAAGGGGCACAAAAGCTTCTTGAAAAAACTGCTGGTGTAACACTTCTAGATGATCCAGAAAATATGAAATTTCCAACACCTAACGATGCAGTCGGCACAGATGCAACATGGGTTGGGCGCGTGCGTCAATCACTAGATGATAAGAAATCTATTGATTTATTCCTCTGTGGTGACAACCTACGCAAGGGTGCCGCTCTAAACGCTGCGCAGATCGCTGAATTACTAGCAGTAGAGTTCACTTCATGAGCATTAAAGAGCAGCTAAAAAAAGATCTGACGGAAGCTATACGTGGACGCGATGAAATCACATCAAGCACCATCCGCATGGTTTTAACGGCAATCACTAATGAAGAGGTGGCCGGGAAAGAGGCGCGCGTTCTTAGTGATGAAGAAGTAATCACTGTTCTATCTCGTGAAGGTAAAAAGCGTCGTGAAGCCGCTGAAGCTTTTGAAAATGCAGGACGTGCTGATAAATCAGCCCTAGAAAAGAGTGAAGGTGAAGTTATTGCAAAGTATCTTCCAGCCCAACTCAGTGAATCAGATATTGCAGCAATCATCGCGGATGCAATCGCATCAACAGGTGCCCAAGGCCCTGGTGATATGGGCAAAGTTATGGGAGCAGTAAAGCCAAAAATCGCAGGAAAAGCCGATGGTGGCGTGGTTTCTGCACTAGTGAAAGCAGCGTTAAACAAATGACCAAGTATGAATATGCAACTGTGCCACTTCTCTCACATGCAACTAAGCAGATTCTTGATACATGGGGTTCTGATGGTTGGGAACTCGTGCAAGTTATTCCAGCTCCAGGAACTGGCGAGCAGCTAGTTGCTTACATGAAAAGAGCAATTGCATGAATCCTGTTGATGTCCGTGCAAAGCTCAAAGAACTAGGTCTAGAGCTACCAGTTGCGGCAAAGCCAGTTGCTGCTTATGTTCCAGCTATTCGCACAGGAAATATTGTTTTCACTGCTGGACAACTTCCACTTGTGAAGGGTGAAATGGCCGGAGTGGGAAAAGTTGATGGCGAAATTACACCTGAGCGCGCTAAAGAGTTAGCTCAGGTTTGTGCACTGAACGCGTTAGCTGCAGTTGAAACTGTTGCAGATGTCAATAAGATTACAAAGATTGTTCGAGTTGTTGGCTATGTCAACGGTGTTCCTGGCTATATCAACGCACCCGTTGTTGTGAATGGTGCCAGTGAGCTGTTCTTAGCAATCTGGGGCGATGGTGCAAAGCATGCGCGCAGCGCAGTTGGAATTGCGGAATTGCCATTGAATTCACCTGTTGAAATTGAATTGACAGTAGAAATTACAGACTAACTATTTACCGCGCTTAATCAGGCGATCTAAATCTGTAATCAAAACTGCACGTCCATCAAGCTTCAACCAGTTACGTCCTGCAAAATCTGCAAGGGCTTTATTAACCGTTTCGCGAGATGCGCCAACAAGTTGAGCAAGCTCTTCCTGTGTTAGATCATGGTGAACATATAAACCTTCATCAGTTTTCTTACCAAAGCGTTCACCTAGATCCAGCAGCGCTTTTGCAACACGGCCAGGAACATCAGAGAAAACTAAATCACCAACAGCCTCATTTGTGCGGCGAAGACGTTGTGCTAAACGTGCTAGCAAGTGAAGTGCGACATCTGGATTTTCGCGAAGCCAAGGTAGAAGCTTTGTTTGTCCCAGACTTAAAAGTTTTGCATCGGTGACTGCAGTGGCAGTTGATGTGCGTGGGCCTGGATCAAAGAGGCTGAGTTCGCCGAACATTTCGCCAGGTCCAAGGATAGAAAGAAGATTTTCACGTCCATCACCACTTGAAGTTCCAAGCTTGAGCTTTCCTTCAACGATTACGTATAGGTGATCACCATCTGCGCCTTCAGCAAATAAAACGCTCCCTTTAGATATCTTCACTAAATCCATTTGTGCGCGAAGAGAAGCCGAAGCGGCTTCATCAAGGGCGGTAAAGAGCGGTGCTCTGTTTACGGCATCTAAATCTATGGTCACAGGTAGTACTTTAGCCTTATGCCTGCAGATAGTGAAACCCGAAAAAGCGCTCGGGCTGTGTATCGAATATTGAGCAAGACCTACCCGGAGATCCGCTGCGAACTAGATTTCAAGAATCCGTTGGAGTTAATTGTTGCCACCGTTTTGAGCGCACAGTGCACAGATAAGAGAGTGAACACAGTTACTCCAGCCCTGTTTAAGAAATATAGAACTGCTAAAGCCTATGCAGGTGCTGATATTCATCAGCTCGAAGAGTTGGTGTTTCAAACTGGTTTTTACCGTGCAAAGGCCCGGCATATAAAGGGAATAGGGGTTAAATTACTCGAAGAGTTTAATGGTGAAGTTCCTAGCACGCTTGAAGAGTTAATTACCTTGCCAGGTGTTGGTCGCAAAACTGCAAACGTTGTTTTAGGACATGCTTTTGATATTCCTGGAATTACAGTCGACACACATTTTGGTCGCTTATCTCGTCGCTTTGGTTGGACAAAAGAAATGGATCCAGTAAAAGTAGAACGTATTGTTGGTGAGTTAATTCCTCAAAAGGAATGGACAAATTTGTCACAGCGAATGATTTGGCACGGCCGTCGTATTTGTCATTCTCGTAAACCTGCCTGTGGTGCATGCCCCGTCGCAAAGATGTGCCCAAGCGTTGGAATTGGTGAAATGGATGTCACAAAGGCTAAGTTGTTAGTAAAGACAGATAAGGATTTTCGATGAAAAGAGTAGCAATAGTATTTGTAGTGTTGCTTCTTGCAGGATGTTCATCGCCTTCAGAAAAAATAGCAGGGCAAGTAGTTTCTTGTGAAAGTATTACGAGTTTTTTAAATAAAACTTCCATAGTTTTGGATTGTTTAGATGGTAGTGAAGGTGCATCAATCAACGGGATCAAAGGCCCAGCAATAATTAATGTGTGGGGATCATGGTGCGGCCCATGCAAAGAAGAAATACCAATATTGCGCTCTTTCTATGAAAAAGCTCAAGGCAAGTTAGCCCTTGTTGGTGTGGATGTTGAAGAAGCATCTATTGAAGATGGACGAAAATTTGTTGAGAATTATGGAATCACTTGGCCAAATCTTTTTGATTCAGATGGAAAATCACGGGTCTACTTTGGAATGGGAGTTCCGGTTACCTGGTTTATTGCCGCCGATGGAAGTGTGGCCTATAAACACATTGGTGTACTCAAAAGTGAAATCGAATTAATTTCAATGACGTCAAGATACTTAGGCGTAAAGCTTTAATCCTCAGATTTTGCGCTCTGTAGGCCGGCAGAAATCAACTTCATAACATTTGGATCAGCCAAAGTTGTGGCATCTCCCACTGCTCGATCCTCAGCCACATCTTTTAAAAGTCTGCGCATGATTTTGCCACTTCGTGTCTTTGGAAGTTCATTAACAATCAAGATCTGACGAGGCTTGGCGATGGCACCGATTTGTTTAGCAACGTGATCACGTAGGG
>JAPLBK010000069.1 GCA_026392775.1 Actinomycetota bacterium
TGCAATCATTCCTGATGCTGTTTCAACACCGTGGGCAGCAATTACATCCACTGGACATGTTGTGGCCGGTGAGAAGGTCGCTGTCTTTGGTGTGGGGGGCTTAGGAATTCACGCTGTGCAACTACTTAAAATCATTGGCGCCTTTGTTATTGCAATCGATCCACGTGAAGATGCAAGGGCTAATGCACTAGAGCGGGGCGCTGACTTTGCCTTTGCCCCTGATGATGCTGAGTTAAAAAAGCACCGTGGCGTAACGGCCGCCTTTGATTTTGCAGGAGTCTCCCCTGTGAGAAAACAAGCTCTCTCCATGCTGGGTGAGCAAGGGCGCTTAGTAATAGTTGGTATTGCTAATGAACCAATTGTTATCCCCAATGACATGGCCTTTACCTACATGCGCACACAGATCATGGGCCACTATGGCTCAGAGGCCCATCACGTCACAGAGCTCATTGAACTTGCAGCATCTGGGCGTTTGGATCTATCTCACTCCATCAGTGAAGTTTTACCTCTTGAAAGTGCTGCGCAAGCTTTGGATAAGTTAGCCAACAAAGTTGGTAACCCCATCCGTATTGTTTTAAAGCCCTAGAGAGGCCAACTTCTCCACTACTTGCTTGGCAGATGGATTAGTCATTGCAGCTCCATCACTAAAAACAAGAGTAGGAACTGTGCGATTTCCGCCATTGACCTTCTCTACTATCTCAGCAGTTCCTGGAACTTCTTCGATGTTGATCTCATCGAAGGTAACGCCAAGATCTGCTAACTGAGATTTCAGGCGCTTGCAGTAGCCACACCAGCTCGTTGAATACATGACAAATGACATTGTTTTCACTTTCTACTGTAAAGATTTGGGATGAAGTTTTACTGGATAAGCGTAGAGGCAAAGATCTGCCACGCAAGGGCAGATTTAGCTACTAACGAGAGTGTGATGTATGTCTTCTCTCCTCTGATGTAGTTGCTCCATTTTCCTACCTTTTTGTATTGCAAGTACTGCACAACAGCAAAAGTATTAAAGAGCAAGAACAGTGAAATCACGATTCCATAGACAAATGCGGGCGCTTTTGTATTACCGGGTCCACCAATTGCAAAGATGTAGAACACAAGACCCAGCCAAGGAACGATGCCTGCGATGCAGCCAAAGATGAATGGTAGCCAGCCGCCATTTCCTGGGGTCTCATACTTTTCTTGCAACCAACCAAACAAAATCATGGATGCATTCACACCAAAGATTGCAATTATTGCTGCCACATCTGTTATTCCACAGATTTGAGCAATCAAAACAATCATCACAGATGAGCTAATGCTGTATTCAACCCAGCGGAAGTAGTTGCGCTGGGAAGCTATGCCTGCCTGATAACGGCCAAAGTATTGCGGTGATGCAACGAGAAAGTGGAAAAATGCAGAAAGACCAAGAAAGATTGCAACAGCTAAACCCACTGGGGTGTTAAGTAATGTAATGGGCTCTGCAAAAGTGCTTCCTGGTGGACCAGCCATGTAGCGGGCAACGATGGGAAGTGAGAAATCATTGGCAAGAGCTAGAACCACAAGCATTTGAGCTAAGTGGAAAACACCGGCAATGAGGTTGTAGCGACGAAGTGTGGATGAATTGATTTCTTTGCTCATGAGTACATAGTGCCAGTTA
>JAPLBK010000114.1 GCA_026392775.1 Actinomycetota bacterium
AGGAGCCGCGGGCGAGTTAGCCATTCGCTCACTTATTGAACGAGCCCCGCTGGCAAGTTCTCTAGCGCAATCCTTTAAAGCCAAAGGCTTTACTTTGGCATTGGTTGGCGGACCTGTGCGCGATGCGCTCTTAGGCAGACTTGGAAATGATTTAGATTTCACAACAAATGCGTTGCCACAAGAAACAAAAAAGATTTTAAATGAGTGGGCAGAAAATGTTTGGGATACTGGTATTGCATTTGGAACTGTTGCAGGCAAACGTGGCGACACAACTGTTGAAGTAACAACATATCGCAGCGAACATTACGATGCCAATTCACGCAAACCATCTGTTGAATATGGCAAAAGTATCAATGGTGATTTATTACGTCGTGATTTCACTGTAAATGCGATGGCGTTAGAGTTAACAACTGATAAAGCAGAGTTCATTGATCCATTTAACGGTTTGAAAGATTTGGCAGAAAAAACTCTGCGCACACCAGCCTCACCTAATGATTCATTTAACGATGATCCACTTCGCATGATGCGCGCTGCACGTTTTGCTTCTCAATTAGATTTTGAAATCGAACCTGCTGTAGTAGCATCGATTAAAGAGTTAGTACACCGTATTTCAATTATCTCTGCCGAGCGCGTGCGCGATGAGTTCACAAAGATTCTCATGTCTAACAACCCACGCAAGGGAATTACTTTGTTAGTTGATACTGGCTTAGCTGATTTAGTTCTGCCAGAGATTCCTAAGCTGCGTCTTGAAGTCGATGAGCACCACCACCACAAGGATGTGTATGAGCATTCAATTACCGTCCTTGAACAAGCGATTGAACATGAAGATCGTTTAGGTGGTCCCAACCTTGTTATTCGCCTTGCCGCACTCTTACATGACATTGGAAAACCAAAGACTCGCGCCTTTATTGAAGGCGGTGGGGTTTCATTTCATCACCATGAAGTCGTGGGTGCTCGACTTGCAAAGAAGCGCTTATCTGAACTTCGCTTTGATGGTGACACAGTTGAGGCCGTTGAGCTACTAACTACTTTGCACCTGCGCTTTCACGGCTATGGAGATGGAGAATGGACTGATTCTGCAGTTCGCAGGTATGTGCGAGATGCCGGTGATTTACTGACTCATCTGCATGTCCTGACTCGTGCTGATTGCACCACGCGAAATAAGACAAAAGCTGCGCGCTTAGCTTCAGTGTATGACTCACTAGAAGCACGCATTGAGGTTCTCATGGAACAAGAAGAGCTTTTAAAGATTCGCCCTGATCTAGATGGTGAACAAGTAATGCAGTTATTAAAGCTAAAACCATCACGAGATGTTGGCGCAGCGATGGATTTCCTTATGGAGCTACGTCTTGAACAGGGACAAATCGGTGAAGAGAGAGCTACTCAGGCTCTACTTAACTGGTGGAAAGACAGATCCGCGAAGTAAGTGCACTCCCACCAATAAGTAAGCCGCACTCACACACAGCGGAACAGTTGCACCTAAGCCAGATGTTGGAAGCAATAGGGCTGCAATCAAACCACCAGAAACAATTGCTCCATTTACTACAACGTCATAGACCGCAAAAACACGGCCACGATAGTAATCATCGATTTTAGATTGAACGAGTGCATCGCTAGTGACTTTTAAGTTTTGGCCAAAGAATGAACATAAGAATGCAGTGAGTATTAAGGTGAGTTGAGTTTGTGTAGCAGCCAAAATTAGTGGACAGGCAGCACTTGCCAGAATCGCTAAACGAATCCAGCGATGGCGCCCAACTCTTGAAACTCCATAAGGGGCTAGAAAAGCGCCAAGAAATAAGCCAATTCCGGCAAAAGAGAGAGCAAAACCAAAACCTTTCAACCCCTGCTCAGGAAAATTAGGATCATTAAATGAGTTTCGCTCAAGTAATAACGCTGTAAGAGTGAGCGCGGTTAATCCCCCGCGGTGCACAGCTGTTGCCAAGATTGCACGCGCAGCATCAGAGTTAACACGCAAGAATTGAAAACCTTCACGCATTTCAGTAATGCCTTGCATGAAACTGGCTTTCTTCTTTTCATGTTCGAGTGGACCAATCTCATATTTGTTTAACCGGCTAGTTAATAAAGCTGCAGCGAAATAACCAGTGCTAGCCATAAGAATTAAGAGCGCATCAGCATGATTGGCGATTGCTAGTGAATCAGTTAGAGCTCTCACTCCCACACCAATACCACCACCAATAACAACGAGAAGAGAGCCGCCTGTAACTGCAGTGGCATTTGCAGTAATGAGAGATTTTGCATCAATGAGCAATGGCAACCCAGCAGAAAGGGCTGCAAGGATTAAACGGTTGATTCCAAATGCAATGAGAACAACGGCAGTTAATGCAACGCCAGTTGTCCCACTAAAAACAAAGAGGGCGACTATTAATAAGTTGGCACTGCGAGCAAGGTTTGCAAAAAATAATGCACGCTGGCGTGAAACACGGTCCAGAATCGTTCCAACAAATGGGCCAACGATTGAATACGGCAGTAAAACAACGGCAAAGCCAAGGGCTGCACTTAATGCGTTGGCTTGGCGTTCAGGAGAGAAAAGAACA
>JAPLBK010000074.1 GCA_026392775.1 Actinomycetota bacterium
GTAGGAGTCTGGGCCGTGTCTCAGTCCCAGTGTGGCCGGTCGCCCTCTCAGGCCGGCTACCCGTCGTCGCCTTGGTGAGCCATTACCTCACCAACAAGCTGATAGGCCGCGAGGTCATCTTCAACCGAAAAACTTTCCAGAGCCGCAGATGCCTGCAGCTCTCGTATCCGGTATTAGCCCCGGTTTCCCGGAGTTATCCCAGTGTTGAAGGCAGATTCCTCACGTGTTCCTCACCCGTTCGCCGCTAATCAATCCCCGAAGGGATCTCATCGCTCGACTTGCATGTGTAAAGCACGCCGCCAGCGTTCGTCCTGAGCCAGGATCAAACTCTCCATAGAAAGTTTTATCTGGCGTACAGACAAACAAACTAACGTTTATTTTGTCTTATTACCAAAGGAAATCAACGGATATAACTTTTAACGGTCATACCTCATTGAAGTATTTATTTGCCGTGGATATCTATCAAAGCAGTGTAAAACACTGGTTCTTTGCTATTAAAAGCATGACAAATATAGCCACATATTGGCATTGACTTATTAGCACGCTGTTGAGTTCTCAAGGTACGGATGCGCACTGAGTCCTAGGATTTCTCCTATTTTTCAGGGCAGACCGCCAAACCTAGTGCACACACGCGAGCACGGTCAAACCGCGCTCATATGAGCTCTAGATCGGGGAGGCAATGCTGTCCGGCCTCAATCGTCCGTTTCACAGCAAGGGGCAAACTATAACCCCCAGGGCCAAGGGGGTCAAATCGGGGTTTAAGCTCCTTTTTCACCATTTCTGACATATCACAAAACGCAGGCCCGCTAACGTTTTAAGCCAAAAAGGGTGCTTTTTAGATCAGCTCCACGGCGGCTAAATCTCTCTTGCCTTTTCGCAAAACCGCATATTTACCGCATAAAAAGTCAGATTTTTGAGGTGCAAAATCTTCTCCCGAGATCTTTTCATTATTGAGATATGCGCCACCCTCTTTAACAATGCGACGTGCAGCAGATTTCGAGTCAACAACACCAGTTGCTGCCAGAAGATCTACCCATGTTGGAATTGGATCATTTTTCGACACTGTTGTGCGAGGTAGCTCAGCAAGTGCGCCGGCCAAGGTTTCTTCATCAAGTTCTGTCAGATCTCCCTGACCAAATAGTGCCTTGGCGGCTGCTTCTACTCGATCAGTTGTTGCTTGTGAATGCACGAGTGCAGTGAGTTCGCGGGCTAGCGCACGATGTGCCTGGCGCAAACCAGGGTTTTCCTTATGCGCATTTTCTAACGCGGTAATTTCCACATGTGATTTGAAAGAGAATACTTTAAGGAAGTTAATGACATCTTTATCGTCAGTATTTAACCAATACTGAAAGAAAGCATATGGCGATGTCATCGCAGAATCTAGCCACACCGATCCCCCAGCAGTTTTACCAAACTTAGTTCCATCGGCTTTAGTTAACAGTGGCACCGTTAGCGCATGACCACTTCCCGCTTCGACACGGCGAATCAAATCTAAGCCTGCAACGATATTGCCCCACTGATCTGAGCCACCTAGCTGCAAGGTGCAGTTGTTTCGGCGATAAAGTTCTAAGAAGTCATATGACTGCAAAACTTGATAAGAAAATTCTGTGTATGAAATTCCGCCAGCTTCTAACCTGGCTGAGACTGAATCCTTCGAGAGCATCTGGTTGACACTAAAATGCTTTCCGATATCGCGCAGGAATTCAATTGCACTTAATGGTGATGTCCAATCAAGATTATTCACAACAATGGCCTTGTTCTTACCTTCGCTAAAATCTAGGAAAACTGAAACTTGCGTGCGAATTCTGTTGACCCAGCCTGCAACGATTTCAGTGCTATTCAGTGTGCGCTCTTCATTCTTACCGCTGGGATCTCCTACTAATCCCGTAGCACCACCCACGAGAGCAATAGGTGTGTGACCAGCTAACTGAAAGCGACGAAGAACAAGCAGAACTACTAGGTTGCCAACGTGAAGTGAAGGCGCAGTTGGATCAAAGCCCACATACAAAGTAATGGGCTTTTTCAATGATTCAAGGAGAGCAGCCTCATCGGTGGACTGGGCTAAAAGCCCGCGCCAGCGTAGATCTTCGAGAAGGTTCATGCCCCCATCATCTCTGAAAAGGCCTGCGCTTTGGCGGCCATTTTCTTAGATTGCGTCAGATTTTCTTGCAATGCCAATTTGATCTGCTCGGTAACTAGAGCTGGCGCAGTTCCCCCAGCAGTTGTCCGCGAACTCAAAGCTCCGGCCACGTTAAGAACACCTCTGACTCCCGCATCTAGAGATGGATGGATATTTTTAAACTCATCATCGCTGAGTTCATGCAGCTGACGTGAACTTTTTTCACACAGCGCGACACATTTTCCAGCAGATTCATGCGCAGAAGCAAAAGGAACATTCTTTCGAACCAAGTAATCGGCGATCTCAGTTGCTAAAGAGAAACCAGTTGGAGCTGCTGCTGCCATTTTCTCTCGATCAAAATTAGTTGTAGCAACCATTCCTGTTATTGCAGGCAGAACAAGAAGCAAAGTGTCAATGCTGTCAAAGAGCGGTTCTTTATCTTCTTGTAAATCGCGGTTATATGCGAAAGGCAGACCTTTGAGCATCGTCATTACTGAAACAAGATTACCAATCAGACGTCCTGACTTGCCTCGTGCCAGCTCTGCCATATCTGGGTTTTTCTTCTGAGGCATGATTGATGAACCAGTTGAGTACTCATCTGCAACCTTGGCCCAAGCAAACTCTGTCGATGCCCATAGCGTCCACTCTTCACCAATACGAGATAAGTGCAAACCTATTGTTGCGCAGATAAATAAGGCTTCGGCAACATAATCACGATCACTGACGGCATCAATGCTGTTAGCAAAACTGGAATCAAAACCAAGCTCTTTTGCAATGCCTGTTGGATCTAATGGAAGCGATGAACCTGCCAGAGCACCGGCTCCAAGAGAGCTCACTGATGTGCGCTTTAGCCAGTCGTTAATGCGATCTAAATCTCTGGCAAAGGCATGTGCATGCTTAGCTAATTCATGACCAAATGAAACTGGTTGGGCATGTTGAATGTGTGTGAAACCTGGAGCACTATCGTTTACATACTCATTTGCTTTCTTCAAAATCGCGTTATTCAACGCAATAATCAATGAAGCAACTTCCAACATGTGATCGATAGCAAATAGGCGAAGATCGGTTGTCACCTGATCATTGCGAGAGCGCCCAGCACGAAGTGCTCCGCCAACTGCGCCCAGCTTGGTAGTTAGCCCTCGCTCCAGAGCACTGTGAACATCTTCATCGCCTACTTCGGCCACAAAGAAGCCCTTTGATACCTCAACTGCCAATTCTTTGAGAGCACCGCGAATAGCGGCTGCATCATCTTTTGAAACTAACTTACTTGATTCCAAAACAGATAAGTGAGCCAGGGATGAACGAATGTCATAAGGGGCTAAACGCCAATCAAAGTGCACGCTGCGAGAGAGTGCAAAAACAGCGTCGGCAGGGCCATCACTAAAGCGAGCACCCCAGAGCGCCATTTACTTTCTCCCATTCTTAGTTGCTGCGTGAGCGAGCAATTCTTTCGCTAATTGCGCCCCACCTGTTGCTTTCTTGGACACAAGGATAATCGTGTCGTCGCCTGCAATCGTGCCAATAACACCTGTGAGATTGGCGTGGTCGAGTGAACTTGCAACAAACTGCGCCGCCCCAGGTGGAGTGTGAATCACGGCCAAGTTCGCACTGTGATCGACAGAGAGAATTAACTTTGATGGGACAGGATTGATGCGAGAGAGAGCATCATCAGATGACTCTCTAATTTGGTACACAGATTCACCATCTCTGCCACGTCCACGAACCGCACCAATCTCTTCTAGATCTCTACTAGCAGTTGCCTGAGTAACTCGATATCCACTCTTTTTTAAGGCTACGACCAAATCAGACTGCGAATGAATGGTTCCAGATTGAATCAGCGAAATTGCCTTTGCTCTGCGTGCAGAAACATTCGTTGCATTACTTGCCATCACTCATCACCTTTCTAAAGATGGAAACAAACTTCACCAGCTGTGCCTGGGTAACGATGAGAGCAGGTGCAATACGAATAGTTGATTCATTTGCTGCATTAACCAAAACGCCAGCTTTTGCCATCTTGGCAGCAAACTCTTTTGCAGTAGGTGAATCCAACTCAATTCCAATCAGCAGACCGGCCCCACGCACTTCTTTCACACCCTTCACCATTGCTAACTCTGTTAACAGGTATTCATGATGCAGAACTGTCTTCTCAATAAGCTTGTCTTTTTCGATGACTGCAATTGCCGCAAGACCTGCAGCAGTAGTTACTGGGTTGCCACCAAATGTTGTACCGTGATCTCCGGCTTCAAAAAGAGATGCGGCTTTTCCTAAAGCAATCATTGCCCCCAATGGCAACCCCCCACCTAAGCCCTTGGCCACAGTAATCACATCAGGCTTTATCCCTGAGTACTCATATCCAAACCAATCGCCTGCGCGGCCCATGCCCGTTTGCACAGCGTCGATTACCAATAACGCACCATATGTGTCGCAGAGTTTTCTCACCTGTGCCAAATAATCAGCTGGTGGAATGATCACTCCTGCTTCGCCCATAATTGGCTCCAGGATTACCATGGCGGTCTTTCTTGAGATAGCACGACGCATTGCTTCGATGTCGCCAAAGGCAACGTGCTTAACACCTTTGACCAAAGGCAAAAATGGTTCACGCTTTGCAGGTTGTCCAGTCATTGAAAGGGCACCCATTGTTCTGCCATGGAAGGCACCTTGCGCAGCAATGATTCGACTACGTCCTGTGCGACGAGAAAGCTTTAACGCTGCCTCATTAGCTTCAGCACCAGATTGGCAGAAGAAAACTCGTGCGCTCTTATCACCTGTCATTTCAACTAATTTTGCAGCTAGCGCTAACGCGTTGGGGTGGGCATAGAAATTACTCACATGGCTTAGCAGTGCAATCTGTTTGCTAACAGCCTTCACAATGGCTGGATGTGCATGGCCCAAAACGCTAGTTGCGATTCCGCCTAAGAAATCTAAGTACTGCTTCCCATCGGCATCAGTAACGACGATGCCTTTGCCCTTTACAAGAGCAAGGGATGGCACACCATAGTTATTCTGGGTTGTGTTCTTCCACTGCTTTATGAGATCTGTGTTTTTCATGCGATCACCAACGTTCCACCTTTACTCAGTAGTGCATCTGCAAAACTATGTGGATCAGTTCCATCTATGATTCGTACCGCCTTGGCACCACCTGAAATCGCATCTAAGGCGGCTTGGACTTTAGGTGCCATACCTTCAGCAAATCCTGCCTTTATAGCGCTGAGCTCTTCTGAGGAAATCGACTCAATTAATGAAGAAGTATCTGGCCAATTACGATAAATTCCAGCAACATCTGTCATAACGATTAATGCAGAAGCATTTAGCGCTCCAGCAATAGCGGCGGCAGCTAAATCGGCGTTCACATTCAATCCACCAGCGCCACTTTCATCACTACTTATCGGTGCAACTACTGGAACAATTCCTTTGCTAACAAGTTCTTTTAGCGCTGAAACATCGACCCCGACAACATCACCCACGTGCCCTAGATCTGCAACGCTTCCATCAACTAATGATGTCTTCTTTCTTGCTATCAGAGTCGGCAACGCGCGACCTGATAGTGCTTGCGCCTTAATTCCGCCTTGAATCAATGTTTGTGCAACCTTTGGTCCAACTTCATGAGCAAGGACCGTCTCCACAACTTCAAAAATCTCTGGTGATGTGTAGCGAAAGCCCCCAACGAATGAACTTTCAATTCCTTTAGCTTTCAACGCTGCATCAATCTGGGGTCCACCGCCGTGAACAACAACAACGGACTCTCCCATTGCCTGGGCAGCGGCAATTGCCTGAGCAAAAGCCCCGTTTTCATCTTTCATGGCATGCCCGCCGAATTTAACGACGATCATGTTGAATACGCCGAGTTCTCATGCACATAGTCATGTGAAAGGTCATTAGTCATCACAGTTGCACTGGCTTTGCCTACTTTGAGATCAATAACAATCTCTACTAATCGGTTACTGAAATCAACTTTATTCTTATCAGTATCCGGTGCGCTGTTTGTGCACACTTGAACACCATTGAGAGCAACATCAATAGTAAGCGGATCCATATGCGCATCAGCCGTACCAACGGCAGCTAATACTCTGCCCCAGTTGGGATCTCCACCAAAGATTGCAGCCTTGAGTAGGTTGTTACGAGCACATGCTCTAGCTACTTCGACGGCATCCTTTTCACTCACGGCGTTGTCCACTGTAATCGCAACTGATTTGGTAGAGCCCTCAGCATCTTCAATGAGTTGGGCCGCAAGTGATCCACACACTTTCATCAACAACTCTTCTAATTCTGAATCAGAAAGTGTTTGACCAGAAGCACCTGATGCCATGAAGAGCACAGTGTCATTAGTGGACGTACAACCATCTGAGTCAATGCGGTTATACGTTCTATCAGTTACTTGAGCAAATATCTTGGCCGCATTGGAACCAACTTGCCCATCTGTCATAACAACAGAGAGCATGGTTGCTAAAGCTGGAGCCAACATTCCGGCGCCTTTGGCGATACCTGCCACTTGCACTGTACCCAGTGTTGCTTGTGCAATCTTTGGTACTGAATCTGTTGTCATAATTGCTTGCGCGCACTCCTGCAGAGATTCTGATTTAAGCATCGTTGCAATAGATCTAATTCCACTTTCAATTTTTGTCATTGGCAGTAATTCCCCAATGAGGCCAGTTGAGCAGACAACTACTTCACCAGATGAAACCTCTAGTAGCTCTCCTACCAACTCCGCCGTTGCATGGGTATCAGCAAATCCCTGAGGTCCGGTGCAAGCATTTGCCCCGCCAGAGTTGAGCACTACCGCTCTAACAATCTGATCTTTGACTACTTGCTTGCTCCAGATGACCGGTGCTGCAACCACTTTGTTTGATGTGAATACCGCTGTACCGAAAAAGGTAGGCCCTGTGTTTACAATCAGCGTTAAATCAAGTGCTCCCGTGCTCTTTAAACCTGCAGCACACGCAGCTCCTACAAAGCCGGCAGGTAGTTTCATGCGCCTAAGCCATCAGTTGAGAGACCAGAACCTTCATGAAAACCAGTAATGATGTTTGCGTTTTGTATTGCCTGGCTAGCTGCGCCTTTTCCTAAATTATCCAGGGCGACACTAATTACCAAACGTTGAGTGTGTTCATCGACGGCAACCTGTATTTGAACCTTATTGGATCCTGTGACGGAGCCAGTCTTAGGCAGCTGACCGAAAGGGAGTACATCTACGAAGTACTCCCTTTGATAATGCTTGGTATAAAGTTCGTGCGCCTCTTTCGAACTCATAGACTTGTTTAATTTAGCCGTAATAGTTGCCAAAATGCCACGAGGCATTGGAGCAAGTATTGGCGTGAAAGAGATCTTTACTGGCTTTTGAGCAATAGCGGATACGGCCTGCTCTATCTCAGGTGTGTGTTGATGAACTCCACCGAACTTATAGGAAGTCAGAGAGCCCATCACTTCACTTGCAATCAAATTTATCTTGGCGCTTCTACCCGCCCCAGTCGTTCCAGATGCCGCAACAACAACTACGTCACTGACATCAACATGATTAACTGCAGGTGCAATACCTAAGGTAATAGCGGTTGCATAGCAACCAGGGTTGGCAACTCTGCTTTCCTTAGCAATGGCTTGACGTTGTCCCGCACTGAGTTCAGGTAGACCATAGACCCAAGCTCCAGCATGGGCTCCGCCATAATATTTTCCCCACGCAGACGCATCTTCTAATCTGTAATCCGCACCAAGATCTACGATCTTTGCCCTAGGTGGAATCTTTGAAATGAGTGATGCTGATTCACCATGTGGCAATGCGATAAATACGAGTTCGATATCTGAAAAATCTATCTCTGAAACAGCCAAAAACTTCTCACCATTATGAGTTGTTAGGTGTGGGTGGACGGATGTGACTAGCTCGCCAGCATTAGAGTGAGCGCTAATAGCCGTGACTTGGAAATGGGGATGAACTGCTAGCAAACGAAGGAGTTCTCCCCCGGCATAGCCGCTTGCACCGATGACAGCTGTTCTCATGAACCTAGGATATCTTCTAGTCGATATTTATGCAAACACCTGCATATTTATGCGGTACGAACTACTGCTCCGTACTTCTTGGCTGCCACCGCAGTAGCCGCCTCACGCATGGCTGAAACCTCATCGCCAGTCAGCGTGCGATCAGGTGCTCTAAAGACAAGGGTGAATGCCAGGGAGACTTTTCCATCGCCAATCTTGTCGTATCGATCAAAGAGAGAAATTGATTCAAGTAGATCTCCAGCACCCTCAGTCAACGCCGCTTGAACTTCAGCTGCCGTTACCTTCTCATCCACAATTAAGGCCACATCTTGCAACGCTGCAGGCATTGTTCCCACGCGAGTAGGACGAACGAGAGATGAATCTGGAAGCGCACTGAGTCCAACTGCAAATGCCACACTTCGCTCAGGCAATCCATATTTAGCAATGATTCGTGGGTGCAGCTCGCCGGCATGTGCCACAGCTTTTCCATCAACGATTAATTCAGCACAGCGTCCTGGATGCCACGGTGCAAAATCAGAGCGCTTAATACTCCACTCAAGATTACATAGCGCCAAGATATCTTGCGCATGTTCAATTGCATCGTGCCAGGTGTAGGACCGAGCTTTTCCTTGCCAATTCTCATTCTCTACTTTTCCCACGAGCAAACCAGCCACGTGATATGCCTGCGGTGGCACAGATGCAAAAATCCCTTTAATAACCTCTTGGCTTGGACGCTTGGTTAAGTCAGGAGATATTGCAGGTACTAACTTCTGTGCACTTCGGAAGATAGATCCCATTTCAAAGATTGCAAAATCTTTTGCCCCGCGACTAATGTTGCGCTGTGCAACCTCAATCAACCCCGGAACTAAATGCACGCGCATCAAGGGAAACTCTTCAGACATTGGATTAGCTATCGCATAAGTAGATGCGCGCTCTCCAACAAAGCCCATTGCATCGATCGTTTCCTGGTTTGTGAATGGGAATGTTTGAACTTCAGCTAACCCACGACTTGCAAGCATTGTCGCAACAGCTCTGCGACGCTTTTGAGTTGGGGTTAAAGATGCGTGTAGTGGTCGTGGTGGCAAGATAGAAGGAATCTTGTCGTAACCAATCATGCGCGCTACTTCTTCAGCAAAATCTGAAACGCCTACCAAATCTGGACGCCATGATGGTGGATCAACGGCCCAACTCTTCTCATCCACCTCGCAGCCAACGAGGCGAAGGATGCGCGCCACATCAGCATTTGATACTTCGAAGCCAAGAATCTTAGAGATATAGGTTGGATCAATCTTCACAACAGGTGGATAAAGGGGCTCGCCTGCAACAACAGTTGCCACATGAACCGCAGAACTGTGTTCAGTGAGTAGTTGAACGAATCTGGCAGAAGCGAACTGCGCCAAAGAAGGATCGACACTTCGCTCTAAACGCCTAGATGCCTCTGATGAGAGTTTGTGCCTGCGTGAATTCTTGGCAATACACACGGGATCAAATCGAACAGCTTCCAAAGCAATCTCTGTAGTTGTTTGCGTGATCTCAGATGAAAGACCACCCATAGTTCCAGCTAATGCCAACGGTTGATCATCATCACACACCATCAAGTCATCTGGATCCAATGTGCGCTCTTGTCCATCCAAGGTTACGAATTTCTGTCCCTTGCCTGCGCGTTTAACAGTGAGCCCACCTTTGATTTTTGATTTATCAAAAGCGTGTAGAGGCTGACCAAGCTCCAACATGACATAGTTAGTAACATCCACAACCAATGAAATTGAGCGCATACCCATCTTCTCAATTCGTCTGCGCATCCAAAGAGGCGTTGTGGCCTTTGGATCAAAGCTGGACATGGTACGAAGATAGAAAACTGAGGCTGAAGATTTATCCTCAATCTTTGCACTCACGCCTTTGCCAGTTTCTGAAAACTTTAGTGAACGTAGGGCATCGACTGGATCTGTGAATTTAAGTCCAAGTGAGCCAGCAACCTCTCGTGCTATTCCTCGAATACTCAATGCATAACCGCGATCTGGATTAACTGCCACATCAAAAATCACATCATTAATCTGCAAGCCTTCGATTGCATCTGCACCTATTTTTGCATCGGCTTCTGAGAAAACCATGATGCCGGAGTGCTCATCACTAATGCCTAGTTCGCGGGCAGAGCAGATCATTCCATTGGAAGTTTTGCCATAGGTCTCACGTGCACCGATAGAAAAATTACCAGGCAATACAGCCCCTGGAAGAGCTGCAACAATCATGTCCCCCACTGCAAAATTTGTAGCGCCACAAATCACATAGCGTGTTTCTCTTTCGCCACAATCGATGCCCACATAACGAATAGGTTTCTTATGTTCAGTTAACTCTTGAATCAAAAGCACCTTGGCAAACTTAAGAGGGCCTGTTAAGTCAGCGCCTTGATAGATGATTTCTTCAACTTCAAAGCCAACACGAATAAGGCCATTAGAAATCTCATCTACACTGACCTTTGCTGGAATATCAACAAACTCTTTGATCCACGATAGAGGTGCGCGCATTAGAGTCCCACCCCAAATTGGCGCGTGAAACGCAGATCTCCTTCAACAATGTCATGCATATCAGTAATGCCATGTCGCACCATCAAGGTTCGCTCTAATCCCATTCCAAATGCAAAACCGCTATAAACATCTGTATCTATCCCGCAACTTTGCAAAACCTTTGGATTCACCATGCCACAGCCGCCCCATTCAATCCAGCTATTGTTAAAGAAAACATCCACTTCAGCACTTGGCTCAGTGAATGGGAAAAAGGATGGGCGAAGACGTGTTGTCACATCTGGGCCAAACATATGACGAGCAAAGTTATCGAGTGTGCCCTTCAGGTGCGCCATCGTGATTCCCTTATCGACGAC
>JAPLBK010000132.1 GCA_026392775.1 Actinomycetota bacterium
AGGCCTGACTCACCATAGATAAATAGCGGGTTGTATGCCTTAGCTGGTGCTTCAGCAACTGCCACAGCTGCAGCATGTGCAAAACGATTTGATGCACCGATAACAAAAGTTTCAAAAATGTAGCGAGAGTTAAGTTGTGAAACCTCTGCAATTTTTGAAGGAGCCTCTTCACGGCCGGTTCCAATTTTAGGTGCAACGAATTCAATATCAACTTCAGGAGTTTGTGGTTCGGCAGATTCCAATGTTTCATCCACTGTTACAGCAATACTTGCCTTATCGCCGAGTTCGCGAGTTAACACATCACAGACAACTGTGCGCAGGCGGCTCTCTAAAACATCTTTAGCAAAAAGATTAGGAGCTGCGACCAATAAAGTTGTTTGATCGTTGTTGTGGAGTAGACCTAACGGCTTTGTTAACTGTAAAAATGCTCGATGTTGAGGCGCATCAACGGCAACCTCTTCAATAACGCGATCCCAGAGAGTCGTTAACTCAATCTCTTTAACGGCCATTTCAGCCCCTCTCTGATATCCACAGGGTTATCCACAGCCTGTGGTCTAAACCCCAGGTTGAGCCCTTATAAAACCTCCAAAAGCTATAAACCTGTGGAGGAGGGCGTAAAAGTAGAGCGGATTGGGAAAAAAAGCAACTGGTTATCCACAGTAGGCTTCAAAGAGGCTGAGCCTAGATCTGAGTTTGACCGGCTTATCCCCAGACCTCTACCGTTACCTTCTTGCTTCCCCCGTATTTCTGGCCCGCACAAGATTTTTAATTATTTAGGAGTTTGACATGACAAAGCGCACCTTCCAACCCAATACCCGTCGTCGTGCCAAAAAGCATGGTTTCCGTGCCCGTATGGCCACACGCGCAGGTCGCGCTGTTCTTGCAGCTCGCCGTGCAAAAGGCCGCGCGCGTCTTTCCGCATAAAGATCTCTAAGGAGAACTCCTGTGCTTGCCAAAAGCGCACGTTTAACTGAGAGCGGGGATTTTGCCCGTGCAACAAAGAGTGGAATCCGTTACTCATCGACCAACTTTGTCGGCTATTTATATTTAGGTGAATTCGATCAACCTGCCCGCGCGGGATTAATTATTAACAAAGCCGTCGGCAGTTCGGTTGCTCGCCACCGCTTAGCCCGAAAAATCCGCCACTGTATTTTTGATAACTACGCAATCCTTCCAACCGGATCCCTTTTGGTTATCCGGGGGCTTAATAACTCAGCTGATGCTGATTGCAAGTCAGAGATTGCAACTGTTGTTGCCCAACTTATTCGTAAATCTAAAGATCATGCGGGCGCACAATGAGAACTATCCTCACCGCACCTATCAAGTTTTACCAAAAATGGATTTCCCCATCACTAGCACCGCGGTGCAAGTACTACCCATCATGTTCGAGTTATGCGGTCAGCGCAATTGAAACATATGGATTAAAAGGAGTTGCAATGAGCGCTTGGCGTTTAGTGCGCTGTAACCCATGGTCACATGGAGGCGTAGATTATGTTATTTCACAAGAGAAAGTTGGAGTTTGATCTATGGGATCTATCCTAAACCCCTTATATATCGCTGTTTCTTGGGTGATTATAACAATCCACAAATTACTCTCTCCTGTTTTTGGTAAAGATAGCGGTGCGGCATGGTCGCTATCAATCGTTGGCCTTGTAATCATTATCCGCATTATTTTGGTACCGCTTTTTGTTAAGCAGATTAAGAGCCAGCGGGCGCTAACTGCACTGCAACCACACATGAAGGATATTCAAAAGAAGTTTAAAGATGATCGCCAAAAACAATCAGAAGAGATGATGAAGCTCTATAAAGAGCACAAGACAAACCCTCTCGCTTCTTGTTTTCCAATCCTTGCCCAAGCGCCAATTTTCTTTGCACTCTTCACTGTTCTAAACGGCATTGGTAAGAACCCTCCAATTAAACACGGTGTGTTAACTCAAGAAGATGTAGTGAGCGCAGCCAACGCCAAATTCTTTGGTGCACCTATCTCGGATACTTTCCTAGGAACCAACATTACAACAGTTAAAATCGTCACCGTTTGTTTGATTGCATTGATGTCACTCACAACTTTCACAACACAGCGTCAGTTGATGACAAAAGGAATGCCAAAGATGGATTCCAGCAACAATATGATGCTGCAACAGCAAAAAATTATGTTGTATGCATTCCCATTAATTTTCGCAATCTCTGGTGTTAACTTTCCAATTGGTGTTTTAATTTATTGGTCAACAACAAACCTTTGGACATGGGGACAACAGTTCTATGTCATTAAGCGAAACCCAACACCAGGATCCCCGGCCTACGAAGAGCTACAAAAAAAGCGCAACCATAAAAACGGGGTAGTAGCACCTGATACAGATGTGGCCCCAAATGAAGAAGAAGTTAAAGGGCAACGAAACCAACCAAAGAAGAAGAAAAAGAAGAAATAGGACAAATCAGTACAAATACTATTAATTCACTACAAACCCGACTGGGAGATATGTAATGGCAAAGGCAAAAGCAGAAGTGATTGAAAAGGTAGAAGAAGTAGCAGAAACAAAGCCTGTGAAAGGCGTGGCAAAACTGGAGGAAGAGGGCGATATCGCCGCTGACTACTTAGAGGCCCTGCTCGACATCGCAGATCTTGATGGCGATATTGATATTGACGTTGAAAACGATCGTGCCTCATTGGCTATCGTTGGAGGAAAGCTCAACCACCTCGTTGGCCAGGAGGGTGAAGTTCTAGATGCCATTCAAGAGCTCACCCGCTTAGCAGTTCAGACCGCCACTGGAGATCGCTCACGCCTCATGCTTGATATCGATAACTTACGTGCTAACCGCCGCAAAGAGCTCACAAAGCTTGCCAATGAGATGGCCGAAGAGGCCAAGTCCACTGGCACTTCTATCAAACTAGCGCCGATGAACGCCTTTGAGCGCAAGATTATTCACGACACAATCCAAGAGTTAGGCCTAAGTAGCGAATCTGATGGGGAAGACCCAAACCGCTACGTCGTTATCTATCCAGCATAGATGCAGGTTTCACGTGAAACCCTGATCGAGCGATATTTCCCTGATATCGATCGGGTTCAGGCCTATGCCGCATTCCTTGAAAGCGCTGGAATTGAGCGTGGATTGATCG
Organism: Actinomycetota bacterium; assembly: GCA_026392775.1. Next base: position 3,116 of record JAPLBK010000132.1, read on the forward strand.
GTCCCAGGGAAGCTGACAAGATCTGGGATCGCCACATCTTCAACTGCCTGCCCGTAACATCCCTTCTTAAAGAGGGCTCCATAGTCTTTGATATCGGCTCAGGGGCAGGTCTGCCTGGAATCGTGATTGCTTTGGCCCGTCCAGATCTCAAAGTCACCCTGATTGAGCCCCTTGAACGCAGAGTTGAGTTTCTCAAAGAGGCTGTGGCCGACCTTAATATTGAGGTAATCCGGGGTCAAGCCCAGGATGTGCGCACAACGGCCCACTATGTAACAGCCAGGGCAGTGGCCCCCCTTGAGAAGTTAAAGAAAATGACCTGGCACCTTTTAAAGACCAATGGCTCACTCATGGCCATTAAGGGCAAATCAGCTGAGGAAGAGATGAAATCTGTGCCAAAAGCGATGCTCCATGAGGTAAATCTTGAGGGCATTGAGCTCGGACGCATAATAGAAGTGCGCAAAGGTGCTTAACTAGCGCACGTGAACGATTCACGTGAAACAAAGAGGGTTATTGGCACCCGTCGCCTCAAGGAGGCGATGGCAAAGCCAGCCTGCCTTCGAATTATCACCGTGGCCAACCAAAAGGGTGGGGTCGGCAAAACCACCACCACAGTCAACCTGGCAGCAGCCCTTTCTATGGGTGGCCTGCGGGTGGCAGTTATTGATTTAGATCCACAGGGAAATGCCTCAACTGCACTGGGGGTAGAGCACCTAGAAAACGCTGGAATTTATGAAGTTTTGATGGGCGATTTAACAATGTCGCAGGCGATACAAAAAGTAAAAGGATTTCCATCTCTTGAATGCGTTTCATCAAATACCTCACTTGCACAAGCAGAGATTGAATTAGTTCCCATGGTCGCACGTGAGATGCGATTAAAAGATGCCATTGATGAGTTAGTAACAGCGCGCATTGAAGCGGGAGATCCACTTGATTATATTTTTATTGATTGTCCACCATCACTTGGTTTATTAACAATTAATGCATTAACTGCTGCAAAAGAAATGTTGATTCCCATTCAATGTGAATACTATGCATTAGAGGGCTTAGCGCAGTTATTAAAAACCTATGAATTAGTAAAGAAACGTTTAAACTCATCACTCAAACTTTCAACATTTGTTTTAACAATGTTTGATGGTCGCACACGCCTTGCCAATGATGTTGCAGATGAGATTCGCAAACATTATCCCAATGAGTTAATTGATATTCCTATTCCACGTGCTGTGCGCGTCTCAGAGGCACCAGGATTTAATCAAACTGTAATGACATATGACGCTTCATCACCGGGTGCAATTGCATATATGTCAGTTGCCCGTGAATTAGCTGAGCGCGGAAAACCATTTGATTCTAATGTTGTTTCAATTAACTACAAACGCGAAGGTGAGATTGCATAATGGCACGTCGTGGAGGACTGGGAACAAACCTAGATGCATTAATTCCAACATCATTAACTGTTGCTGGGCAAGAAGTTGCAACTCAAAATGAAGTTGACATCAATCTCATCTCAGCTAATCCACGTCAGCCCCGCAAACACTTTGATGTTGATGCACTCAATGAATTAACGGCATCTATTAAAGAGATCGGTATCTTGCAACCACCAGTTGTTCGCCAGAAACCAGATGGCTCTTATGAACTCATTATGGGAGAGCGGCGCTTTCGTGCAGCCAAAGCTGCAGGATTAAAAACTATTCCTGTCATCATTCGCCAAACACCAGATAATGAACTTTTGCGCGAAGCGTTGATCGAAAACATCCATCGCAGCCAACTCAACTCTCTAGAAGAGGCAGCTGCCTATTCACAACTTCTCACATACTTTAACTGCACACATGATGAACTCGCGGCAAAGCTTGGACGATCACGCCCACTTATCTCTAACACCATCCGTTTAATGAACTTGCCAACAAGTGTTCAACAAAAACTTATTACCGGAGCCCTCAGTGCAGGACATGCCCGTGCACTTTTAGGTTTAAGTGATTCATCTGAGATTGAAAAGTTAGCGACACGCATTGTTGCGCAAGGTTTGAGTGTGCGCGCAACTGAGGAAATTATCTCCATCGGTGCACCAAAGCGAAAAGGTGCAAAGAAGTTAAAGGCAACAAAGTCGGCCAGCCCTGAACTGGCTGAAATAGCTGACACTATGGGAGATTCACTCGACACCCGAGTTTCCATTCAAGGCAGCATTAAAAAGGGAACGATTGTTATTGAATTTGCTGGAGCCGAAGATTTAAAACGTATCGCTAAGGTGATAAATAATTAATTAAGTTGATTTGCGCCGCGGCGTGACATCTCAGTCTTAATAACCCCACCCAAAGCTTTAACACCTTCACGGATGCGCTCAGGTGTTGGGTA
>JAPLBK010000158.1 GCA_026392775.1 Actinomycetota bacterium
TGTTCGCAACGCCTCCGTCATTCCTACCGAAGGAGTTTCCTGGCTAGATGAGCTGCGCACACTTGCACAACCGTTTTTAACTGGAGCACACATTGATGGAATTGCAGCGCTATTGCACTTAGCTCGCGAACTTGATGCAGACAGTGGCTTTACACCAAAGAATCTGCGCACATATTTGCGTGAATTGGAAGATCGGGTTCAACAAAACAACCCACCAACCATGCCTGTAACAACTCTGGCCACGTTGCATGCAGCCAAGGGCCTGGAATGGGAGCGTGTGTTTTTAATGGGAGTGAGCGAAGGCTTACTTCCACTTGAAAATAACTCAACTACAGGGGACCAAGCATCTATTGATGAAGAGCGCCGCTTGTTTTATGTTGGAATCACGCGGGCGAAAGTAGATCTGCACATGAGCTATTCCAAGAAAGCCTCACGTTTCTTGGCTGAAGCGGGCCTACATACCCCTTAATTACCCGTGAGTATGCGGGATTTAATTAACTTGCACGAGGTTGGCCCCATGCTTTACCCTTGTCTTTCATCGTTTTCATGGCGGAAACGAAGTGAATAGAGGGGAAGCGAAGATGCCTAATAGCTCATTCGTTCCAGCAAACGCAGCGCGTTCTGCTGTCATTCCTTCTGCTCATACAACCAATAAGCCTGCTGCTTGGCATACAACAAAGCCTGCGTTTTACGCAGCGTTTTATGCCGGATACGAGGCCACTGGTGGTTCTACTCGATAACATCGAATAAGAACTAGAAGCCAAAGGCCTCGAATCCACAAGGATTCGGGCCTTTTTTATTTCCCCAACAAAAGAAACCAGAGCAAGACCTAACAGGAAGAAGAGGTGAGAACTATGAGCGTTCTCTTCAGCGAACTACTAGTACCAGGCTGGGCAGATGAAAAGATTGGTTTAGATGCAGTAACGGGCACCTATTCCGATGGTTCATCATTTAATTTGCCATGCCATACAGCAGATCCAGAACTCTTCTTCTCTGAAGCAGATATTGCTATAGCAGAAGCCAAGTCCCTCTGCGGTGGATGTCCTGTGCGCGCACAATGTCTTGAAGGTGCGTTATCGCGACAAGAACCTGCAGGAGTGTGGGGCGGCGAACTATTTGAAGATGGGCAAGTGATTGCAAAGAAGCGCAAAGCTGGTCGTCCGTCACTGAGTGAAGTTGCTGCACGTGAGGAAGAAGCTGCTTAACTTGCAAACAAATTCAAATTTGTTAGTGATGGCCACAATGCAAAGAGAATTGAGATCGGCAGGATAAGGAAGACAACCGGAATCATCATGGAGATTTCAGCCTTTCCTGCCGCACTCAAAACTCGATTTCGCTGATTGCCTCTGGCCTCAACTGCATGACGTGAAAGAACTTCAATAAGTGGAGCTCCGCGCAAGGTTGCAGTAATTACGGCATCAACAAAGCGTCGAATCATTACGGACTTCACTCTGCGTCCCATCGAATCAAGTGCCACATGTAGTGGCTGACCTGCACGAATTTCATCAATTACAACTGCAAATTCTCGAGACAATGCACCTTGTGCTGAATCAGCGATTCTTAGCATCGCCTGCATGGGAGTTTCACCGGCTGCTATTGCAAGTGTCATCATTTCGATAATTGCAGGAAATTCTGCCTCGATTGCCACGCGGTGTTTCTTTATTTGTGAAGTTAGTTCGCGATCAATGATTACAAGAACAATGACACCGAAAATAGCGGAAAAGACAAAGGCAGATAATGGTGATTTGCCTGCCATAAGGAATAGAACCAACGCTAAAGCAGCTCCTGAGCAGCAGTATCCAAACTGGCGAATCCGGAAGTTTTGATAGTCGCGCTCACTTCGTCGACCCAACTCTTCTAATCGAGCATGAATGTTGGCTCGATCTCTACTACTGATAGCTGCTTTGCGACTCCTTGATTCCAATTCTAAAAGTGGATCAATATCGTTAAAGGCAATTAGAAGGGCTCCAGGAATCGCAAAGAGCATGGATACGAGAAGTATCTGAATCATCGAATTACTCGCTGACTTATTGAATTCCTTAAAGTTGCATGATGTGTGAACACTCTTGGAGTTTGAGGAAGTCGCCCAAGGCGGTTCATCCATAGATATGCAATCGCAGTCATTACTAAGCCCGCAACTAAAATCATTCCACCCGTTAGCGTTGAAAAAGCAAGCGCAGTGCTGGGTTGTGTTGAGAGCATAAGCAATAAGATCCAGGGTGCTATTGCTGATATATGCGCAGAGTTTTTGATCCATCCATGTTTGACTTCGATTTCACGGCGCAGAGCTAAATCTTGACGAAGAAAATCTCCAAGGGTTCTGAGAATGGACATGAGTTCGCTTCCTCCAAGCGCTTTAGAAATTAGCAAAGCTTCAAATATCTGATCGCTTCCGTGGTGGTGAAAAAGTGATTTCAACTCTTGTAACGCTAGTTCCAGATCAGCATGACGAAAGAGGGAGTCTCTGAACTCTGCAAAGGCTGGGCGCAGAATCTCAGGTCCTCGAGTGGCTAGACCTACTAGGGATTCTGAAAGCGATAAGCCAGATTGAATTCCTGACATGAGATGGTCAATGACTTCAGGCCATGCAGCGATTAAATGGGATTCG
>JAPLBK010000013.1 GCA_026392775.1 Actinomycetota bacterium
AAGTTGAACGTGGACTTGAAATGGTGGATGGCGTTATCTTGTTAGTGGATGCATCAGAAGGTCCACTTCCACAAACTCGTTTCGTTTTGCGCAAAGCGCTAGAGAAGAACTTGCCGGTCATCTTGCTTATTAATAAGGTCGATCGTTCAGATTCACGTATCGCCGAAGTTCTCGATGAGACGTACGAACTATTTTTAGATTTAGATTCCAATGAATCACAGATCGAGTTTCCAGTTGTCTATGCATGTGCAAAGGCTGGCCGTGCATCACTTAAGCGTCCAGCAGATTGTGGATTGCCAGAAGAAGAAAACCTTGATGTTTTATTCGACACAATCTTCTCTGCCATTCCAGCACCTGAATATCACGAAGGTGCACCACTTCAGGCACACGTAACAAACCTTGACTCTTCACCATTTCTTGGACGTTTAGCGCTATGCCGCGTGCGCGAAGGTGTTATTAAAAAGGGTCAATCTGTTACTTGGATTAAGACTGATGGAACTACCGAGCGCGTGAAGGTTTCAGAGCTTTTAATTACTGAAGCACTCGATCGAGTTCCAGCGCTAGAGGCTCACCCAGGTGACATCATCGCTGTGGCAGGTATTGAAACAATTACTTTGGGTGAAACTCTTGCAGATCTAGAAAACCCACATGCATTGCCATTAATCATCGTTGATGAACCATCAATCTCTATGACTATTGGTATTAACACTTCTCCTCTTGCAGGAAAGAGTGGAAAACTGCTGACAGCACGCCAAGTAAAGGGCCGCCTTGATGCAGAGCTAGTTGGTAACGTTTCATTGCGCGTGTTAAATACTGAGCGTCCAGATACGTGGGAAGTTCAAGGTCGCGGAGAACTCCAGCTTGCCGTTCTTGTTGAAATCATGAAGCGCGAAGGTTTTGAATTAACTGTTGGTAAGCCACAGGTAGTTATTAAGAAGATTGATGGAAAGATCCATGAACCGATGGAGCGTTTAACAATTGATGCACCTGAAGAATATCTAGGTGTTTTAACTCAGTTGATGGCACTTCGTAAGGGCCGTATGGAACAAATGGTTAATCACGGAACTGGTTGGATCCGTCTTGATTATCGTGTGCCATCCCGAGGACTTATTGGATTCCGTACTGAGTTCTTAACTGAAACTCGCGGAACAGGGTTGCTGCACCACGTCTTTGATGGCTACGAAGCTTGGCACGGCGATATTCGCACACGCGGAACAGGCTCCCTTGTTTCAGACCGTATGGGAACAGTTACATCTTATGCACTCTATGGAACACAAGATCGCGGAACAATATTTGTTGAGCCAGGCGATGAAGTCTATGAAGGTATGGTTATTGGCGAGAACTCACGCAGCGATGACATGGACGTTAACTGTGTTCGTGAAAAGAAACTGACAAACATGCGTGCTTCAGGCACAGATGAATCAGAGCGTTTGATTCCGCCTAAGAAGCTCAACATGGAAGGTGCTCTTGAGTTCTGCCGTGAAGATGAGTGCGTTGAAGTTACGCCAGCTGTAGTTCGTATCCGCAAGGTTGTTCTTGATGGTGACGAGCGTGCCCGTACTACTGCGCGCCAGAAGAAGGCCAACCTCAACGTTTAGTTTTTCTTAATCACCTTAGTAAAGATTGCGGCAATTTTGGCAATATCTATTTCACCTTTAGCGATGTCGAGTATCATTTTTTCGGCATCGTCAATATCCATCTTTAGATCACGATCATTCATTAAGCAGAAGATGCGACCAGCAGACCAGGCAATTCTCTTGTTACCATCAATAAGAGCATGGTTGCGAGCTAGAGAATGAATGAGGGAAGCAGTTTTCTCTTCAAATGAAAAATATGCATCCTCGCCATAGATAGTGGTCTGTGGTCGCATTGCTGCGGATTCAAGAAGACCTATATCCCGAACTCGAAAATCTGCAATAAGAGATTTTCCTATTTCAAGAAGATCTTGAAGATCTAAATAATCAAATTGATCATTCACTGAGACAAGCGATCAAGGAGCTCTGCATCCTCTTCTGCTACGCGAGCGATTGCACTGCTCAAACGTTGCGGTCTGCGAGAGATGTAGGCGTTTACGGCAGCCAGTGCAGCTTCCTGCATTGAGATGCCATCTTGTTCGGCGGCTGCTCGAAGACCAGCGCTTTGTTCGGGGGTAAGTCGTAAGTTCATTGCCATGAAGAAATGGTACCAGAGTGGTACCACATTTAAACCTCCCAAGGAGGAAAAGGGCTGTTTTGTCATAGGGGTCAGGCAAGATAACCACTGTGAGCAAGCAGCCCTTTACCCTTGTGGCGCCTAGCGCTCCGAAGGGCACGCCTGCACTTACCCCTGATCAGTTAGCGGCGATTCAACATCGCGGTAGCCCTTTAGTCATTCACGGTGGTCCTGGCACAGGCAAAACAACAGTTTTAGTTGAAGCTGCGTTATCACGCATTACGCAGGGCCAAAATCCAGATTCAATTCTGCTGCTTACCTTTGGTCGCGAACGCGCTTCTGAATTACGTGATGCCATCGCACTTCGCACAACTAAAACAATGTTTGAACCTTTAGCTAGAACATTTCATTCACTAGCTTTTTCAATTATCAAGATGAAAGCAAAGGATGATCCTGAACCAATTCTACTCAGTGGTCCAGAGCAAGAGAGTTATATCAAAGAGCTCTTGCAAGGTGATATTGCAGATGGCTATAAAGAGTGGCCAGAAGATTTACATGCAGCGCTAACCACCAATGGCTTTGCCCGCGAGCTTCGAGATTTAATTTTGCGTGCATCTGAGCGAGGTATTAGACCAGATGATTTAGAAAAGCTTGGAGCAAGTGAAGGCGAGAAGTATTGGCCAGCTGCTGCGAAGTTTTGGAAACGTTATTTGAATTCAATGGTGATGCGAGAAATTAGTGCAACTGATGCAAAGCTGCGCATCGACCCATCTGAATTAGTCTCACGAGCTGCTATTCATCTCCACAACAACCCAGATGTTCTCTCAGCTCTGCGAGCACGCTTTACAACAATTATGGTTGATGAGTTCCAAGAATCAGATCCTGCCCAGCGTGCACTGCTTGCCATG
>JAPLBK010000147.1 GCA_026392775.1 Actinomycetota bacterium
ACAGGCTCTGTCACAAGTGAGACTAACTCAGTTGATAAAGGCTTTGATGTCTTAGCCATTGCAACTGCTGTATGTGCAAGCTTCTTGGCAACATCTACGGAGATCTCAGGAGATGAGGCAAAGCCCCAGGCTCCATTGACGATGACTCGAACACCTAAACCGGCATTGGTCTCATCACTTTGTGTCTCAGGACGAGCATCTCGCAGCGAGAGCAAACCATTGCGTGTGCGCTCAATGCGCACATCAACATGGGATGCACCGGCATCTTTTGCGGTACTAATCGCGGCATCACTAACGGCTGTTAGTGGAAGGGCTAGGAAATCTGCATCAACGTTTTTATTCACCCCCGAACCTTATGATGAATAAGGTAGTTGTGCATAGGTGGTGCTTTATAAGAGATTGATTTGCAGTCAGGTAGGATTGCCTTTACGATTAACTTGTTTAAGGGGAGTACCTCACTACAGCTACCTCGTCAATACGGTGTAAAAACCTGGGGCGCTGGCCGTTCACACGGTTAGGGAGACCTTGACCATGTTTTATCCATGGCTATCAAGGGAGAATTTTGTGCAGGTTTCAACGCTCATCTGGGCGGTAACAGTCGGACTGATTCTTACTCTTATTTTGGTAGATCTACTCACTGCTTCACGCAAAGCCCACGACGTTAAATTCAAAGAGGCAGTAGCCACTACTTTGTTCTATGTCAGTATCTCAATTGGCTTTGGCCTTTGGGTCTGGTCCTACTTTGGATCAACCTACGGAACTGAATTCTTCACCGCTTACTTAGTTGAATACTCACTCTCGATTGATAACTTGTTTATCTTCGTAATCATTCTGGCCCAATTTGCTGTACCAAGCATCCACCACCAAAGAGTTCTGCTCATCGGCGTGATGTTGGCATTGGTCTTAAGAGCAATCTTCATCTCAATCGGGGCAGTTGCAATCTCTGCCTTCTCATTCACCTTCGCAATTTTTGGAGCAATCTTGATTTGGACTGGTATCGGTCTATTCAAGCATTGGAATGAAGACCCAGAACCAAATGATAATTTCATGGTTCGCACACTCAGAAAACGTATGTCCATAGTCGATGAGTTCCATGGCTCAAAACTCTTTATAAAGGTCAGTGGTAAGCGTTATGCAACACCCATGTTCTTGGTCATCATTGCAATTGGGTCAACAGACCTTCTCTTTGCCCTGGATTCAATTCCAGCAACATTTGGCGTTACCTCTCAAACCTTCCTAGTCTTCACAGCTAACGCCTTCGCACTCCTTGGGCTACGAGCCCTGTATTTCCTCATAAAAGGCCTTCTCGATAAGTTAATTTACCTTTCCCTAGGCCTTTCGTTCATTTTGATTTTCATCGGAATTAAGCTCATGCTCACTTACGCCCATGAAATCTTTGATAGTGTTCCAAAGATCCCAACTCCAGTAAGTCTTGCAGTGATAGCCACAATTTTGTTGATTGCAACCACCGCAAGCTTAATTAAGAGTAAGCAGAATCCTGAAATGAAAGCCCACCCAGGGCGAATCACTGGTCATAAAGAAAAGGACATCAAGTGAAGAAGAACTGGTTACTTCTACCAAAGCGGATAAGACAGATTATTGTTTTTTCTATTGGTTCATTTCTAGTTCTAGCCGGCTTGGTTTTAATTGTCCTTCCAGGTCCTTTCACAATGCCTCTAGTCATAGCTGGATTATTTGTTCTAGCCGTTGAGTTTGCTTGGGCTGAGAAGTTATTAGCAAAAGCTAAAGCTCATGCAAGCAAGATTGTTCCTAAGAAATTCAAGAAGTAAGTAAGGCATAATTGCCCAATGCCTCACACCATCACATGCGTTGAATTACATGCTGATGATTGGGCCAGGCTGCGAGATATTCGCTTGAAAGCACTCATTGATAGTCCACATGCATTTGGTGGTACTTATGAGAAAGAAAGCTCGCTCGTTGAACAACATTGGCGATTAGATTTTGCGAAGCAAACCCACATCATTGCTGCAGTAGATGGTGTTGATGCAGCCATGATGTATGTGGAAAATCTTCAAGGTGATTTCGGTGCCACATGCTGGATTGGCGGTTGTTGGAGTGGGCCTGATTTTCGTGGAGTTGGCTTAATGCGAGCGATGTTTGAGTTCCTAGATAAGCAAGCAGCATCACGAGATTGGCTCATTCAAGGCCTTGGTGTGTGGACAGATAATAAGTTAGCAATCTCGGCCTATGAAAAACTTGGCTTTGTTGAGATGGGTGGACAGCAACCAAGCACGCGCCAACCTGGAAAGTTTTATCAGCGAATGATTAGAAAAACGATTACCACTTAAATCTCTGAAACTTGATACTTAGCTTTTGCTAACCATGCTGGGTTTATCTCAACGCCCCAACCTGGGCCCTGTGGAATCTGCACTTTCCCGCCTTCAATTGCAAAGGGATTTCCAAGAAAGAGATCTTTTTGCCATGGATAGTACTCAAAGCCTTCAATAGAAAACTCAAGGTATTTACCTGGATTGGGAATGGCGCCTAGTAGGTGCATGGTGCAGATTGTTACCAAAGAGAGATTGGCGCTGTGGGGGGTGATGGGCATGCCGGCCTTTTTAGCCATCTCTACAACTTTTAGCGTTCTCCAGATTCCACCCATATACATAATGTCTGGCTGCAAGACATCAACAGCTCGCATATCAATCATTCTCTTCCAAGTGACTAAATCCCAATCCTGTTCACCGCCAGTTACATCGATTTTCAATGCATCAGTAACTTGCTTAGTTTCCTCAAGCTCCCAGTATTTGCAAGGCTCTTCAAAGTGGCT
>JAPLBK010000166.1 GCA_026392775.1 Actinomycetota bacterium
CTTTGTGCCAGTTTCAACGATAAGGGCATATGCACTGATGTGATCGATGTCTAAATCAATCGCCTCCTGCACGCTCTCGCGCCAATCATCTAATGACTCCCCTGGTGTTCCATAAATGAGATCAACGCTAATGCTCTTAAAACCTGCGGCTCGCGCCATGTCAACTGCGCGCTTAACGTTCTCAGGGTTGTGAGTGCGATCAAGGACTGCCAATACATGTGGTTTAGCAGATTGCATACCGAAAGAGATGCGATTAAAGCCAACTTCTAAGTAGCGCTCAAGCTTCTCTTTCGTTACTGAATCGGGATTGGCTTCAAGAGTTATCTCACAATCAATAGCTAAACCATTACGCGCCTTAATGGCAGCAATTACCCGCCCTAGATCATCTGCTGGCAAAAGTGAAGGTGTTCCTCCCCCAAAGAATATTGTTGGAACCGGATCTTTTGGCGCAGCATCTAACTCTTTTAAGACGGCATCGATGTAGTCATTGCTAACGATTTCTAACGTTGCACCATCTTGGAGCTCTGATGGAGTGTAAGTGTTGAAATCACAGTAGCCGCAGCGCTTCATACAATAAGGAATGTGCACATAGAACGAGAGTGACATTGTAGGTATTGTCTCCTAACCTGTAGGTAAACAATACCCACATAGATTCTTCAACTGTTAATTTCAAGGACTTTGTTGATGCCCTGCCAAATCGGGATATAAATGTCTAAAAGATAAATTAAGGCTTGTACATATTTGTACAGGAGACATGAATGAGCACATTAATTCCGCAGTGCACATCATTTGCATACTGCGAAACTGGTGAAAGAAGCCATGTCCCACCATAAAGAGCAATAAATACCACTACCAAAATGACAATGATTTGGACAAAGTCGTTGAGTTCGTCAAATTTAGTTAAAAGTGGATTCCTCTGCTTTTGTACTACTTTTTTTTTACATCCTCTTGGGGTTCCCCACCTGCAGCCTTCATGAAGTCATAGTTACATGAAGGGCAAACCGTTAGACCCTTTTTGACATTCTCTCCACATGCAGGGCAATCACGCTTCTTCGTTCCTGTAATTCTGTAAATGACATAAAGAACTACATTCATAATTGCAAGCCAAAACATCAAGAACATGAAACCAAGACCTAATGCTGTATCGCTTTCAGTTCCATCTACATCTGAGAAAAATACATAAAGGAAGTAGATATTGAGGGCAATGATTACCCAAGCAAGAGGTCTGAGGTTTTTCATAACTTAATGATAGACCAAGCCCTTCAATTTGTTAAGGCCTTGAGTATCTAGGCTGGAGATTCAGCCAGTTCAATCCTGCAAGTGGTACCTTAAAACTACATGAAGTTGTGTAGATATTACCTTAAGAGTTAAGGAAGTGCTCACAACGAAGAAAACTTAATAGTGTGTGTTTTGTTTCAATTTACTGTGAAAAATATATTTCTATTGAAATCACAGTAGCCGGAGCGCTTAATGCAGTACGGGATGTGTACGTAAAAGGAGAGCGTCATTGCCCTGCTTTGCGTGCAGCCTTGACCTTTTCAATATCTGCATCGGTCGCAAGTGCTGCTACGAAAGCCTCTTGTGGAACTTCAACGCGTCCCACCATCTTCATGCGCTTCTTACCCTCTTTTTGCTTCTCCAAAAGCTTTCGCTTACGAGAGATATCTCCGCCATAACACTTAGCCAATACATCTTTACGGATAGCGCGAATACTTTCGCGGGCAATGATGCGAGAACCAATTGCTGCCTGAATAGGAACTTCAAACTGCTGACGAGGGATTAGTTCACGCAGCTTGCCAGTCATCATCACGCCATAGGCATAAGCCTTATCGCGGTGAACGATTGCGCTGAAGGCATCGACGGCTTCACCTTGTAGCAAAATATCAACCTTTACCAAATTGCCTTCTGCATCACCCTTTTCTTCATAATCAAGAGATGCATAACCCTTGGTGCGAGATTTGAGTTGATCAAAGAAGTCAAAGACAATTTCTGCCAATGGCAAGTCATAACGGATTTCAACTCGTTCTTCTGAAATGTAATCCATACCTAGCAAGATTCCACGGCGCTCTTGGCAGAGCTCCATGATGGTTCCAATGAATTCA
>JAPLBK010000152.1 GCA_026392775.1 Actinomycetota bacterium
CGGCACTAGCTGGCGAGCGCAATCTAAAACATCAGCCACAGGACCATCGGCCCTATCGCGCATGCGAACTGCGTTAGTAATAAGGGCATCGATATCGTGATCACGGGCGAAAATTAAGGACTTTGCCGCATGGGATGTGGAGCGCGGACCTTTACCAGCCACCAGATGTGAAACACATTCAATGGCGTTATCTGCAAATAAATCACGGGTTTGATTAAAGGCAGCAAAAGCTGCATCAATGCGGTTATCGGTAATGAGTGAGCCCACTAAAGAGTGGGGTCCATGCAGGGCATAGACGTTAGTGCTGTAATGGCTAAAGCGTTGTAGGAAATCAAGGGTGAGAACCAGATTACGACTATCACTTGTCATTGCAAGAGAAGTCAGCAACCTACACAGCGAGCGCCATCCCCCATCACTATGTGCCAGAAGAGTGAGGCGGTTATTACTACCTCCCATATCAACTGCCAGATTAACCCCAATAATTGGAGCGATACCAAAATCAACACAGCTTTGAGCAAAGCGAATCGCACCGGCCAAACCATCACGATCAGTTAACGCCAGCGCCGGCATTTCAAAAGTGGCAGCCCGCTCTACTAAATCAGCTGGTTGTGTTGTGCCGTATTTGAGTGAATAAGCACTGGCAACGTTGAGGTGAATAAAGCTCATACGTTACGGATAATCCATTGACCGCTGATTTCATCGCGCTCTAATTCAAATGTTGTTAGCGCCCCAATAGGTGCTGCCTCCACGCGCCACAAAGCACGTGCTTGATCATCAGGTCTGTACTTGCCATCGCTAATGCGATTCCACCAACCACCTGCTTCACACCAGCGCGATAAGACTGCATGAATACGAAAGCGCCGGCCCTTGAATGTAAATTCAATAGGCGTTGTTGCACCATCGATGGTGACATCGTGGGCGGGGTTGACCTGCATCATGGGCTGAGGGGCCTTTCGTAGTATTCGAACAGATGTTCGAAAAATAGCCCCATGGACTGACAAATAGCAAGCGCGCAGGCGTGTCGAGGGTAAAGAATAGTTGAAATTTCAACTATTATTGCCCCAGTTCGTATTCACCAATCTAAGGAGCCCCATGGACGTAGTACTCGTAATCGCTCGTATCTTGTTTGCTGGCCTCTTCATCTCTTCAGGAATCAGCCACCTCACCAAGCTTGATGCAATGACTGGTTATGCCCAATACAAGAAGGTCCCAGCTGCAAAGCTCAGCGTGATCCTTTCAGGTCTGATGATTCTTGTTGGCGGCCTCTACATCGCATTTGGTGTCTATGCAGATCTTGGCGCACTACTTATCGCTCTCTTCTTAATCCCAACAGCTTTCATGATGCACGCATTCTGGAAAGAGAGTGATGCAACTGCAAAGCAGAATGAAACTATTGGATTCTTTAAAGATCTCTCACTTGCTGGCGCAGCGCTCATAATCTTCGTACTAGTTGGTTCTGGTACAGATTTTGGTCCAAGCATTACAGGTGCATTCTTTAACCTTTAAACAACTAGTTAGTAAAGCCCCTACGGAGAAATCTGTGGGGGCTTTACTTTTTAATAATGTGTGATTGATACCCAGCAAGTAACAACATAAGCACCGGATACATCATTGCAACAGGAAGTGAAGTCAATTGGGCAAGTGCGCCAGTGACAGATGGCCCGATGAAATAACCAGCAATACCAATCACGCCAACGCGCGCAATTGCAATAGATGATGCAATTCCAGGAACTTCAGATGCTGCCAATATATAGGCAGGAAACATTGGACCAATACCCAATCCAGCACACGCAAAACCAACATTGACGATTATTAAAGCCAGAATTGGTTGTGAATCAGAGAGTGGAACACCAATTGCAATTCCAGCACCCAAGCCGATACCGCCTAAATAACCCCCGTAGAGCACTGTCTTTCGTGGCCCAAAGTGATCAAGGGCTCTATCGCCTAAAAAGCGGGAAGTAATCATCGCTAATGAAAAGACAGCAAAAGCTGAAGCGTTAACGCCTATGCCATAACCCATATCATCGCGCAGCAAGATAGCGCCCCAATCACTTGCAGCGCCCTCTGCAATTAGGCCACCCAGCAAACCAATACCCATCCCCCACAGTGGAAGAACTGACTTGCCAAAGAATGGAATCTTTGCATCGGTCTCTTCTTCTCCGCCACTGTGTTCATCTTGATCTGAGGTGAGAAGCATGCGCACAGCCGGAATAAATAAGAAGAAGCAGACGATACCGACTCCAACTAAGTTATCGCGAGGTGAAACATGTTTAGCAATAGATCCACCTAAAACCGTTGTTGCAAAAGCACCTGATGACCACAGGGCATGAAATGAAGACATCACTCGACGACCTAAGAGTTTTTCAATGACAACGGCTTGGGTATTAGATGCGATATCCATACTGGAATATCCAAGACCCATGATGAATAGGCCGAAAATCAATGTAATGGGAGAAGTTGAAAAACCCATCAAGATCAAACCAATAGGCATGATGATGATTGCTACTCGAATGACCACTTGAGTGCCATAGGAATGAACTAAGCGTCCAGTGAGTTGAGCGCCAAGGATTGCGCCAATAGTGCTGGAAATAAGAATCAGACCTAGCTGCCCGTTATTTAAACCGTTAGCATCACGAATCTCAGGGATGCGAGCAACCCAGGCCATGGAGACAACGCCCATAAAGAAAAAGGTTGCCAGCAGCCCTACACGCGCACGCGTTGCACTTGTGAATAAATCATTGCTCATAAGGTGATAACCGTAACTGAGAATGCCCTATTAGTCTGCTTACACTGGCCTTTCTCCTTCAGGTTCTTCCAACTCTAAAAAGCCTTCAGCGATATAGAATCAAACCCATACCAACTCAACAAGGAGTACTCCGTGGACAACATCAGCGCCTTTAATAATCATCTTCCAGTCAAGGTTCGCTTTGGAGAAGGTGTGGCGCAAACGTTGCCAGCAGTTGTTGCAGAGCTTGGTGCAAGCAAAGTCTTTTTGATGGTTGATAAAGATATTGAGAAGTTTAATCCAGCAGCCGCAAAGCTCATTGATCAGATGAAGGTAGCTGCTGGCATCACCGTTACTGTTTTTGAAAAGCCAGCAGGTGAGCCAACTATTCAAATG
>JAPLBK010000122.1 GCA_026392775.1 Actinomycetota bacterium
CATATAAATCAAATGCAGGTGGAGCACCAGCAGGTGGTCCACAGCGTCCAGGTGGCGGTCGTCCACCACAACGTGGTGGTGCAGGTGGAGCATTTGGAAAAAATGCGAGCAAGAAATCAGGACGTAAATCTAAATCTAGAAAAGCATTGCGCGATGAATTCGACAATATGCAGGCACCGCAACTTGGTGGAGCAGTTGTTCCACACGGTGATGGCAAAACTCCTGTTCGTATGCGTCGCGGTGCTTCATTGGCAGATTTTGCAGACAAGATCAATGCAGATCCAGCAGCGTTAGTTGCCGCACTATTTCACTTAGGTGAGATGGTCACAGCAACACAATCTGTTGATGCTGATACTTTTGAAATTCTTGGTGTTCAACTCGGATATGACATTCAAATTGTTAGCCCAGAAGATGAAGATCGTGAACTTTTACAAGGCTTTGATATTGATTTGACTGATGAACTCAGTGATATCGATGCCGATTTATTAGTTGCACGCCCTCCAGTTGTGACAGTTATGGGTCACGTTGATCACGGTAAAACTTCGCTTTTGGATGCAATCCGTAAGAGTGAAGTAATGAAGTCAGAAGCCGGCGGAATTACTCAGCACATTGGTGCCTATCAGATTCACCACGATCATCATGGTGTTAATCGCGCTATTACATTTATTGACACACCTGGTCACGAGGCTTTTACAGCTATGCGTGCTCGTGGTGCCAAGGTGACTGACATTGCAGTTCTTGTAGTTGCTGCCGATGATGGAATCATGCCTCAGACAATTGAAGCGTTAAACCACGCTCAAGCAGCTGATGTTCCAATCGTTGTTGCAGTGAACAAGATGGATAAAGAGGGTGCGAACCCAGACAAGGTCCGTCAGCAGTTAACTGAGTACAACTTGATTGCAGAAGAGTACGGCGGAGAAACTATCTTCGTAAACGTCTCTGCTAAATCAGGTCAAGGCGTTCAAGATTTGATTGAATCAATTCTTCTCACTTCCGATGCTGCTATAGATCTACGTGCTATTGCAGATGATTCTGCTCGTGGTGTTGCCATTGAAGCTCACCTCGATCGTGGCCGTGGACCCGTTACAACGGTTCTTGTTCAACGTGGAACGTTAAGAATTGGTGATCCAATTGTTGCTGGCGGGGCATTTGGTCGTGTTCGTGCGATGTTGGACGAAAATGGTGATGCAGTTGAAAGGCACGTAAGAAAGTCTCACTTGAAGACTTTATGGAGCAATCCAAGATCACTACTCTTAATTTGATTCTTAAGGGTGACGTAAGCGGATCTGTGGAAGCTCTAGAAGAGGCATTAATGCAGCTAGATGTTGGCGCTGAAGTTGATCTTCGCGTTATTCACCGTGGTGTTGGCGCAATTACTAAGAGTGATATTACCTTGGCATCAGCCTCTACTGCAGTAGTGATTGGCTTTAACGTTAAGCCAGAGCCACAGACTGCAATCTTTGCTGATCAAGAAGGTGTTGAAGTTCGTTTCTATTCAGTTATCTATCAAGCAATTGATGAGATTGAGCTTTCACTTAAGGGTCTGCTAAAGCCAATCTATGAAGAAGTTATTGTTGGTAACGCTGAAGTACGTGAGATCTTCAAATCTTCCAAGGCTGGCAATATCGCAGGATCATTGGTGAAGGATGGAACTATCCGACGTAATGCAAAGGCACGTATTTTGCGTGGTGAAACCCTGATCCTTGATGACCTCACAATCGATTCACTTAAGCGCTTTAAAGATGATGCAAATGAAGTCAAAGAAGGCTTCGAGTGCGGAATTGGTCTTGGCAATATGAAGGATCTTCAAATTGGCGACACCATTCAAGTCTTTGAGATGCGCGAGAAAAAGCGGGTATAGCAATGGCAGCATCACACCGTAGTCAAAAGGTTGCAGACCGTATCAAAGTGATTGTGGCGCAGTTGCTTGAGACAAAGATTAAAGATCCACGTCTTGGCTTCGTCACTGTTACTGATGCACGCGTAACGGGAGATCTACAACAAGCCTCAGTTTTCTATACCGTGCTGGGTGATATCGACCAACGCGCAGCAACAACTGCAGCTCTAGAGAGTGCTAATGGTGCAATCAGATCAGCGCTTGGGCGTGAACTAGGTTTGCGTATCACGCCAACACTTGCCTTCTTTGAAGATGGTCTGCCAGAGAGTGCTAAAGCACTTGATTCACTGCTTTCCAAGGTTCATGAGTTAGATGCTGAGGTAGCTGCTCTTCGCGCTAATGCAACATATGCCGGGGGAGAAGATCCATATAAAGCCCCGCGCGTTATCGACGAGGATTAATCATCGAGCACGGATTTCTGGTTGTAGATAAAGAGCCAGGTATGACAAGCCACGATGTTGTGGCTATTGCACGGCGCGCACTTGGTACACGCAAAGTTGGCCATGCGGGAACTCTTGATCCTATGGCTACAGGTATTTTGGTTTTAGGTTTTAATAACGGTACACGTTTGCTTCAATACATTACAAATGATGATAAGACCTATGCGGCAACTGTTGTTTTAGGTGCTGCAACAGTCACAGATGATGTTGAGGGTGAAGTGATTTCACGTGGTGATGTTTCTGCAATTGCTGATGCACAAATCGAAGCAGAGATGGCCAAGATGCGTGGAACCGGAACCTTTATTCGCGCCATTGCCCGCGATTGTGGGGATGCACTCGGGGTGGGCGGACACTTGAACACTCTGCGCCGCACGCGAGTTGCCGGCTTTGGTTTAGACAAGGCCATCTCGCTAACATCGCTAAAGGCGGGGGAGTTTTCAACCCTTGGATTAGTAGATGTAGCACGAACAGTTTTTAGCCCGCGCGAGCTTGCACTTGATGAAGTCAATGAACTCTCCTTCGGCCGGCCACTGAGTCCAAATCCAGATGAAGTGATTTATGCCGCAATTTCTGGTCAAGATCTCATTGCATTGCTGTGTAATAAGGATGGTTTAGCCAAGCCAATTGCTGTATTCGCGGCCGCTAACTAGGTCTGAGACAATAGAAACATGAGCGTTGTAGTTATTGGAGTCTTTGATGGTGTCCATAAGGGCCACCAAGAAGTACTCAATCGAGCCAAAAACATTGCTGGCGATGAAAAGATAATTGCGCTCACTTTTGATCCACATCCAACAACAGTTTTTGCACCTGATCACGCTCCCACTTTGCTTACGATTTTAACTGATCGGATTGAGCTACTTAAGATTCATAACGCCGATCAAGTTGCCGTGATGAAATTTACGCCAGAGTTTGCAGCCATGTCACCTGAGGATTTCGTCAATAAAGTTCTAGTAGACCAGCTTGGTGCAACTAAGGTTGTAGTGGGTAAGAACTTTACTTATGGATCAAAGGGGGCTGGAAATATTGATTCATTAAAGGCACATTCCCAGTTTGAAACAATCGTTCTAGATCTAGAGCCTTCTGAGGGAGAAGTTGTTTCATCCACTCGGATCCGCAAGTTAATAGTTGAAGGAAATGTTGAGCAAGCTCGAGCACTTCTAACTAGACCACATCGCTTAGATGGCATTGTGGTTCATGGTGAAAAGCGTGGTCGTGAAATTGGTTATCCCACTGCAAATCTGGGAGATCTTGAAAATCAAACAATTCCAGCCGATGGTGTGTATGCAGGATGGTTAAGCGTTGGCATTGATAGATGGCCTGCGGCGATATCAATTGGAACTAATCCAACTTTTGATGGAGTTCGAGGCCGTCAGGTTGAGGCATATGCAATTGATCAAGTTGGTTTAGAACTCTATTCGTTGAAGGCAACGATTGAATTTGGTTGGCGACTTCGTGAGACATTAAAATTTGATGGACTTGCGCCATTGCTTGATCAAATGGCGAAAGACTGCGCTAGAGCCCGTGAATTAACCGAGCTTTAGGCTCAGGATTTCACCTTATTCGCCACCGCTGGTAATCTTGTCCAGTCCAACGAGAAAGCGAGCTTTCGTGAGGCAAACCGAAAGCCCTCGTGATCAGAAACCAAGGAGCACTAAAGAATGGCATTAACACCAGCAGTAACAAAGCAAGTTGTCGAGCAGTTCGGATCTACTCCTACTGACACGGGAAGTCCTGAAGCTCAGGTCGCTTTGCTATCTAAGCGTATTGAAGAAATCACATTACATTTAAAAACCAACCCACATGATCACCACAACCGTCGTGGTCTGTTGTTGCTAGTTGGTCGTCGTCGTCGCATTCTTCAATATCTTGCTAAGACAGATATCAACCGTTACCGCGTGATTATCGAGAAGCTCGGTATTCGCCGCTAATTAAGTAGTACCTACACCACTTCACGGCAAATGGTCCTCGGTAGTGGTTTCCGCACAAATTAATGTGCGTGAACTTCGATCGAAGATTCATTTCTCCTTTAAGTGGGTAGTAACCACGATGTGACTTGCAATGAGTCGCGTCCATAGTAATAAAGGAGGACCCATGGAGGGTCAAGAGGTTCAGTCAGCCGTTGCAGTTATTGATAACGGAAAATTTGGAAAACGAGAGATTCGTTTTGAAACAGGACGCCTTGCGCGTCAAGCAGCAGGAGCAGCAGCAGTATTTCTAGATGATCAAACAATGATCTTCTCAGCTACAACTGCATCAAAGACTCCTAAAGATCAATTTGATTTCTTTCCTTTAACAGTTGATGTTGAAGAGAAGATGTATGCAGTTGGTCGTATTCCAGGATCCTTCTTCCGTCGTGAAGGTCGTCCATCAGAAGATGCAATTCTTACCTGTCGTTTAATCGACCGTCCATTGCGTCCATCATTTGTTAAGGGACTTCGCAATGAAGTTCAGATCGTTGTGACAGTAATGGCACTTGATCCAGACCACATGTATGACGTGATCGCAATAAATGCTGCTTCAATGTCAACACAACTTGCAGGCTTGCCTTTCTCTGGCCCAATCGGTGGCGTTCGCGTTGCTTTGATTGATGGGCAGTGGGTTGCATTCCCTAACCATTCACAGGTTGCAAATGCAGTCTTTGACATGGTTGTTGCTGGTCGCATAAGCGATGATGGCGATGTTGCAATTATGATGGTTGAAGCAGAAGCAACAACAAAGACAATCGAGCTCATCAAGGGCGGAGCACCAACTCCTAATGAGGAAGTTGTTGCACAAGGTCTCGATGCTGCAAAGCCATTTATTAAGATTCTTTGCCAAGCACAGTCAAAGCTTGCAAAGGTGGCTGCAAAGCCAACTGCTGAGTTCCCAGTCTTTCTTGATTACCAAGATGATGTATTCGCAGCTGTTGAAAAGGCAGCTGGAAAAGATCTTGCTAAGGCGCTAACAATTGCCGGAAAGCAAGAGCGCGAAACAACAATTGATGAGATTTCTGCATCAACTAAGGAATCAGTCTCTGCTGCCTTTGAAGGCCGCGAAAAGGAGGTTCCTGCAGCGTTTCGTTCATTAACTAAGAAGCTTGTTCGCCAGCGCGTTTTGCGTGACAAGATCCGTATCGATGGACGTGGATTGCGCGATATCCGTGCACTATCTGCAGAGGTTGAAGTAATTCCTCGAGTTCACGGTTCAGCAATCTTTGAACGTGGAGAGACACAGATTCTTGGAATCACGACTCTGAACATGCTCAAGATGGAACAACAGCTAGATACGTTGAATCCTGAAAACCATAAGCGTTATATGCACAACTACAACTTCCCACCATATTCAACTGGTGAGACTGGTCGTGTTGGTACACCTAAGCGTCGCGAAATCGGACACGGTGCACTTGCTGAGCGTGCATTAATTCCAGTACTTCCAACTCGCGAAGAGTTCCCTTACGCAATCCGTCAGGTCTCTGAAGCTCTTGGTTCAAATGGATCAACATCTATGGGATCTGTGTGTGCATCAACTCTTGCGCTTTATAACGCAGGCGTTCCACTACGCGCACCAGTTGCAGGTATTGCAATGGGCCTTATCTCTGACACTGTTGATGGCAAGGTTGAGTACGTAGCACTCACAGACATCCTTGGAGCAGAAGATGCATTTGGCGATATGGACTTTAAAGTCGCTGGAACAAAGGATTTCGTTACAGCGCTGCAGCTAGATACAAAGCTAGATGGAATTCCTGCTTCAGTTCTAGCTGGTGCACTGCACCAAGCTAAGGAAGCGCGTCTTGCGATTTTAGATGTAATGAATGAAGCAATTGATGGCCCAGATGAGATGAGCCCATTTGCTCCACGCATTATCTCTGTGAAGATTCCAGTTGATCAGATCGGCGCAGTAATTGGGCCTAAGGGCAAGATTATTAACCAGATTCAAGAAGAAACTGGCGCAGATATTTCAATAGAAGATGACGGCACGATTTACATCGGCGCAGTTGATGGTCCATCAGCTGAAGCTGCACGTGCTCAAATCAATGCAATTGCTAACCCACAGATGCCAGAAGTTGGAGAGCGCTACCTCGGTACCGTTGTAAAGCTTGCAGCATTTGGTGCCTTCATCTCATTAATGCCAGGTAAAGATGGCTTGCTCCACGTATCTCAGATTCGCAAGATGCATGGTGGAAAGCGCATTGAAAACCTGGAAGAAGTCATGAAGGTTGGAGACAAGGTTCAGGTTGAAATCGGCGAGATTGATCCAAAGGGCAAGTTGTCTTTGGTTCCAGTTCTTGAAGATGGAACAACTGGTTCTGCAGAATAAATGAGCGTACGTCGTTCAGTTTTACCTAGCGGTCTGCGCATCGTTACTGAAGAAGTTTCTTCGGTGCGCAGTGCCGCAATTGGAATCTGGGCAAATGTTGGATCTCGTGATGAATCCCCGGCAACTGCTGGGGCTTCTCACTTTCTAGAGCATTTACTCTTCAAAGGTACTGAGCGACGCACTGCACTTGACATCTCATCATCGATTGAATCAGTCGGTGGCGAGATGAATGCCTTCACGTCAAAGGAATACACCTGCTTCTATGCACGTGTGATTGATACAGATTTACCAATGGCAATCGATGTGATTTCAGATCTAATTACATCCTCGGTTGTCTCAGCCCTCGATGTTGATGCAGAGCGCAAGGTTGTTTTAGAAGAAATCGCAATGCGTGATGATGATCCAAGTGATTTAGTCCATGATCTTTATGCCGAGACCTACTACGGTGACACCCCACTAGGGCGTCCGATTTTGGGAACCGTTGCCTCTATTAAGGGTATGTCTCGCAGTACAGTCAATAACTATTACAAGAAGCGCTACCTGCCTCAGGATTTGGTAGTTGCAGTTGCTGGAAACATCAAGCACAAAAAAGTTGTTGCTATGGTTGAAGCAGCTCTTTCAGTCGATGGTTTTTTAGATGTCATGGGCGCGCCAGTTCTTCGCTCAAATTC
This sequence comes from Actinomycetota bacterium, assembly GCA_026392775.1. Next base: position 7,305 of record JAPLBK010000122.1, read on the forward strand.
ACAAGATAAGAAAGTTAAGCAACAGAGAGTTGGTTTAATCTCGCGCAAGACTGAGCAAGCACATATGTTTTATGGCATGGAAGGCGTTGCCCGACATGATGATCGCCGCTTTGCAATGGGTGTCTTAGCATCAGCTCTTGGTGGTGGAATGTCATCTCGCTTATTCCAAGAGATTCGCGAAAAGCGGGGTCTTGCCTATTCGGTCTATGCCTATGCCCAGCAATATGCAGGAAGTGGCCAAATCGGTTTCTATGCAGGATGTAATCCAACAAAGGCCATAGAAGTTGTGGAGATTATCCGCGAAGTCCTAGCTGATGTTGTTGATAATGGAATGACACATGAAGAGATTGAGCGGGCTAAGGGCGCCGTTCGTGGTTCTCTGGTTTTGAGCCAAGAGGACTCAGGCTCGCGCATGTTTAGAATTGGTAAGAATGAGATTGTTTATGGCCAAGTTACGGGCTTTGACGATATTTTGAAATCAATCTCACGCGTAAATGAGCAGGACATACAGGAAATTGCTAGCGCCTTTTTGACTAAAACGCCTACGCTTGCACTTGTGGGTCCATTTAAAAACACGTCGAAATTTGAAAAGGTGTTGAAATGATTAACGTCGCAGTCCTAGGCGCAAAAGGTCGCATGGGTTCAGAGGTCGTCAAGGCCATTGAATCCACTGAGGGATTGAGTCTTGTTGCAGCGCTAGATATTGGTGATTCACTTGATCAACTCAAGGATTCTGGCGCAAAAGTAGTTGTTGATTTCACTACACCAGATAGCGTCATGGCAAACCTTGAATTTTTGATTAATAATGGAATAAATGTTGTGGTTGGAACTACTGGCTTTGATGATGCCAAGCTTGCAAAAGTTAAAGGGTGGCTAGCTTCTAATCCCTCTGTTGGCGTCTTGATTGCACCTAACTTTGCAATTGGCGCAGTTCTGATGATGGAGTTTGCTGAAAAAGCAGCACGATACTTTGAATCAGCTGAAATTATTGAGCTTCATCATCCACTTAAAGTAGATGCGCCAAGTGGGACTGCATCTCGCACCGCAGAGCTCATGAGCAAGGCACGTAAAGAGGCAGGTCTAGGGCCGCAACCTGATGCGACAACAACGGCGCTCGATGGTGCCCGTGGTTCAAAAGTGGGAGATATTCCAGTGCACTCAGTGCGCGCACGTGGATTAGTTGCACACCAGGAAGTCATTTTTGGGGGATTGGGTGAGACTTTAACGATTCGCCATGATTCACTTGATCGAGCGGGATTTATGCCAGGAGTAATCCTTGGTATTAGAAATGTAGTTTCACATCCAGGCCTGACACATGGCCTAGATAAGTTCATGTAAGGGGAGATCCACATGTCAAAAGATCAAATCACGATGTATAGCGCTGACTGGTGCGGAGATTGCCGCCGTTCAAAGCGTCTATTTGAAGAGTTAAATGTGGAATACACACTTATTGATATTGAGTCAGATTCTGCGGCAGAAGCGGTAGTCCTCAAAATTAACGGTGGGATGCGCTCAATCCCAGTTATTACTTTCTCTGATGGCACTCACTTAACTGAGCCTTCAGACAATGACTTGAAGGCAAAGCTTCAAGCCCTCAAGATTATCTAGAACCAGTTATAGATTGCAGCTGATGTGAGCGCTGCACTTATTACTACAACTGGAAATGGCGCTTTAAGAATAAGAGCTATTACTGCTGCCGATACGCCTGCCAAGCGATGATCAATCATGAGCTGTGATTTTTCGGTAAAGGTCTGCACGGCAACCAGAGCACTTAGTAGTGCAATAGGAATTAAAGCGTTAATTGCTTGCACTTTAGGGTGAGCAAAAATTTTCTCTGGCACACTATGGCCAGCGTATTTGAGAGCAAAAGCAATAACACTGGTGCCTATCGTTGCAATCCAAAATGAGTTCATTTGCGCAGTCCTACCGCTATGGCAATAAATGCAGTTGCAATGATTGGCAGGCCTGCCGGCAAAATAGGTGTCATGGCTAGAGCAAAGATCATGCAGCCAACGGCGAGGAAGCGATCACGATTAGTTTTTAAGCGCGGCCATACAAGACCTAAGAACGCCGCTGGCACCGCAGAATCAAGACCCCATGCGCGAATATCTCCCATAGCTTGCGCGCCAAGGGCTCCTGCTAATGTGAATAAGTTCCAGAATAAAAAGACACCAAATCCAGTGAGCCAAAAACCTTGGCGCATGGCGCTTTCTCCGCGAACTTCTTGACCGAGTGCAACAGCAGTTGATTCATCAATAGTGATTTGGGCGGCAATGATTCGCTTGAATCCTTTTACTTTCAACCTTGGCGCCATGATCACGCCATACACACCATTTCGAATTCCAAGTAAGGACGCAGTTGCAATTCCACTTATGGCACCGCCACCAGCACCGAGAACTCCGATAACCGCAAACTGTGATGCACCAGAAAATGTTAGAAGTGATAACAAGCACGTTTGTAGAACTGAAAAGCCATTTGCAACCGCAGCAGCTCCGAAAGCAGTTCCATAGGCCCCAACTGTGATGGAAACGCTCAGAGAATCACGAAATGTGGTGGATTCAATTCTGGACACGCTCTCATTCTGCCGTAGATATCCAAAGACTCAAACCCAGCCCCTTATAGGGTGTGGCCATGCCTGAGGAAATCATATTTAGAGACGATGTAACCGTTGAATTAGTCAAAGCCAGTGCAAGTGATGCCGATGTAATCTGGGCAGCACGTGTTTCAACTGCTGGTGAACAGTCAATGGAAGAGATTGGTGAAGACCCAGCTCGCTCTGCCGGATTAATTAACTATCTCGCACGTGAGCGCCATGGATCACCTTTTGAACATACATCAATGACTTTCTTTATCTCAGCACCAATTTTTGTTTTCCGTGAATTCATGCGACATCGCATCGCTTCATACAATGAAGAAAGTGGTCGCTACCGCGAATTAAAACCTGTTTTCTATATCCCATCTAAGGAGCGCAAACTCATTCAAGTTGGAAAAACTGGTGCCTACACATTTGAAGATGGCACAACCGAGCAGTTTGAAATTACTGTGAGCTCAATGAAGGCCGCCTACATAATTGCATACGATAGTTATCAAAAGATGTTAGATGCTGGTGTTGCTCGCGAAGTTGCGCGTGCTGTTTTACCTGTGGCCACATATTCATCCATGTATGTTTCTATGAATGCCCGTGCGCTTATGAACTTTTTATCCCTTCGTACAGCCCGCGAAGGCTCACACTTTCCAAGCTATCCACAACGTGAAATTGAGATGGTGGCCGAGAAAATGGAAGCCGAATTCGCGAAATTGATGCCGCTCACATACGCAGCCTTTGAAAAGTCTGGTCGCATCGCCCCATAAAGCGGGTAGAGTTACTGGCATGAGCACGCCAGCGCCATTTGGCCGCATGTTGACGGCAATGGTCACGCCATTTCAAAAAGATGGCTCCATTGATTGGGCTGGCGTTGAAATAATCGCTGATCATCTAGTTAAAACCGGTCATGATGGCATTGTCGTCAATGGCACAACTGGTGAAGCTCCTACGACTAAATCCTCTGAAAAAGAGGAGATTATTAAAGTTGTTAAGCGTGTAGTTGGCTCCAATATCAAAGTTGTTTCAGGTGCTGGCGATAATGAAACTGATTATTCAATCAATCAAGCCAAGCGCAGCGAAGCTGCTGGTGCTGATGGAATTTTGGTAGTTACTCCTTATTACAACAAGCCACCACAGGCTGGTATCAAGGCTCACTTCTTGGCAATGGCTAATGCAACTGGTTTACCAATGATGCTCTATGACATTCCTGGTCGCACAGGAGTAGAGATTGAATCTGACACAATCGTTGAACTCTTTGAACACCCTTCAATTGTTGCCCTCAAAGATGCTAAAGGAAACGTTGCAGCAACGTCTTGGGTAATCAAGCGCTGTGGAATCCCTGTGTATTCAGGTGATGACATCCTTAACTTGCCACTTCTATCTGTGGGAGCAGTGGGTTTTGTTTCAGTGTGTGGTCATACAGTCGGATCTGAGCTGAAAGAGATGCTTAACGCTTGGTTTGCAGGCAATCCTGCTCGTGCACTAGAAATTCATCAGAAATTACTCCCAGTATTTACTGGAACGTTCCGCACACAAGGTGCCATCATGACTAAAGCTGCACTGACACTAATGGGTCTGCCTGGTGGATATACCCGTCTTCCTTTAGTCGATGCAACAGATGCGCAAGTTGCGCAGTTGCGTGACGACCTACGCGCAGGTGGCGTAGCAATTAAATAATGAATCATCCTCACCCAGATCTCGGATTACCCTCACCTTTAGTAAAAGGGGGATTGCGCATTGTCGCTCTAGGCGGCTTAGGTGAAATCGGTCGAAATATGACCGTATTTGAAACTAAAGGAAAGTTACTCATTGTTGATTGCGGAGTTTTATTTCCTGAAGATACACAGCCAGGAATCGATTTAATTCTTCCCGATTTCTCATATATCCGTGATCGTTTAGATGATGTTGTTGGAGTCTTTTTAACCCACGGCCACGAAGACCATATTGGTGCGCTTCCTTATCTACTGCGCGAACGTGGAGACATTGCCATTTACGGGTCAGCACTGACGCTGGCCCTTGTCACAGCAAAGCTAAAGGAGCACAGAATTTCTCCACTTACACGCGAAGTTCGTGAAGGTGGACATGAAGATGTTGGACCCTTTGAACTTGAATTTGTTGCCGTAAACCACTCGATTCCAGATGCATTAGCAGTTGTTATCAACACTGATGCTGGCCGAGTTCTGGCAACGGGTGATTTTAAGATGGATCAACTTCCACTCGATGGTCGGATTACAGATCTGCGCACCTTTGCTCGTTTGGGTGAAGAAGGCGTTGATCTATTTATGGTTGATTCAACGAACGCTGACATTCCAGGCTTTACGCCATCAGAGCGCGAAATTATGCCGGCACTCAATCGCGTTATCGGTTCAACTAAGCGCCGGGTAATTGTTGCTTCATTTTCATCCCATGTGCACCGCGTTCAGCAGGTGATAGACACAGCGTTAATACACAATAGAAAAGTAATCTTTATTGGACGCTCCATGGTTCGCAATATGAAGATTGCGCAAGATATGGGTTACCTAACAGTTCCACCTGGAATTGTTATGGATGCAAAGGATCTTGACTCCTTCGATGACAATGTTGTTTTGATTTGCACAGGCTCTCAAGGTGAACCGATGGCCGCGCTATCTCGAATGGCAAATGGTGACCATCAGATCCGTGTGGGCGAAGGCGACACAGTTATATTGGCTTCCTCATTGATTCCTGGAAATGAAAATTCCGTCTTTAGAGTCATTAACGAGCTCACTCGTTTTGGTGCCAAAGTTGTTCACAAAGCTAATGCAATGGTCCATGTTTCAGGACATGCAGCTGCAGGTGAGCTTCTTTATTGCTACAACATCGTTAAGCCGCGCTATGTCATGCCTATCCATGGTGAATGGCGCCACATGAAAGCAAATGCTGAACTTGCAATTCAAGCTGGGGTCCCACGATCAAATGCATTGATTATTGAAAATGGAATGGTGGTCGATTTAATCGATCATGAAGCACAAGTTGTTGGTTCAGTTCCATGTGGATTTGTTTATGTTGATGGACAAAGTATTGGTGATATTACAGAGGCATCACTAAAGGATCGTCGCATTCTTGGTGAGGAGGGATTCATCTCAGTCATTGTGGTAATTGATTCACAGAGTGGAAAGATTGTTGCCGGACCTGATATTCATGCACGTGGTTTCAATGAAGATATAGCGCTCTTTGATGATGTGAAATTAAAGATTGAGAAGGCATTGGCTGCAGCTGTTGCCGAAGGAATTAATGGAACGCATCAGCTTTCGCAGATTGTCCGAAAGACCGTTGGTGGATGGGTTGGGGGAGAACATCGCCGAAAGCCGATGATTGTCCCTGTTGTTATTGAAGTTTAAGAGCGGCGCGCCTAGGCGCTAAGAAATTACTCATCCTTTACGATGAGGAGTGTGGCTAAGAAAAAATCTAAATCCAAAAGCGGTGCAGTAGGTGGCGCGCTCGGAAGAGGCTTAGCTGGAATCTGGCGATTCATCGCAAAAATTCTTGGTAACTCAGTTCGCTTCATTGCCCGTGGTGCTCGTGATTTAGATCCAGCACATCAACGCGATGGAGTTGCTTTTCTTATTCTTATTCTCGCTCTCGTTGCAACGGCCGGAACATGGTTTCATGCCGACAATATTGTTGGCCGTGCGGTCTATGCCTTTGTGTATGGAGGCTTTGGTCGCATCGGTTTTACAACACCCATTGTTTTGATTTATTTTGCATTTAAACTATTTAGAACTCCTGAAGACAAAGCTGCTATAGGGCGCGTAGTGGTTGGTACTTTGGCGCTACTTCTCTCATCAACTGGTATTTCGCATCTGCTCAATGGCTCTACTGGCACAGGTGCAACCGCTATGCGCGAAGGAGGTGGCTGGATTGGTTATGCAGTGACCACACCGTTGGTCTCATTGATGACTTCAGTGCTGACTTATCCAGTATTAGTAATTGTTTTTATCTTTGGTTTACTTGTCGTAACTGCAACACCAGTTTCACAACTTCTAGAGCGACTCACATCCAGTGCCAGTTGGTTATGGTCTAAGCGACCTGAAAGACCCATCAAGGTTGAAGGTTTCGAAATCACAGATACTCCACCTTTTGAAACACCCATTGTTGCTGGCTGGAATGAACCAGTGGAAGAAGATGAAGAGCTAGATGAAGAGAGCTTTGATGAAGAGTTCACTGTTCCGATTCCGATATCTCCGGTAGTAACTGCCCAAACAGCTACTAGGCGACCTGAACAACTCTTACTCACCCCTGATTCAACATATGAACTGCCGCCTGCAGATTTACTGCGCACTGGCCCTGCAGCAAAAGCTAAGAGCAAAGCTAATGAATTAGTAGTTGCAGCGCTGACAGAAGTCTTTGCACAGTTTGAAATCGATGCGCAAGTAACTGGCTTTATGCGTGGACCAACGGTTACGCGCTATGAAGTTGAGCTGGGAAATGCCGTGAAAGTCGAGCGCATTACCGCCCTTTCTAAGAATATTTCTTATGCCGTTGCCAGCGGTGATGTGCGAATCCTTTCTCCAATTCCAGGCAAATCAGCGGTGGGAATTGAAATCCCAAATGCGGATCGTGAAATCGTTGCCTTAGGCGATGTTTTGCGCTCATCAGTTGCCGGTCAAGATCACCACCCCATGTTGGTTGCACTTGGAAAAGATGTTGAAGGCAACTTTGTGTGTGCAAACCTTGCAAAAATGCCTCACCTATTAGTTGCAGGTGCGACCGGTGCTGGTAAATCTTCAATGATTAACACCATGATTACTTCGATTTTAGTGCGTGCTACACCGGATGAAGTTCGCTTAGTTCTTATCGATCCCAAGCGCGTTGAACTCACTGCCTATGAGGGAATTCCTCATTTAATTACACCCATTATTACTAATCCAAAAAAGGCTGCCGATGCTCTTACATGGGTAGTGCGCGAGATGGATTTGCGCTATGAAGATCTTTCAACTTTTGGCTTTAGACATATAGATGATTTCAATAAGGCAGTTCGTGCCGGCAAGGTGATCGTGCCGCCTGGAAGTGATCGCACAGTTGAGCCTTATCCATACCTACTTGTCATCATTGATGAGCTTGCAGATTTGATGATTGTGGCAGCCAAGGAAGTGGAAGAATCTGTTGTGCGCATTACACAGCTAGCTAGATCTGCTGGTATTCACTTAGTCGTTGCCACCCAGCGCCCATCTGTGGATGTTGTTACTGGCCTGATTAAGGCCAACGTTCCTTCTAGACTCTCATTTGCAACGAGTTCTTTGGCAGATAGCCGCGTTATTTTAGATAGCCCAGGTGCTGAAAAACTTGTTGGTCAAGGTGATGCTCTCTTTATTCCTATGGGAGCTAGCCGAGCAGTTCGTATTCAAGGTGCATATGTTTCAGAGCGTGAAATTGAAGCGGTTACAACACATGTGAAAAAGCAGTTGAAACCACGTTATCGTGATGATGTTACTGCCGTTCAATCACATCCCAAGATGGTTGACAAAGAGATCGGTGATGATTTAGATATTTTGTTACAAGCAGTTGAATTAGTTGTTGGAACCCAGTTTGGTTCAACATCAATGTTGCAAAGAAAACTTCGCATTGGTTTTGCTAAAGCTGG
>JAPLBK010000115.1 GCA_026392775.1 Actinomycetota bacterium
GCAGTTAATACACCAGGTGTTTACACACTCACTGCTAGCTCTCGCGTAATCGATGCAATCAAAGCAGCTGGAGGTTCAGCACCTGGTGCGGATTTGAGCACTATAAATTTGGCCAGAGTTTTAGCCGACGGTGAACAGATCTATGTGGATGCCGCAGTGACAAATAGCAAAGGTGTTCGAGTCACTTCACCAAAGCGCAGCGGTCCAATTAACATCAATCGTGCAACTGTGAGTGATTTTGATTCACTTGATGGAATTGGACCAGTCATTGCTTCCAGAATAGTTGACTATAGAAAAACACATGGTCCTTTTATAACAGTTGAAGATCTCCAAAAGGTGAGTGGAATCGGTGCAGCAAAATTTGCGCAAATAAAAAGCAAAATCCGCGTTTAACCGATTACAGGGCCATTGCCCTGGGCGGTGCAATCTGGGCAGGTGCGTTATTTCAAAGTGCAACTGCGCCATGGCGAATCTCAATTGTTGCTTTAGCTGTGGGTGCAGTGTCCTTTTTCAGTCGAAAAGCTCGATTCAGTGTGATCATTTGTGCACTTCTTCTAGGTTCAACGGTTATGTCTGTTCGCCAAGCTTCTCTGGCTCATAGCCATATCGCTAGATTTTTCATGCAAAACGCAACGGTTACAGCAGAAGTTGTTACTGATCCCAGTAAAACCAGTACAGGCAGCTATTCATTTATTGCGCGTGCGGTTTTGGTAAATAATAGTTCTATTCAATACAAGCTACGTGTGCCAATACGCGTGATGACATCAGATCAAAGCGTGACTAAACTCTTGCCCGGACAAAGATTTAGTGCCCAGGGGCGAATAGTTGCCAGCAAAGAAGCCCGAGTAGCAGCTTTAGTCGTAATAAAAGATGACATCAACATTCAAACACAGCCTTCGCATTGGGCTAGCGCATTAGGTGCAATTCGTTTAGGCCTTCGATCACTATCCGGTGACGGAGATGCTGGAGCCCTCATACCTGGAATGGTGCTAGGGGATACTTCTAAACAGAGTACTGATTTTAAGAACTCTATGAAGCGCTCTGGCTTAACTCACTTAGTTGCAGTCAGCGGTGCCAACTTCGCACTTGTTTCTGCTTTTGTCTTATGGATGATGCAGTTTCTATTTGCAAGAATGAAATTTCGCCTTACAGCAACAGCTATTTCTCTGATTGCATTTATTGCACTGGTGCGACCATCCCCATCAGTACTGCGAGCTGCAGCGATGGCTGCAGTTTTACTTATTGCACAGGGCACCAAGCGGGGCCGAGATTCACTGCCTGCACTTGGTTTTGCGATGGCTGCAGTTGTCATTGTCGATCCATGGCAGGCGCGCGATGCCGGTTTTGCGCTCTCAGTATTAGCAACTGCAGGTCTTCTTCTCTTTGCACCTGTACTCATTGAAAAGATGAGAACACGTATGCCAGAGAAACTAGCGCAAGCCTTAGCGCCACCGATAGCGGCAATAGTTTTCTGCTCACCCATCATCGTTGCACTCTCTGGATATCTGGCTCCCATGAGTGTTATTGCAAATTTGCTGGCAGCACCCTTTGTTGCACCCATCACGATTGTGGGCTTTATTGCAGCGCTATTTTCACCTATTGCGCCTCTGCTTTCCACAGTATTGATCTGGTTCATCAGATTTCCGGCAGGGGCAATTGCACTGATTGCACATTGGGCATCTAGCTTTCCAGTTTTAACTTTGCGAACTGGAAAAATAGGATTCCTTATAGTTGCAAGTTTCACCCTTATCTCTTGGTTACTAAAGAGATGGTTCAAACAGATCATTATCTTTACCTTGGTAGTTCTCATATCCATCACGTGGCTTCAACGTTGGCCAGGAGGGGATTGGCAAGTGGCAAACTGCGATATCGGTCAAGGCGATTCGATGGTGATTAATTTAGGTAATCATCGGGGCTTAGTCATAGATGTTGGACCTGATCCAGTTGCTGAAGATCGTTGTTTGAAAGCACTTGGAATAAATGAGATTCCACTTTTAATTCTTTCGCACTTTCATGCAGACCACGTTGCAGGATTACCGGGAGCATTAAAGAATCGCACGGTAGGACAAGTCTGGGTCAGTGTTAACTCTGCGCCACTTGTTGAAAGTGCTATGGCTCAATCGGCTTTAAAAGGAGTTGAAATGATTAAGGCGGTGCGGGGAATGAGTTCGAAGTTAGGGCCACTGAGAATTAAAGTTCTTTGGCCCACTTTGAGCGCAACTAGTTTTGCAGAAATGCCAGGTGATGGTTCTCAAGTAAATAACTCCAGCATTGCTACCTTGATTACAGGTGATGCATTTTCAATCTTTGCAGGTGGGGATATAGAGCCACCAGTCCAGGAACTTCTAGTGAAGGATGTTGGTCCTGTTGATATTTATAAAGTCTCTCATCACGGTTCTAGATACCAGGATCTAGCTTTCATGGCCGCTTTGCACCCACGTATTTCAATAATTTCGGTGGGGGCAGGCAATACTTATGGTCACCCAGCGGTGCAAACCCTGGACGCGCTGGCTAGACTCGGCTCAGAGGTTTTACGTACAGATATAGATGGTGCGATAGCAGTTCAAGTGCGAAATCATCAATTCACAGTGCGCAGAGCCAAAAGCCGGTTTAATCTCATTAGATGGGGGTAGATGCAACATGAATTCCTTCTACCTCATTCTGGGATCAGAGGCCGCCCTTGCAGATAGAGCGTTAAGCAAGCTCACTGCCCAACTTAAAGACGAGAAATGTGAAGTCACCAATCTCTTTGCAGCAGATGTCATACTTGGTGATATTGCAGACTCACTCGCCCCATCATTGTTTTCAGAGCGCCGTGGGTTAATCATCCGCGACCTACAAGATTTGCCAGAAGAATCTAAAGATGAAATCACTCGGTACTTAGATTCCCCAGATCCTTCAACGACGGTGATCTTTGTTCATAAAGGTGGTGTTAAAGGCAAAGCGCTATTAGATGCGATTAAAAAGCTTAAGCCAGAGATAATTGCCTGTGAGCCCATCAAGAAAGAAGCAGAGAAAGAAGAGTTTGTTCGCAATCTCTTTCTTGATGTGCAACGCAAGGCAACCCCAGGAGCAATCTCAGCTTTAGTAAGGGCGCTTGGAAATGATTTGCGAGAACTTCAATCAGCAGTTGGGCAGATTGCAGCAGATGCCCCAGTCGGAACAATCGATGAAGTAATGATTGATAAGTTTCATCAAGGCAGAGTGGAAACAACAGGATTTGATGTTGCTGATGCAACTTTGGATGGTAATTTGCCGGCAGCACTCATCGCGCTTCGCAGCGCACTAGAAACTGGCACTGATCCAGTAATGATTACAAGTGCTATTGCTTCATCTCTTCGCTCACTTGCCAAAGTTTCAGGTGCAAATCGTGGTGTGAAATCTTTTGAACTAGCTGGGCAGTTAGGTATGGCGCCATGGCAAATTGATAAGGCCCGCAGACAGTTAAATCGATGGACACCAGCTCAAATTGCCGATGCCGTCGGGGCTATCGCCCTGGCCGATGCCCAAGTCAAAGGCGCGGCCAGTGATCCGGTCTATGCACTAGAAAAGGCATTGGCCCGTATCGCCCACAAAGCCTAGAAATCGCAATTTGACCCTGGCCTAGAGGCTGCGTACCCTTAGCCTCTGCCCGAAGGATCCTTTGGTTCTTGCCATGGGCTAAAAATGAACTGGAGTTACACGTGTACGCAATCGTTAAAGCTGGCGGCCATCAGGAAAAAGTGGCAGTTGGAGACACAGTCACCGTAGATCGTATCGACGCTGCTGTTGGCGCAACTGTTTCATTTCCTGCAGTGCTCGTAGTGGATGGTGCATCTGTTACTTCAGATCCAAAGCTTCTCTCTGGCGTTAAGGTCACAGGCGAAGTTCTTGAGGAGACTAAGGGTCCAAAGATCGATATTTTGCGTTACAAGAACAAGACCGGTCACCGTCGTCGTCAGGGATTTCGCGCTAAGCAGACTCTCGTTAAAATTACCGCCATCAACGGCGCGAAGTAAGGGATAAATAAATGGCAAGTAAGAAGGGTGTCTCCTCGACACGAAACGGTCGCGATTCAAATGCGCAATACCTCGGTATTAAGCGCTTTGGCGGACAAGAAGTAAATGCAGGCGAAATCCTAGTTCGCCAGCGTGGAACACATTTTCACCCAGGTAAGAACGTTGGACGCGGTAAAGACGACACACTGTTTGCATTAGCAGCTGGTGCAGTTGAATACGGTCGCGCTCGCGGACGTCGCGTAGTGAATGTTGTGGTTCCGGTAGCTCTATAAAAGGTTTCTCTAAAAAGGGCGAGCCGTAATCACACGGCTCGCTTTTTTATTTTCTGCAGTGAAGGGAGTTAATGACATGACAACATTTGTTGATCGTGTGACTCTCTACGCTTCTGCTGGAAAAGGTGGAGATGGTTGTGTTTCAGTTAAGCGCGAAAAATTTAAGCCACTGGGCGGACCAGATGGCGGCAATGGTGGACGCGGTGGCGATGTAATTCTGATTGTTGATCCAAGTGTTACAACCCTGCTCGACTTTCATCATTCCCCACACCGCAAAGCAACCTCAGGTCACCAAGGTTATGGTGATCGCAAAGATGGACACCAAGGAGAAGATTTAATCCTTGGCGTTCCAAATGGCACAGTGATCTTTGATGCCGCCGGTGAACAGATTGCCGATCTTGTTGGAACTGGAACTACTTTTATTGCAGCTCAAGGTGGTTTTGGTGGCCTTGGAAATATGGCTCTGTCTTCATCAAAGCGACGTGCACCAGGTTTTGCATTACTAGGTGAACCAGGTGAAGAGCGCACACTTTTCCTTGAACTAAAATCAGTTGCAGACATTGCACTTGTTGGTTATCCAAGTGCCGGAAAGTCATCACTTATTGCAGCTATCTCTGCAGCACGTCCAAAGATTGCTGATTACCCATTTACGACCCTTGCGCCAAATCTAGGCGTTGTTCAAGCAGGTGAAACACGTTTCACTGTTGCCGATGTTCCAGGTTTAATTCCAGGGGCAAGCCAAGGAAAAGGTTTAGGCCTTGAATTTCTGCGCCATGTTGAGCGCTGCGTTGCACTTGTGCATGTTTTGGACTGTGGAACTCTGGAGACAGATCGCAATCCAGTTCAAGATCTTGAAGTCATTGAAAATGAATTAGCGATTTATGGTGGTCTTGAAGATCGAGTGCGAATTATTGCTCTTAATAAAACAGATATCCCTGATGGTAAAGCTATGGCAGACATGGTTGAAGGCGATCTGCGTAAGCGTGGTTATGAGGTCTATCAAGTTTCTGCTGCATCTCGCGCAGGATTACAAGAGTTAACCTATGCAATGGCTCGCTTGATTCAAAAGGATCGTGCTGCTGCAGCAGCCCTTGAAGTTCGCACACGCATTATCTTGCGTCCAGTTGCAGTTGATGACTCTGGCTTTGAAGTTAAAGCTAATGCCGATGGTTCATTTAATGTTCGCGGTAAAAAGGTTGAGCGCTGGGTGCGTCAAACTAACTTTAAGAACGCCGAAGCAATTGGCTACTTAGCTGATCGCTTAGCGCAATTGGGTGTTGAAAAAGATCTCTTTAAAAAGGGTGCTGTTGCTGGAAGTGAAGTTCGTATTGGTGATGGCCTCACACAAGTCGTATTTGATTGGGAGCCAACCATTGAAGCTGGGGCAGAGCAGCTAGCTGGTCACTTGCATCGCCGTGGTGAGGATTCACGTCTTGAATCAACATGGCAGCAAACCGAGCGTGTTGATGATGTTCTAAGCGATGACGAGATAGCAAAGCAGTGGGAATACAACATTGAAGACCCACATTCACCTAAGATTTCAGCAGTTGACGTTAATGAATCAGAGGATGGAGATGACAAGTGAGCCGAGCGCAGATTACTTCTGCAAAGCGAATCGTCATCAAGATTGGCTCATCCTCTCTCACCGGTAAAGCTGGTTCTGCCCTCGATGCCGATGCAGTCAATAAACTCGTTGATGTTGTCGCTGCATGTAAAGCGCGTGGAGCTGAAGTAGTAGTTGTGTCCTCTGGAGCTATTGCCGCAGGCCTTGCGCCATTGGGTTTAACTACCCGTCCAAAGGATCTAGCAACTCAGCAAGCTGCAGCCTCTGTCGGTCAAGGTCTTTTGATTGCCCAATACACCCAAAGCTTTAATCGCCATTCAATTACCGCATCACAAGTATTGCTGACAACTGAAGATGTTGTGCGACGCTCTCATTATCAAAACGCACAGCGCACCCTTTATCGCTTACTCCAACTTGGAGTCGTTCCAATTATTAATGAGAATGACACCGTTGGCACTGATGAAATTCGCTTCGGCGACAATGATCGTCTCGCTGCCCTAGTCGCACTTTTGATTAGTGCAGATCTATTGGTTCTAGTTTCTGATATTGATGCCCTTTATGACGCCCCACCAACACAGGCAGGTGCTAATCGCATCCATGAGGTTGCATCAGTTGTAGATATCGAAAATAAGACACTGGGTGGAGCAGGATCTGCCGGAGTAGGCAGTGGGGGAATGGTTACTAAGGTTGAAGCTGCGCGCATCGCAACATCTGCCGGTATTCCAATGCTGCTGACATCCCTAGAAGATGCTGATAAAACTTTAGCTGGCCAGGACTTTGGTACGCATTTTCATGCCCATGCAAACAAGACAACCTCACGCCTTTTGTGGTTGGCGCATGCAACTAAGCCACATGGCAAATTAGTTTTAGATGCTGGTGCAGTGAAAGCAATTTTGGAACGTGGAGTGTCTTTACTTCCAGCAGGTGTAACCGCTGTTGAAGGTGAATTCATTGCCGGAGATGCCATTGAATTAGTTGGACCAGATGGTGCTGTGATTGCACGTGGTTTAGTTGCTTTTGATTCAGAAGATTTGCCTAAAATGCTCGGCCGATCAACTAAAGAACTGGCAGCTGAAATGGGTGTTGAATATGAGCGCGAGCTAGTTCACCGCGATGATTTAGTGCTGCTCTAAATAAATTTTTTACTTTTGTAACAGATTTTCCACTTGCTTTCTGCGTGAGATAGCCAATAACCTTACGCGCATAAATCATCCTTGAGAAAGAGTAGAAATGAATCCTGTAAAAATCGCTGATTATGGTCTTTCTGAAGAGTTTGGTTATTTACCTCAATATGACCCAGCGCAAAGACTCTCCCCTGGAAATGAAGAGTGGGACCAGTTTGCCTTAGAAATTCCTAAGCTTTTAATGGGAAATGATTTTCGTAAGCGGGTGCAAGCTCTTCCAGACTTTAATGTTTCTGCGTTAAAAACACAGGCGGATAAATCACGGGCAATGATGATTTTAAGTTACATAGGCCAGTCTTATCAGTGGAGTGATAACTCTCCGGCAACAACTTTTCCTAAAAAGCTAGCCTTACCTTGGTATGAAGTTGGGCTTACAGTTGGCCGACCTCCAATACTTTCTTATCAAAGTTATGCCTCTGATAACTGGCGACGCCTTGACCCCAACGGTCCTATCGAGTGTGGAAATATCGCGCTACTCCAGTGCTTTCTTGGTGGTCAAGACGAAGAATGGTTCATTTTGATTCATATAGATATTGAGAAAAAGGCTGGGAAGGCACTTAAGGCAATTGAACTCGCACAGGCAAGTGTTGTGGAAAATGATTCTGATTCACTTGAAAAAGCTTTGATTCAATTAAGGAATGCTCTTCAATCCATGTATGACGTTTTGTGTCGAATGCCAGAGCGCTGTGATCCATATGTTTATTTCCACCGAGTTCGCCCATATATTTTTGGTTGGAGAAATAATCCCTCACTTCCTAACGGTGTGATTTATGAAGGAGTGGACGCCTACGGATCTAAGGGTCAAGCATTTCGTGGTGAGACTGGTGCACAAAGTGCAATCATTCCAGCTATGGATGCAGTTCTTGGAATCACCCATGAGAAGGATGAGCTCCGAGATTACTTAATGGAGATGCGCGGTTACATGCCGCCGATGCATGTGAAATTTATTGAGGCCGTAGAAGCGGGCCCTTCAGTCCGAAATATGGTCACCTCACTTGGAAATACAAACTTAAAAACAATTTTCAATGAATGCGTCAGTATTGTCGGTGACTTTAGAGCTAAGCATTTGGAATACGCGGGCACATATATCCATGCACAAGCACAGGCCACTCCTGGAAATCCATCTGCAGTGGGAACTGGCGGAACACCATTCATGGTCTATCTACGCAAGCACAGGGACGAATCAAAGCAACAACTCATTAGTTAATTGAGTGAATGTCAGAATTATTCAATGCGAATAATGCCTGGCTCCCTATAGGCTTTACTTCATGAGCGCAACGCAACTAGTCAATGGCCTGGCAGATACTGCCCGTGCTGCTGCGCGAACTTTAAGTGCTTCTACAGGAGCAGAACGTGCTGGCGCCCTCAATGCAATTGCAGATGCAGTTATTGCTCGGACCGCTGAAATCCTTGCAGCCAATGAGGAAGATATGGTGCGCGCCAGAGCGGCAAATATTAATGACTCTTTACTTGATCGATTACTGCTGACTCCGGCGCGAGTAGAGGGAATTGCTAATGGAGCTCGTCAAGTAAGTAAGTTGCCCGATCCACTTGGAATCACATTGCGTCAATCAACATTGCCTAATGGAATTGATTTAAAGCAAATCACTGTGCCATTTGGCGTAATTGGAATGGTTTATGAGGCGCGTCCAAATGTGACAGTTGATGCCGCGGTCATTTTGTTGATGTCGGGAAATGCCGCTCTTTTGCGTGGATCTTCGAGTGCTTCTGCAAGTAATCAAATTCTTATAACGGTTATGCGTGATGCACTCACGACGACAAAGATTTCTCCAAATGTAATCCAACTTGTGCCATCAGATGATCGCGACACAGTTAAAGCATTGTTAAATGCACGTGGCAAGGTGGATCTAGTAATTCCTCGGGGGAGTGCATCTCTTATTCGCATGGTTGTGGATGAATCCACAGTCCCAACTATTGAAACTGGCGCAGGTGTTTGCCATGTTTATATCGACGAGTTTGCAGATCTTGTCAAGGCTGTTCCAATTATTATTAACTCTAAAGTCCAGCGCCCTAGTGTGTGTAATGCTGCTGAAACTGTTTTGATTCACAAAACAATTGCAAAGGATTTTGTTCCCGTTGCACTTAAAGCTCTGCATGATGCAGGAGTTATTCTGCATGGGGATGCAGATGTTTTAGCATTAGCAGGGTCAATTCCAATGAGTGCGGCAACGGAGGAGAATTGGTGCACTGAATACGGAACTCTTGAGATGAATGTTGCAATTGTTGATTCTGTTGATGCCGCTAGTGAGCACATTGCTAAGTACGGCACCAAACACACTGAAGCCATCATTACTGAAAATAAGGCCAACGCTGCTCGATTTATTGCGCTGAGTGATTGTGCGGCAGTGATGGTCAATACTTCAACGCGATTCACCGATGGTGAGCAAATGGGATTTGGTGCAGAAATTGGAATCTCAAATCAAAAACTTCATACCCGTGGCCCTATGGGTCTGGAAGCTATGACAACGACTACCTGGATCGTAACTGGAGACGGGCAAATTCGCAGTTAAGCGCGAAGTTAATTAGACTCACACCCATGACCAGCCTTTCCCGCGATGATGTAGCAAAGCTAGCTGGCCTTGCTCGTATTGAAATGAGCGATGAAGAGTTAGTCGCACTCTCTAATGAGTTCACAGTCATCTTGGATGCAGTGGCTCGCGTGCAAGAAGTTGCTGGCGCTGATGTGGCGGCGACTTCTCATCCTTTGCCACTTCGTAATGTTTTTCGCCCCGATGTAGTTATTCCATCGCTCTCACCAGCTGATGCTCTTTCTGGTGCACCTGCTCAAGAGGAACAACGCTTCCGCGTTCCTCAGATTTTGGGTGAAGAATGATTCGCAACACTGCATCGGAGATGGCTAGCAAATTAGCTAGTGGTGAGATTACTTCGGTTGCGCTAACACAAGCACACCTAGATCAGATTTCTGCTGTAGATAAAGATGTTCATGCCTTCTTATACGTCGATACAGAAGGCGCACTTGCTCAGGCGGCAGCAGTTGATGCAAAGCGCAAAAGTGGAGAGAAGCTCTCTCCTTTAGCTGGAGTCCCGCTTGCTCTCAAAGATGTAATGACACAAAAGGGTATTCCAACAACGTGTGGCTCCAAGATTCTTGAAGGCTGGCGTCCACCGTATGACTCAACTGTTGTTACAAATTTAAAGAAGAATGGCATTGTTATTTTAGGCAAGACAAATATGGATGAATTCGCAATGGGTTCATCCACTGAAAACTCTGCATACGGTCCAACGCGCAATCCTTGGGATTTAACTCGCATCCCTGGCGGATCAGGTGGCGGTTCTGCAGCATCACTTGCTGCCTTTGAGGCACCGCTTGCAATTGGAACAGATACTGGCGGTTCTATTCGCCAACCCGCTGCCGTTACTGGAACCGTGGGAGTCAAACCTACGTATGGTGGTGTATCTAGATATGGCCTTGTTGCCTTCTCTTCATCCCTTGACCAAGCTGGTCCATGTGCACGTACTGTTTTAGATGCTGCGCTATTGCATGAGGCAATCGCAGGACATGATCCAAAAGATTCAACTTCTATTAACGCTCCAGTTCCCGCGGTTGTTGTCGCTGCTAAGTCGGGAAATGTTAAAGGAATGAAGATTGGCGTTGTTAAAGAACTTAACGGTGATGGCTATCAAAAGGGTGTGCGCACTCGTTTTGAAGAATCACTTGAACTACTTGCAGCAGCCGGGGCTGAAATCGTTGAAGTATCTGCGCCAAACTTTGAATATGCTCTTGCCGCCTACTATTTAATTGCACCATCTGAATGCTCATCCAACTTAGCTCGCTTTGATGCCATGCGTTATGGCCTTCGCGTGGGCGATAGCGATGGAGCATCTGCCGAATCAGTTATGAATTTAACTCGTGAAGTTGGCTTTGGTCGTGAAGTAAAGCGCCGTATCATCCTTGGAACGTATGCTCTTTCATCTGGTTATTACGATGCTTATTACGGTAGTGCGCAAAAAGTTCGCACACTTATCACTCAGGATTTCAATAAAGCTTTTGAGAAGGCTGATGTTCTAGTTTCACCAACATGTCCCACCACAGCTTTTAAAATCGGTGAAAAGGCTAATGATCCTCTAGCCATGTATCTCAATGACATTGCAACAATTCCCGTAAACATGGCTGGAATTGGTGGAATGTCATTGCCTTCAGGTGTTGCAGAAGAAGATGGTTTACCAGTTGGTTTCCAAATTATGTCACCGGTTATGAAAGATGATCGCATGTATTCAGTAGGTGCAGCCCTTGAAGCAGCTTTGCTTTCTAAGTGGGGAGCACCATTGCTCTCAACCATTCCAGCGTTAGTAGGTAGCAGATGAGCCTGACATACGATGATGTTGTAGCAAAGTATGAACCAGTTCTGGGTCTTGAAGTACACGTTGAACTTAATACAAAATCAAAGATGTTTTGTGGCTGCTCTACTATTTTTGGTGCAGAACCAAATACTCAAACCTGCCCAGTTTGTTTAGCTCTGCCAGGTGCGCTACCAACTGTTAATGAGAAGGCGATTGAATCAACAATCAAAATTGGCCTTGCGTTGAACTGCTCTATCGCACCTTTCAGTCGATTTGCACGTAAAAACTATTTCTATCCAGATATGCCAAAGAACTTCCAAATTTCACAGTATGACGAGCCAATCTGCGTGAATGGCTATGTTGATGTTGAAATTGAAACAGATGAGGGTCCAAAGGTTTTCCGTATTGAAGTTGAGCGCGTTCACATGGAAGAAGACACTGGAAAGTCTTTACACGTGGGTGGTGTAACTGGTCGTATTCATGGCGCGGAGTATTCACTTCTTGATTACAACCGTGCAGGAATCCCATTAGTTGAAATTGTTACCAAGATTGTTCCTGGTACAGGCAAATATGCCCCTGAGGTCGCAAAAGCTTACGTCGCAGAACTGCGTGACATCTTGCGCTCACTTGGTGTCAGTGATGTGAAGATGGAGCAGGGATCTCTTCGCTGTGATGCCAACGTTTCATTACGCCTTATTGGTTCTGATGTTCTTGGAACACGCTCTGAGACTAAAAACGTTAACTCTCTTCGCTCTGTTGAGCGGGCAATTCGCGGTGAAATGATTCGTCATGCTGAACGTTTAAATAATGGTGAGCGAGTTGTGCAAGAAACTCGTCACTTCCAAGAAGACACAGGATTAACTCGCTCTGGCCGTTCAAAGGAGCAGGCAGAGGATTACCGTTATTTCCCAGAACCAGATCTAGTGCCAGTCGCACCTGATGCGCCTTGGATCGAAGAACTTCGTGCTGGTATTCCAGAACGTCCATCACTGCACCGCAAGCGTTTACAAGAAGCTTGGAACGTGCCGGCTAAAGAGATGGAAGCAATGACTAATGCCGATGTATTGGGCATAGTCGAGGCAACAGTGGCACTTGGGGCAGATCCAACTAAAGCTCGTTCTTGGTGGCTTGGTGAAATTTCACGTCTTGCTAATGAACGCGAAACTGCAATTGCAGATCTAGCAATCACACCAACTGATGTTGCGGCCATTGTGGCCCTGGTTGAGAAGGGCGAACTAACTGACAAGCTTGCGCGCCAGGTAGTCGAAGGTGTTATTGCTGGCGAAGGAACACCTGCTGATGTTGTGGCAAAGCGTGGCATTAAAGTTGTAAATGATGATGGCGCGCTAATGGCAGCAATTGAAAAGGTTTGTGCCGAACAAT
>JAPLBK010000149.1 GCA_026392775.1 Actinomycetota bacterium
GTGCCTATGAACTCGATCGATATTTGCCAGTTCTTTAACCTGCGCGTTACCCTTTACCCATGAACACACGCAGTCTCCTTCTTAGCTGCCGTGGCGGGGTCAAATAACCGAACCCCTCGCTGCGGGGTTTGTCGTATCGGTTAAAAGACAAATTCCGCATACTAATAAGGAGCAATAGAAATGAATTTTCCCAAGCAAGTACCCTCAAAGATGCCAGTGCATCGCTATGAAGCTTTTCATCCAATAGATCTTGCCGATCGCACCTGGCCCAATAAGAAGATTACTAAAGCGCCTCAGTGGTGTTCTGTAGATCTACGAGATGGCAACCAAGCGCTGATTGACCCCATGGACACACCGCGCAAGTTAGCCATGTTCAAACTTCTTGTTGCAATGGGATACAAAGAGATTGAAGTCGGTTTCCCAAGTGCTAGCCAAACTGATTTTGATTTTGTTCGAAAGATTATTGAAGAAAAATTAATTCCAGATGATGTCGTTATTCAAGTTTTGACCCAGGCCCGTGAGGCCTTAATCGTTCGCACCTTTGAATCAATCAAGGGCTCTAAGCAGGCAATCGTTCACCTTTATAACTCCACATCAACTCTGCAGCGCCGAGTTGTATTTGGTCTTGATAAAGATGGCATTAAGAAAATTGCAACTGATGCTGCCAAGATCTGTTTAGATCTAGTTAAAACAGTTCCTGAAACTAAGGTCTCTTTTGAGTACTCACCTGAGTCATATACGGGCACAGAGTTAGAGTTTGCTGTTGAGGTGTGTAATGCCGTTAATGATGTGTGGAAGCCAACTCCGCAATGGAAAACCATCATGAACTTGCCAGCAACTGTGGAAATGGCAACACCAAATGTTTATGCCGACTCCATTGAGTGGATGTGCAGAAACCTAAATAATCGCGACAGCGTGATTGTTTCCCTTCACCCACACAATGATCGTGGCACAGGCGTTGCAGCTGCAGAGCTTGGCTACCTAGCAGGGGCCGATCGCATCGAAGGAACGTTGTTTGGAAACGGTGAGCGCACAGGAAATGTTTGTCTTGTGACTCTTGGAATCAACTTAGTTACACATGGCATTGATCCACATATTGATTTTTCAAATATTGATGAAGTGCGTCGCACAGTGGAATACGCCAACCAATTACGTGTTCCTGAGCGCCATCCTTATGGCGGAGACCTTGTCTTTACAGCCTTTTCTGGTTCACATCAAGATGCAATCAAAAAAGGCTTTGATCACATGGCAGTTGATGCAAAGGCTGCGGGCAAAGAAGTTCGTGATCACACATGGGCTATTCCATATTTGCCTATTGATCCATTAGATATTGGACGCAGCTATGAAGCAGTTATTCGTGTTAACTCACAATCAGGTAAGGGCGGAGTTGCTTATCTGATGAAGAACGAGCATCACCTTGATCTGCCACGCAGATTGCAGATTGAGCTCTCTAAAATTGTTCAGGCAAAGACTGATGCTGAAGGTGGAGAAATTAGTCCAGAGGATTTGTGGAATATATTCGAAGATGAATATTTACCAACAGAAGGCGCACCCTGGGGACGCTTTCGCCTCAGGGGTTTAAGTCAGACATCGGTTCTTGGTGAAGATGTTCACTTGATTGTTTCACTCACTGATCGTGGTCAACTCCATGAACTTAAGGGTCAAGGAAACGGACCGATT
>JAPLBK010000038.1 GCA_026392775.1 Actinomycetota bacterium
TGGATCGGTTACTTGAAGGTGGTTTTCTCATGAGTGCACCCAATTGCATTGACCGACAATGGCACTCTCTTTATCCACACTCATCCTTTGTGATGAGAAGAATTCAACCCAATGGTTGAGCACATGAGGTGTAAAAAGTTGAAGCCTTCACTCATGACAACCAACCCAGTATCAGAAGAGATATTAATCAGTAGTTTTCGCATTGAAAAGCTAACAAGTTCTTCAAATATCGACTGGCAACATCCGCTACTAGAAATCTTTAGGCCCCAGCCGCTGACTCAACCACTCACACTCAGCAAGCTCTATCTAGTGCCATCTCGATTTGATGATGAGTTCGATCCAGATTTCGCCCCGGAACCCACATCTGCACACGATCTACCTGAGCTTGCGGCGTGGACCGAACGCTTTGTCCACTCAATTGTTGAGATTTGGGCAGGACGACGCTCACCCAGGCAAGTTGAATCTCTGTGTCATCACAGAATCTTCTCTGACTTAGTTCGACAATCAGGCTCACAAAAGGAGATTGGGCACGTTCGTAAGATTCATATTCAGGAACCGCTAGATGGAATTTGTGAAGCAACCATCACTATTCGATATCAGAATCGATTACGCGCAATGCTAGTTCGATTTGAAGGTATTGATAAACGTTTGTTGTGCACTGCTCTTACCTTACTTTAAGCAGCACCATGGCAACGCTTGTATTTCTTACCCGAACCGCATGGGCATTGCGCATTACGAGAAACATCTCCAGTAGTTTTCACTCCAGATTCATCTGCGGCTGTGTATTGAAGACCGCTAGAAGACAATGGCTTAGCTTCAAGACCTGCGCCACTTACTTCTTTGCTTGCGGCCTCAACAGTTACCTCGATATTGAATAGGAATCCAGCAATTTCTTCCTTGATTGCATCCATCATCGCTGAGAACAAATCAAAGCCTTCGCGTTGATATTCAACGAGTGGATCACGCTGGGCCATGGCACGAAGGCCAATTCCCTCTTGCAAATAATCCATCTCATATAGATGCTCACGCCATTTGCGATCAAGAACAGAGAGCAAAACCTTGCGCTCTAATTCGCGCATAACTTCTGAACCTAGTGACTCTTCGCGCTTTGCATAAGCGGCTTGGCAATCCTCAATTACTGCAGCAATTAAGAACTCTGCATCTAAACCATTTCGGGAGCCAACTCGGGAAACAAGTTCATCGATGGTAAATGAGATTGGGTAAATGGTCTTAAGTGCATTCCATAAAGTATCTAGATCCCAATCCTCTGAATAACCTTGTGAGGTGGCCATGCTGATATAGGCAGTTAGCGTGTCACTTACAAAAGTGGCTACCTGATCCTTGATATCAGCACCCTCTAGGACCATTCGACGCTCACCATAAACAACTTGGCGCTGGCGATTCATTACATCGTCATACTTCAAAACATTCTTACGCATTTCAAAGTTCTGTGATTCAACCTGGGTTTGTGCTGAACGAATAGCGTTACTCACCATTTTGGATTCAATAGGGGCATCTTCGGGAATGCCAGCAGCTGTTAAAAAGCGCTCAACCATTCCTGAGTTAAATCGACGCATAAGTTCATCTTGAAGTGAGAGATAGAAACGTGATTCACCAGGATCACCTTGGCGGCCAGAACGACCACGCAACTGATTATCAATGCGTCGAGATTCATGTCGCTCGGTTCCTAAAACATAAAGTCCACCAAGAGCAATTACTTCTTCATGGCCAAGTGCGACAGCTGCCTTTTGGCGAGTGATTTCCTCTGGCCACGCTTTTTCATACTGCTCTGCATCATCAACTGGAGACAGACCTCTGCGCTGTAATTCAAAATCTGCCATGAACTCAGGGTTTCCACCCAGCATGATGTCAGTACCGCGACCAGCCATATTTGTTGCAACAGTTACTGCGCCTTTAACACCTGCGCGCGCGATAATTGCCGCTTCGCGCTCGTG
Organism: Actinomycetota bacterium; assembly: GCA_026392775.1. Next base: position 1,956 of record JAPLBK010000038.1, read on the forward strand.
ATGCTTTGCGTTTAGAACCTCATGGGGAACTCCAGCTTTGCGAAGAAAACTAGAAAGTTCCTCTGACTTTTCAACGCTGACTGTTCCAACTAGAACTGGTTGACCCTTGCGGTATTTTTCAGCAATGTCGGCCGTAACTGCGATGAATTTGCCAGCCTCGGACTTATATACAAGATCGGGCTGATCAAGACGGATCATGCTGCGATTTGTTGGAATTGGAACAACACCTAGCTTGTAAATCTGGTGGAATTCTGAAGCCTCTGTCATGGCTGTACCAGTCATGCCTGAGAGCTTCTCGTAGAGTCGGAAATAGTTCTGCAATGTAATAGTTGCAAGAGTTTGGTTTTCATCCTTAATTTCAATGCGCTCTTTTGCCTCTAACGCTTGATGCAATCCCTCGCTATAGCGACGTCCGGCCAGCATGCGACCAGTGTGCTCATCAACGATGAGTAGTTCACCATTCATCACTACATAATCTTTATCACGCTTAAAGAGCTCTTTTGCCCGCACAGCGTTATTGAGGTAACCAATCATTGGCGTATTGGCAGCCTCGTAAAGGTTACCGATTTGTAGAAGCTCTTCAACCTTTGTTACGCCATCTTCAAGAATTCCAATCGTGCGCTTCTTTTCATCAATTTCATAGTGAATCTCGCGCTGTAATTTACCTACAAGATTTGCAAACTCCACATACCACTTCGTAGCTTTATCAGCAGGTCCACTGATGATTAATGGAGTACGTGCCTCATCAATTAAAATAGAGTCAACTTCATCTACTACGGCAAAGAAGTGATCGCGTTGAACACACTCTTCAAGTGTCCATGCCATGTTGTCGCGCAAGTAATCAAAACCAAATTCATTATTTGTGCCATATGTAATGTCAGCTAGGTATGCCTCACGTCGCTCTACTGGAGTCATATTGGCCAAAATCACGCCAACCTTTAATCCTAAGAAGCGGTGAATACGTCCCATCCATTCGCTATCGCGCTCTGCTAAATAATCATTTGTTGTGACAACGTGAACTCCGCGGCCAGCTAGTGCATTTAAATATGAAGGCAAAGTTGCAACTAAAGTCTTTCCTTCACCTGTTCGCATTTCTGCGATATTGCCTTTATGAAGTGCGGCTCCACCCATAATCTGAACGTCGTAATGGCGCTGGCCCAGAGTTCGCTTTGCAGCTTCACGCACAACAGCAAATGCTTCAGGCATTAAATCATCTAATGACTCGCCTTTAGAAAAACGCTCTTTAAAGAGTTCAGTTTGTGCTCGAAGCTCAGAATCAGTCATTGCAACAATTCCAGATTCACGTGCATTAACGAGCGCAGCAATCTTGCTCAACTCCCGAAGGATGCGGCCCTCGCCTGCACGCATAAGCTTGTCAAAAAACGCTGGCATCAATGCAACCTTTCAAAGCTCACGAACTGATGTACTCCAATTTCCCAGCCCCTATCGTAGAGGTTGGGCCACGCAAGCGGTAACCGCGCCCAAGACCGTGAATCCATGTGAGTTCAGGGCTCTGGCAGCCTCAGAGACAGTGGCTCCTGTAGTGACCACATCATCAATGAGAATTAATTCACCCCGAGGATAAATGTTCTCAGCTATTCCAAATGCTCCGCGCATGTTGTTAGCCCTTGCTTTTGCGCTAAGGGTGCTCTGATCTTTGACCTTACGAATAATCGTTAATGCTGGAATTACAGGTATAGATGTTCTCACAGATATTTCATTGCAAATATCGGGAATAAAACTTCTACCTCGTCTTCGCTTATTTACCACCGCAGAAGGAATCGGCACAAGCCGCACATTATATTTATCAAAATTAGCTCTACTAAGAACGTGAATTATGGCCTCAATAATCAATTCATCAGCTCCTTTCAAACTACGCTCTTTGGCTGCCAAAATTATTTTGCTTGCAGTTGGAGAATAGAGAACTGCTGAATTAACTCGTAACCCTTGAATATGGGTGAGATAGTAATGTGGATGCCATTCTCGTCGGCAATTTGAGCAAATAAATATTCCAATTGCATTACAGCCATAACAACGAGTGGGAAAGAGCAACTGGCTTAGCTCTGAAATAACCTGCATATTGCCAATTTATCGTGAAAAGAATTGAAGTGAACCTACTTGTGGAAACTAGGCATGTACATCATCTGGTATTAATTTAATTAAGCGTGATTCAATACCTTGTCGAGATTGACGTGGCAGCGTTAAAACAAAATGTGCACCTTTGCCAGGTCTTCCCCACGCTTCAAGCTCTCCATTGTGCAAACGAGCATCTTCAAGGGCAATTGAAAGTCCTAAGCCAGTACCCCCACGAATTCTTGCTCGTGAGGGGTCAGCGCGCCAAAAACGATCAAATACTCGGGTAAGGGTGTTTTCATCCAAACCAATTCCGTAATCTCTCACACCAACTGCCACATCATATTCACTTGCCACGATTGTTATTGCAACTGGCTTTTTTTCAGCGTGATCGATGGCGTTTGAGAATAAATTACGCAAGATGCGCTCAACTCTTCGAATATCTGCTTGCACATTAATACTCTCGGCAATGCAATAAATGCGAAGATCCGTAGACCTCTCTCGGGCCACTAGCCCCAAGTCCTGCGCACATCGATTAGCCAACAAGACAATGTCAAAGTCAACGGCTTCAATAACAGCAACTTCAGCATCAAATCGACTGACTTCAAGTAAATCCTCAAGTAGTCTTTCAAAACGATCTAATTGAGCCACTAAAAGTTCAGTACTTCTTGCTACGACTGGATCAAAACCATCACGGGAGGCGTTAATAACCTCAGAGGCCATTCGTAGCGTGGTTAGTGGTGTTCTAAGTTCATGGGAAACATCTGAAACAAATCGTTGCTGCACTCTCGAGAGATTTTCTAGGCGTCCAATTTGTTTCTCTAAGGACTCGGCCATCCCATTAAAGGCAGTTCCTAAAGTGGAAATTTCATCGTGCGACACTACTTTCATCCGTTGGCGAAAGTCTCCAGATGTAAACTGGGTTGCAATCGCTGCCGCCTCACGAACAGGTCGAACAACTTGGCGAACTACAAGCCAAACAATTAATGCAATAAGTAGAACTAAGAACAAGCCTGTCAAAGCCAAGAGACGTTGAATCAAATCTAGGGTTGCGTTTTGATTAGCAAGAGAAAAAATCATATACATTTCATACTGACCAGCCCCAGGTATCTGAACTTTTTGACCAAAAGCCAGACCAGGGATTCTTACGCCACCTGCGTATTGGATAGTGACATTGGAAGAGACTAAATCAGCACTTTTGCGTACTCGCTTACTTAAATTCTCAGGAATTGATGCTGGATCAACTTGGTTAGAGGTAATTTCATAGTTTTGAATGCGATTGTTACCAGGGCTTCGCATGAAGACAACTTCTCTGGCATTTTCATTCGTTGTAAGTGAAGTTGCTGAGCTAATGATGTCGTTGATAACTTTAAATACAGCCGCTTCTTTTTCACCTTCAGCTAATAGAAAACGGTACTCAGCTGAAAATATTGTTGAACGTGCCTCAATACGTGATGACTCCAGATTTACTTTCTTAATACCCGTGGCTAACTGAGAGTTAAGCGCAGAACCAGTTAGGTAAACAACACCTAAAGAGAGCAAAACAGTTGAAATAATCACTCTAGTTGCAAGTGAATTACGAAGGCGTAAGAAGATACGGTTCATAGTTTAGGAACCGCCCATCACTCCAGCTTTGTAACCAACTCCGCGCACAGTAACCACAATTTCAGGTCGCTCTGAATCATGCTCGATCTTGGAGCGAAGACGTTGAACGTGGACATTGACCAGACGTGTATCAGTGGAATGGCGATAGCCCCACACTTCACTGAGCAACGCATCACGCGTAAATACACGGCCAGGCTCTTTAGCCAGTGCTACTAATAAATCAAACTCCAAGCGAGTCAATAAAATCTGCCTACCTGCGCGCAAAACTTGATGTGCTTGAACATCTATGGCTAAGTCGCCAATAGTTAATAAACCAGCGATATCAACATTTGTTCGGCGCAAGCGTGTGCGAATACGGGCAATCAACTCTGATGGATGTCTAAATGGTTTAACCATGTAATCATCTGCCCCAGCTTCAAGCCCGCGCACAACATCATGCGAATCACCTTTTGCTGTCAACATGATGATTGGAACCATTGATTCTGCTCGAAGTAATCTACAGACTTCAATGCCATCGAGTCCAGGCAACATAACATCCAACAGAACTAAGTCTGGTGGATTGTTACGAAATACATCGAGAACTTCATCCCCGCGACTTACAAGGTCTACATCAATACCTGCACCGGTTAAAACAATGCCGAGCATTTCGGCAAGGTCCTGGTCGTCATCGACGACCATAACCAATGTCATTAGCTACCGTGCTCCCAAGAGTTCAAGTACATATCTTGTGCTGGGGTAAGTGTGTCAATGAGGCCGCCCATGCTCTTCAACTTTAAGCTAGCAACTTCCTTATCGATATATGTAGGAACGTTGTGAACACCAGGCTTTAGGTTCTTAGCTTCCTTAACAAGGTATTCAGCAGTTAACGCTTGATCAGAAAATGACATATCCATCACTGATGCTGGGTGACCTTCTGCTGCGCCAAGGTTTACAAGGCGACCTTCTGCAAGTAGAAGTAAACGGCGACCATCAGCCATTACATATTCATCGGTCTGGTGGCGCATCTTTACATTCTTCTTCACTGAATGCTGTTCTAGCCAAGCAACGTCAATTTCAATATCAAAGTGGCCTGAGTTAGCCATGATTGCGCCATCCTTCATTACTGCAAAGTGCTCATCGCGCAATACATCACGGTTACCAGTAACAGTAATGAAAACATCACCAACTTTTGCAGCATCTGCCATTGGCATAACGCGGAAACCTTGCATCATCGCATCTAACGCCTTAGTTGGATCAATCTCAGTAATGATGACATCAGCACCCATTCCCTTTGCGCGTTCTGCAACACCTTTACCGCAGTAACCGAATCCAGCAACAACAAGGATGCGTCCTGCTAGAAGAAAGTTAGTTGAACGAAATACTGCATCAAGAGTTGATTGACCTGTTCCATAACGATTATCAAACATGTGCTTCGTGTCCGTATCGTTCACAGCAATCATTGGGAACTGAAGTGCTCCATCTTTTGCCATCTGGTTGAGACGGATAACTCCTGTTGTGGTTTCTTCGCAACCACCAGCGATATTTGGAATTAATTCTTTGCGAGTTGTGTGAAGAGTGTTGACGAGGTCGCAACCATCATCGAAAACTTGGTGTGGTTCGATATCAAGGGATGCGTTGATGTGCTTGTAGTAACCATCGCGGTCAACAGCGTTGCGAGCAAAAACTGAGATTCCATACTCATGGACCAAAGCAGCTGCAGTGTCATCTTGAGTTGAAAGTGGATTTGATGCACATAAAGCGATATCAGCACCGCCAGCTTTTAGAACGCGCATTAAGACAGCTGTCTCAGTTGTTACGTGCATACATGCAGAGATGCGAACACCAGCAAAAGGTTGTGACTTTTCAAAGCGTTGACGGATTTGAGCAAGAACAGGCATATTGCGCTCTGCCCATTCAATGCGCATGCGTCCCTGTGTAGCAAGAGATGCATCTGCAATATCGTGCTTTGGAAGAGTAGAAGTAACTGGTACGTTCACGAAAAGCTCCTTTTATCGACTGCGGTCAGGAGCATAGGTTACTGCCCCCACGCCTAAAGCGAGTAATGAAGGCACGCACCTAGCCACGAATAAGGGAGAGAACCTCATCACGTAGCTCTTGCATGCGCTCTGGCGCCTTGGCCTCAACGTTGAGTCTAAGCAATGGCTCTGTATTCGAGGGGCGAAGATTAAACCACCACGTATCGCCATTGACTGTGAGTCCATCAAGATGATCCGTTGTTACCCCGGCCATAGAACTATACGTGGCCTCAACTAATGCAGTTGCTGCCTGCGTATCTGTAACTTTGGAATTGATTTCACCACTGAGGAAATATCGCTGATACGGCTTTAAAATCTCTGACATAGATTTATCAGATTCTCCTAATGCCGCGATTACATGCAGAGCTGCAAGTGCACCAGAATCTGCTCTCCAGAAATCATCAAAATAAAAATGGCCTGAATGCTCTCCACCAAAAATCGCTTTACTCTCAGCCATCATTTTCTTTATATAAGAATGTCCAACACGAGAGCGAAGCCCAACGCCACCATTTTCTTCAATAACCTCTAACACAGCCCGCGATGAGATTAAATTATAAATAATCGTTGCTCCAGGGTTTTTCTTGAGCTCGCGCTCTGCAATCAAAGATGTTAAGTCGGATGGATTAATTGCATTAGCTTTCTCATCAACTAAAAAACAACGATCAGCATCACCATCAAAAGCCAGACCTAAATCTGCACCGTGTTTGATAACTGCCTTTTGAAGATCTCGCAGATTCTTTTCATCTATTGGATTTGCCTCATGATTGGGGAAGGTCCCATCTAGTTCAAAGTACATAGGGATTATTTCGCAGTTTAGCCGCGCAAATATCGCTGGAGCTGTGTGTCCAGCCATTCCATTTCCTGCATCTACAAGGATTTTAAGCGGGCGAATGGTGGTGAGATCGACAAGGCTTAAAAGGTGATCCACATACTCTTCAAGCATGTCCCGTTGAGTTTCAACCCCAACTGAGCGAAGTTCAAGTGCTGAACCTTTGCGAACAAAATTTTCAATGGCAAGTAATCCTGACTCTTTACCAATCGGACGTGCACTGCTTAGACAGAGTTTGATTCCGTTATATTCAGCAGGGTTGTGGCTAGCGGTAAACATCGCACCTGGTAGGCCTAGTTTGCCTGAAGCAAAATACAACATATCTGTTGAGGCTAATCCAATACGAATGACATCCATTCCTAAAGAAGTAACACCGGCAGAAAATGCATCTGCAAGTGGAATTGAAGATGGCCGCATATCTTCACCAATAACAACTGTTCCCGGCTCGCGCTGTTGTTGTAGAAAGCGGGCATATGCGACGCCTGTAGCAAAAGTAAAGTCTGGAGTTATCTCTAAATCAACGAGCCCACGAATGTCATATGCTTTAAAAATATTTGCAATCTCTTGCGACATTAATTATTCCTTACGATGGAACAGCCCGTAGGTGACCTCGGCGTCCAATTGAGGCGTGTGAAGTATCTTCACCTACAACTGTAGGTGTTTCTTCACTTCGCTTTGCAACTTCACGCACTGCATCTGCAATCGCCATTAAATCATCATCTGATGGACCAGGTTCATTTCCTGTTAACTCTTGCTTAATAACATTCCATCCGTGTGGAACTTTCAAACGCTCACCATGAATTACACATAGATCATATGCATGTGGTTCTGAATATGTAGCAAGTGGTCCGACTACAGCAGTTGATTCAGCATAAATATAAGTCAGAGTCATCGTGGCAATTGAGCGGCAGCCCACACGAGAGCAAGCTCGACCTACCTGTGCTGGTGACTTCATGGTTAGAACATTAGTGGCCTGTGTGCCAATTATTAGGGATTGCTAGGGATTTAAAACACGAATGTTTGAATTCGGAACTTCTACTCGTGTGAGAGCACTGCCGTTCTGGATAGGAATAAATCCATAACCATTACTTGAGGCTATAAGCGCGCCAGCAAAGACCCCTTTACTGCTGGAGATAATCGTAATTGAACGTGCATTTTCTGGAACGCGCCACGTAGCGATGTCGCTGCCTTTGACTACTGCGCTGATGGTTTTTCCATTTATTAACTTGGTTTGGACTTTCACGGCAATTGAATCTCCTGCAAATGCGATCAGTGGTGATAGTCCTGTCACAGCAATGGACATCGGTGTAAGAGGTGGTGTGGCTGTGCTCCAAACAAAGTCCTTACGCCCGCTTAATGTTACTGATGATGAAATCGAAGCAACTATTGGTTCAGGAGACGTGATGCGAACGGCAAAGGCACTTGCTGAGATTTTTGGCTTGAAAGAAAACTCAGAGACCACGCCAGCATCAATCGACTGTGAACTCATGCCAACAGGAACAAAGCTGCCATCGGCGGATAAAACCTCTAACGTGAATGTTGTACTCACATCTCCGGGTGTGAGAATTCGTAATGTGTGTAAAGAGGAGGCTTTTTCACCCTTTTTAGGAAGCTGGTTAGGGATGGCTGGTATGACAACTTCTTTAGCTGCACTTGGATAGGAGTTTACAAAATCTCCACCCAGCGCTTTTAAGCCAGCCCCTTGTTCATCAATCATGAATGCGTTAACACGACCAGATCGTGGAACTACGTGAACTGCCAAGGCTTTATCACCTGGGGCAAGTGTGTCAATTGAAAATTGCATAAAGCTCTTTGACTTTAAATTTACAGATTTAATTGGTTGTTTTGCATTTTCGGTATAACTTTGAATATCTACGATGGCATCACTTAATCCGCTATTAACAAGAATGAGTCGACCACGCGTTGTGACATTAGCGGTTCCACCAACAAACCAAGCCGCAGAACTTGGCCCAGAACAAAGGGTTCCTCCAGCCCAACTTCCTGCCCTGCTTTGCCAAATAAGTGGAGTGGTTCCCTGGGCAGAAATAACTAGGGAATCCTTGGTTACTGGAAAGCGAAGTGCCTTAAAAGGCACAGTCTTGCTACTGCGATTTTCCAATCGTTGGTACTGAACCTTGCGTGAAGAGATAGATATCTGTGAAGTTAAACCTTTGAGCGTTGGCGGACAAACCACCACTGGGTAGCTTTCAGAGTAATTACTTGGCTTCGAGACTGTGGTTACCCCTGATGCAATCATGAAACTTGCGATGAGTGCAGATAAGAAAAGAAAAGGCTTTTCGAATTTCATGCCAACTCCTTCACTGAAATTTCACGTTTTCTGCGACCAGCAGGTGCAGCCAAAATGATCGCTAGGGTCCAAGCGATTAACTGCATTGATAGCCATGCCCGCCTAATAGTTCCATCATGAATAAGAGATATTTCACCAGCTTCTTTTACCTGAAACTGTGGCAATGACTGTTCATCTTTAGCACGATCTAATCGATATCCATTTTGCACAACTTGCCATGAACGATCAAAAGTTTCCGTCAAAGTAATTGAGCCTGGACCATAAACCATGGTGCGAGCTCCTACTTCGCCAGCCTCTAACACAGAACGTGTTCCATCTTTTGCAGTAAAAATAATTCTTCCAGTAACTCCAGTGACTCTCCAAACAACACCAGCCGAAGTTGCTGATGTGCGAGCAAATCCACCAAGACCATCGATGGTTCGAATCACATTACGACTAAATGGATTTTTAACAAATACATACTTGATTCCATATGAAGAAAAGACTTGGCTGCTACTAATTCCAGAACCATCGATGAGTTCTTGAGCTGCAATTTCAATCGCTCGTACTTGCCCAGGTGCTACATCGGGTTCACCCAGTGAAATATCTTCACCTCGTGAGATGTAGTACTGAATTGATTTTGAGTTCTCAGCACCAACTTCACGTAAGACTAAAGTTTTAGTATCAGCTTCAGCAGTGAGAAAAGCTGGCATTACCCCCTTCATATTGCTCTGCACTGGAGAATCTGCACCAGCAGTAATGGACCAGCCAACACTAGAGATCGAATAAAGCGAGGTAATAATTAAAAGTAGGCCCGCCAAAATATGCCGGTAGTGAATATTGCTTGCAATGAGCACAGTTCGTAAACGGTCCAAAATGACAACACCAGCTGCCACCGATGCGAGAGTTGCCCCAACTAAGACAGTTCCAACCCAAGTTATAGTCCCAGCGCTATTGCCGTGCACTGTGATTGAGATAGATGAGAACAAAACTGCTGCAGATAAAAATGAGATACCCACTTGTGCGAAAGAGCGGGCATTGGAGGATGAAAAAAGGGCAATGATTAGGAGAAGCAGAATTGGGCTAACTGTCCACCAAGGTAGAGATCCAGCACCGCCTGGATTACCTGAAAGAACTAAAGCAGTGGAACCTCCTGCAAGGTTAAGACCTGGTTCGGCTAGAAAGCGGGCAGGGCGAATGAGTGCTTCAAATGAATATGGAGCAACCAATACAAATGGGAATATCAGCAACGTTAAACGCTTGTAGAGCCTTGCCAGAAATAATGGCTTCTCCAATTTCTCGTTGTAGTCACTGAATATTGCAAATCCGATAACTCCTAAGCTCGCAAGAGTTGTTATTAAAGTAAATGATGTTAAGACTGCTAGTAAAATACATAAGCCGTAGATGCGCCTCCAGCTATTGGCCTCTACTTGCTTCCAGTTGCTAAGGATCATTGGAATTTGTGGTGCAATGATTAAGGCAACAAGAGTTGCCAAGCGTCCTGAGTTCACCGAGGCCAGAACTACTGGCGATAGTGCATATAAGAAACTGGCTGGAATAGTGATGAATTGGTTGTTAGAAAGCCTTCGCAGGAATGAATGGCCCGACCACATAATCAGAAGTGGCGCAGCTAAAAAGAATATAGTTATTAAAAGCGGTGTTTTACCTAGAAACAGAGTCGATGCCAAGGCCACGACAGCAATCCAGGCTGGGGATGCATGCGAGCTTCCCATTCCAACTTGGTGCCAAGACTCAAAATAAATCCCCCATAGATCTCCAGCCCCGCTTGGTGAGGCCACAAGTGCGCCGCCATTTAAGGCCCCAAAGCGATTGCGAGACTGAACAAGAGTGATTATTGCAAGTAAGAGAAACCCAAAAATCGCTGGTTTTTTTAACAACTTACTTATCTGAAAGCGTTGAGTTGGTACCAGTAAGTCCTCTTCTTCAAGTGAGTTTAAAACAGATACTGAAGAGCTCTCTGCGACAGGGATAACTTTTGCTCTGATCACCTCTGTAACCCCGGCCGCTGATAGTCGAATCTGTGACCAACGAGGAGGGATGTAGGAAGAGATAACACGAGAAGACACTAATCTTTTTGTTTTTCTAAATTTTCTTGCTCTCACTATCTCAGCCGGCTTAATAATCAAGGTACCCACAGCCAATAGTTCATCGGCTGCATAGCCAGGAAGTTTTGCTAATAGATAACCGATGGAACGCACCATTGCAGAAGCTAATAATTGAATCGATAGCCACGGAATCATCCACCACGATGAGTTAGCTAATAAAACATAGGCAGCATTTCTACGATCAAGAAGTAAGGGGCGATGCAAGAGAGCACCATTAACGTCCACGCTGCGGCGCTCTGAAGCCGAAGCTTGTGCATGGTGGGCAACGGCAGCTGTCGTGGCAATAACTCCATGGCCAGCAACTCTGGCCCGCCAGCCAAAATCTATGTCATCGCGAAAGAGGGAGAGGTTTGAATCAAAGCCACCGAGTTCTTCAAATATATCTCGGCGTATTAATGCACCTGCGGTACTCACTGAAAGAACATCATGAATACCATCATGTTGGCCTTGGTCATATTCATTGGTTTCAAGACCTGTCCACCGAGCACCGTTGCCAGCAATACTAATTCCAGCTTCAAGTATGTGAGTGCGATCATGCCAACCTAGAAGTTTTGGACCCGCCATTGCAACTTGAGGTCGATCATCAATTGCCTCTAATAGTTTTTCAAGTGCAGTTGGTGTTGGTGCGCAGTCATCATGGATTAACCAAATCCATTCACTATTGCCTTCAATATGTTTAGGCATTTTTGCAACTGCGAGCGCAACAGCATCACCAAATCCGCAGTCACGATCTGCGATAATTAAGGGAATGCGCGCAGCTTTTATGAGTTTTGTAGATGAATCAATCGATGCTGTATCAACTGCAATGATTTGATCTGCAGGTCTAGTTTGTGACGCCAATGCAGCAACAACTGCAGGTAACCATGTTTCACCATCATGTGTAACAACAATTGCGGTGACTAAATGTCTATCTGTTATTGCCACAACTAAACCACCATCTCTTAAAGAGTTGGGATTAAAAGATTACGCAGAACGGCGCTTTAAGCGACGACGTTCGCGCTCTGATAGTCCGCCCCAAATTCCAAAGCGTTCGTCATGTGCAAGTGCGTATTCCAAGCACTCTGAGCGAACATCGCAGGAAAGACAGACACGCTTTGCTTCGCGAGTTGAGCCGCCTTTTTCAGGAAAGAATGCTTCTGGATCTGTCTGCGCACACAATGCGCGTTCTTGCCAAGAGAGTTCAATACTCTCGCCGGTCGCTAGTGTGATCTTTGGGCCAGTCGTGGGGGTTGGGGAGTTCGTGGCTTCAGGTTTAATCGGCATCGTCGATTCTCCTTGAAAACTTCGGGTCTGATCCCTTGTGGAAAAGACTTACTAATAAGTGAATTACACGCGTGTAAGTCGAATAAGTCAAGCCAAGACGAGCCCTTATTGGAGGTAATTCACGCTTAAATCAAGCTGGAATTTCAATTATTTCTCTATTTGTCACAAAAGATGCAGATATTTTCGCCGATTCGGCCACAACCGCCCCTGATGCGATAAATGAATTAATGATCGTTGCAGCTGCGCCTACTTCGGCCCCAGATTCAATGATGGAACCTGAGATGTGGGCACCCGCCCCAACTACTGCCCCGCTAGAAACACAGCTTCCCCCATCAATGTGTGCAGATGGATCTACCTGTGCGCCTTTCATAATTAAGAAATCCTTGCCATGGCTTTCGATATGTTCAGAGGTTAAAGCAGCTGAATCGGCTAAGCCTGTTACTAAATCTCTTGAGCCCTTAAGTAGTGCTTGTGGTGTGCCAATGTCTAACCAATAAGAATCATCAATAAAACCAAAGACTTTCCCATGTGCAGCCACAAGATTTGGAAAGACTTCCCTTTCAACACTCACAACTCGATCTGGTTCTATTGTTTGAATCACTGAAGATTTGAACACATAGCACCCAGCGTTAATAGTATTTGTAACTGGATTTTCCATTTTTTCTAGAAAAGCTGTCACACGAGCATCAGAATCAGTTGGAACACAACCATAAGAACGAGCATCTTCAACTGCTGTTAAATGCAATGTTGCATCAGCATCATTTGCTTCATGTTCTTGAATTTGAAGCGCTAAGTTGTGTGAACTTAAGACATCTCCATTAAAGACAACGACAGATTCATCACTCGCCAATAGTTTTGCAGCGTTTCTAATAGCACCGCCTGTGCCCAAAGGTTCTTTTTCAACGGTATAGAGCAGTTTCATTCCCCATTGAGATCCATCTCCAAAGTAAGGAATGAAAACTTCAGAGAGATATGAAGTGGCAAGAACTACCGTTGTTATTCCTGCCTTTTTCGCCATAGCTAGTTGATGTTCTGTTACTGGCAAACCAGCAACTGTGAGCATTGGTTTTGGTGTGTTTTTAGTTAGTGGCATTAAACGTGTTCCAAAGCCACCAACTAGAAGGATTCCAACGGCCATCAGCTAAGCCTTTAAGCGCTTAACTGCATCTTTTATGGCTGCATCAGTCACAGTCATTGCGATGCGAATATGGTTTTTACCTTTTTCACCATAGAAACTTCCTGGGGTTGCCAAGATTCCACGCTCGGCTAACCAATCAACACTTGTCCATGCATCTTCATTTCGTGTGCACCAGATGTAGAGACCAGCACTGCTAAATTCAATTCGAAACCCGCAGGCTTCAAGTGCTGGACGCAGAGCATCACGTCGTGCGTTATATCGCCCACGTTGCTCAGCAACATGTGAATCATCTCCGAGTGCAACGGTCATTGCTCTTTGCACAGGTAGTGAAACCATCATGCCTGCATGCTTTCTGAGTTCACGAATCTTTGCAATTAACGAAGAATCACCCACCATAAATGCTGCACGGTATCCAGCCATTGAAGAGCGCTTAGATAATGAATGAAGCGCCAAAATATTCTTGTTATTGCCTTCTGTTAAGGCCATGACAGATGTTGGTGTGGCGTTATGCTCAAACTCCAAATAGCACTCATCTGAAATCAAGATGGCATCGTTTGCTCTTGACCATGCAATGCATTCCTTTATTTCTTCAACGCTATGGACTCGCCCAGTTGGATTTGATGGTGAATTCAGCCAAGCTAAATCAGCGTTAGGCCAACTTTGTGCACTGATAGGAACAGGAATTGACTGTGCCTGTGCGATCAATGCACCCACGTGATAGGTGGGATAAGCAATCTCTGGAATGAGCACCTTTTTAGATTCTAAAATTGTTGGTAGCCATGCAACTAACTCTTTGGAGCCAATGACTGGCAAAACATCAAAATCACCGGTTGCACCTAATCTAGATTTTGCCCAAGCTGTAATGGCTGCACGTAATTGCGGTGTTCCAGCAGTGACCGGATAACTGGGTGAATTAGAGGCCTCACGTAATGCAGCTTGAATAAATTCAGGTGTGGGATCTACAGGGGTTCCAACTGAGAGATCAATAATCCCACCAGGGTGCGCACGAGCCTTATCTCCATAGGGGGCAAGAGCATCCCAGGGGAAATCTGGGAGTGAAGAGCGCAAGAAAACTTACTCGCTCTTAGGGGGAAGAGCTTTTACAAGTTCATGGTCGGTGCCAGTTGCTCCGACTTTGCTGGCTCCACCTGGTGAACCGATTTCTACGAAAAATTCAGTATTAACTTTTCCAAACTGCTTCCACTGTGGTGGGACATCATCTTCATAGTAAATAGCCTCAACTGGACACACAGGCTCACACGCACCGCAGTCAACGCATTCATCGGCTTGGATATAGAGCATGCGATCGCCTTCATAGATGCAGTCCACAGGACATTCAGCGATGCAGGATTTATCTTTCACATCGATACATGGTTGGGCGATCACATAAGTCACGACTAGCCTCCGTAAGAAATATTAGTTATCAACACCCAGATTGTAATCGTATAGGCACCCCTAGCGCGATATTTGAAGTTAAGGATTATCGTTGAGCCATGAATCACGGTCTAGAGGCCACATTTAGCGCCCTCATAGGAAAGCGCGTCACCATCCGCTTACACGAGCCCGAGGGTGGATTCCGCGACATCGTGGGTCACCTAGAGTCCCCCATCACACTTCGCAATCGCCATGGAAAACTTATTAAATTCTCTTACGATGAGATTGCATTATGGAAAGAAGTGGTTGAAATAAAGTGAGCCTTCGACTCTATGACACTGCTTCTCGAAAGCTTCAGCCAGTTACCTCAACTAATGGCACAACAACAATGTATTGCTGTGGGCCAACGGTTTATCGTGATGCACATGTGGGAAATTTAAGAACATTCCTGCTTTCAGATCTGGTGCGAAGAGTGCTGATGGCACATGGTGTTGATGTCAAACTTATTCAAAATATTACCGATGTTGGTCACATGTCTGAAGATATTGAGAATGAAGACAAGATGCTTGCTCAGGCAAAAGCTGAATCCATAGATCCCTTTACCGTGGCACGAAAATATGAGGCTGGTTTTCACACAGACTTAGCACGCCTGAATATTGAAAAGGCAGATGCCTATCCAAGAGCTAGCGCATCAATTGAGTTAATGCTTGCCATGATTGAGGAACTCATCTCTAAGGAATTTGCATATGTGGGTGAGGATGGCACGGTCTATTTTTCTGCCCAAGCATTTTCAAGTTACGGCGCGATAAGTGGTAACCGCTTAGATGCGCTCAAGCCTGGTCATCACTATGAATACAGTGAAGATGGCGCAAAACGTTTTCATGCAGACTGGGCGCTCTGGAAAAACGCTGGCACACGAAGTGAAATGATTTGGGATTCACCATGGGGACCTGGTTTTCCCGGTTGGCATATTGAATGCTCAGCAATGTCACTTCATTTTTTAAATTCACATATCAATCTTCACGTCGGTGGAATAGATCTGCGCTTTCCACATCATGAGAATGAGCGAGCTCAGTCAAATGCAATTACTGGAAATGAGAGCGTGGATCTGTGGCTTCATGGCGAGCATCTGCTTTTTGAAGGTCGCAAGATGTCTAAAAGTGCCAGAAACGTTGTCCTCCTTAAAGATGTTATTGATCGGGGTTTTGATCCCCTTTCCGTGAGATTGTGTTTCCTAGAAAACCGCTACAGAGCACAGATGGATTTAACGTGGGCCTCGATAGAAGCAGCCGATGCAACTCTTAAACGTTGGCGCAAGAAAATAAAAACATGGGGAACACAAGTTGCTACCAAAGATCCTGAGCTCTTAGAAATTCTCAATAACGACTTAGACACTCCAAAAGCCATTCAATATCTGCGCAGCATAGAAAAAAATGATGACCTCAGTAATCGTGCAGCGTTATTTCTATTTGCGGATCAGATTTTCGGTCTTGATCTTAATCGAGAGGAAGTAAGCAAAGCTTTAACTCCAGAACAGGAGCAGATTCTTAAACTTCGCCAAAGCGCAAGAAATGAAAAGCAATGGGATAAAAGTGATGAGTTAAGAATTAAGTTAGAAGAAAGTGGACTTGAAATTATGGATGGACCTGAAGGCCAAACTGCAAACTGGCGTTAAGCAGGAAGCAAGATTGCAATTACTAAAGCTAAAAATCCCATATTAATCAGTGAAATTCCAACAGCAGTACCTTCAATTAAATACTCTTCATTTATGCCTGGAAAGCCTGCACGCAACACTACAAAAGTCCACGCAACGGCAGCTAATATTTTTAGAGTTCTCCCACCCCACATCCGACCAATACTCCAAATGCCAACCAAAGTTGAGAGCAAAACAAAAATCAAACCAAATGGAGCTAGGGATGCATGTAAAAATACTGAGCCGGCGCCAAGGCCAGCGCCAATAACAATGGCATAGATTCTGCGCATTACAGAATCACTCCAGAGGTTAAATCGTTCTCGCGGCCTTGTTCATCAAAAGGCTCACTTTTTTGCCCCTTAATCAGGGTGTAGTACTCATGTCCCCAGACTTGTAAACCCAAGTTGTTAGAGAGGGCGAAGAATGGCCCATCTAATGCAATCTGTGTTTCATGGGCTTTCATAGCTGCCATTTTGGCATCTACAAAGGCATTGCCATCAATGAGAGTTGTGACAAATGAATCATCTTTAGCAAATGGCAAATCATCAATACTTTCAGCACCAAAGAAATCAGAGCCAATCTCTTTCATGGCTTCCATTCCTTGGGCTATAACTGATTTAGGGACTGTATTCCAGTAAATCTTTTGAATCTGCCATGTTGCTAATTCACTTGCTCTCATAGCAACTCGATGAGCTTGAATATGATCAGGGTGACCATATCCGCCGATTTCATCATAAGTAATCAAAACATGAGGTTTTACTTCTTCAATTATTTTAACAAGCTCCCCCGCAACTGAATCTAAATCTGCCTGCCAGAAAACATCTGGGCGGTTATTTGATTCTGTTCCCATCATTCCACTATCTCGGTAGTGGCCTAGAAACCTGAAATCTGAAATACCCAATGCTTTCATTGCAAGAGCTAATTCAACTTCACGGTGCTTTCCTAATTCATCTTTTTCACTACTTGCTAAGTAAGAAAGAGAAGGGACTAAAACTTCTCCTTCTTCTCCGCGTGTGCAGGTTACTAAAGTTACTTTTGCTCCAAGGGATGCATAAAGGGCCATAGTCGCGCCGTTATTAATGGTTTCATCGTCGGGATGTGCATGCACAAGGAGAATTCGATAGCCCTGATAAGAACTTTTCATAACTTCTCCCATGCAACTATTCCTCCCTCTAAATGTCGCGAATTTGTGAAGCCCGCTTTTTGAATAAGAGCCAAGCAGGTTGCTGATCTTATTCCAGAGTGACAGTGAAGAATAATCTCCTTATCGCGTGGGAGCAGTTTGAATGCAGAAGCATCAACAAATCCAGCTACTGGTATCAATACTGAACCCGGGATTCGAGATTGTGCAAATTCTTCAGGTTCTCTCACATCAATGAGAAGAAAGTCCTCATTGGCGGCGAACTTGCTCTTTAGATCTCCAACTGAGATTTCAGGCGCGGGAGTTTTCATAGGAAGTTAATTCTGCCGTATTCACGCATGCGCTGCTACAGCTATTAGCGCAATCACCTCTACTGCCTCTACGATTACGCCAATGAGCACAATTGATACATCAAATAAGCCACGATTGCCTCGTGACGAGCGTCGCGCACTTTTGCTGTCAGCGGCCCTTGAGGTTTTCACTGCCGCTGGCTATCACTCTGCTGCAATGGATGAAATCGCAGATCGCGCAAATGTCAGCAAGCCAGTTTTGTATCAGCATTTCCCATCCAAGTTAGAGCTCTATCTTGCAGTTCTTGATTTACATATTGACTCATTAGTTTTTGAAATTCAAAGAGCAATCGCTTCAACTCCTGATAACGCCAACCGAGTGCATGCCACAGTTGATGCATATTTTGGCTTTATTGAAAAAGAGGGTGAAGCTTTTAGATTACTTTTTGAAAGTGATATGAGTGTTGAGCCATCTGTGCGTGAGCGCCTTAATCGAATGACATATGACTGCGCAGCTGCTGCTAGTGCTGTAATTTCAATTGATACAGGTCTTCCAAAAGAAGCTTCAATGCTCTTAGGTGTTGGAATGATTGGATATGCCCAAGTAACAGCACGCCATTGGTTAGAACGAGACAGCACATTAACCCGTGAACAGGCAGTTGAGTTGGTCAACAACCTCATGTGGCGAGGAATTTCGGGATTCCCTCGCAATTAACTCCGATAGGATTAGAACTATGAGCACCACTAATAAACAAATTTCTGGCGCCGTTTAACGTGTCGAAAACTTTCGCAGAGCTCCCACTACGCCCCGAAACCATTGAGGCCCTTCATGCCCATGGCTTCATCGCCCCATTTGCTATTCAAGAAATGGTATTACCCATTGCACTGAGTGATGGTGACGTTATTGGCCAAGCTAAAACAGGAACTGGAAAGACTCTGGCCTTTGGCGTTCCTGTTATCGAACGTGTAATTGCACCCAATGATTCAGAGTGGGCAGGCTTTGAACATAAAGGAATGCCACAGGTTCTTATCGTCGTTCCAACACGCGAACTGTGTACGCAGGTAACTAAAGATATTGAAGAGCTAGCAAGTAACCGTGGAATTAGAACGCTAGCAGTTTATGGCGGGCGAGCATTTGAACCACAGATTGAAGCGCTACAAGCTGGCATTGAAATCGTTGTTGGAACACCAGGGCGACTTCTTGATCTCTCACGCCAAGGTCAGCTGCGTTTAAAGCAAGTATCACGCCTAGTTTTAGATGAAGCAGATGAGATGTTAGATCTTGGTTTCTTGCCTGATGTTGAAAAGATTTTGGCAAATACTCCTAATCGCATGCAAACCATGTTGTTCTCAGCAACTATGCCTGGCGACATCATCGCTCTTGCCCGTCGCTTTATGAATCAACCAATTCATATTCGCACTCAGGACTCAGAAGATGAAGGCGCAGTTGTTACTCGCATTAAGCAGCATGTATTACGTGCTCATGCCATGGATAAAATTGAAATGCTGGCTCGTATTTTGCAGGCTCAGGGCCGCGGACCAACCATGGTCTTTTGCCGCACCAAGCGCACCTGCCAAAAGACAGCTGAGGATCTTATGGAGCGTGGCTTTAAAGCTGCACCTATCCATGGAGATCTCGGACAGAGCGCCCGTGAAAAAGCGTTAGGTGATTTCAAAGCAGGTAAGTCAGATGTTCTCGTTGCAACAGATGTTGCTGCTCGAGGAATCGATATAGATGGAATTACACATGTAATTAATTATCAGTGCCCAGAGGATGAAAAAACTTATGTGCACCGCATTGGTCGCACAGCACGTGCCGGAGCACATGGAATTGCAGTCACATTCG
This sequence comes from Actinomycetota bacterium, assembly GCA_026392775.1. The sequence continues at coordinate 21,636 of JAPLBK010000038.1, forward strand.
TTGACTGGGATGAATTAGCTAGATGGAAGATGATTAATCAAACCCTTGATCTTGGCTTAGCCGAACCAGAAGAGACATATTCCTCTTCCCCGCACCTGTATGAAGTTCTAGATATTCCAGCAGGCTCCACAGGCCGACTGACTAAAAGTAAACCAGTTGCACAAAAGGCTGCGCCAGAAAAGCGCGTTGAGAAGAAGGCTGAATCAAAGCCAAAAGTTGAGCGAAATCGCACACGGACAAAGAAGTTTTAAGAGAGTTAAGTTGTAACGAAAACGCGGATTGCATTTACCAGCATCTGAACTGCAATCGCGGCAAGTAATAAACCAGCGATACGCGCTACTAATGTCACGCCAGCTTCCTTAATGACCTTCATGATTGTTGTTGATGCCATCAGCACTGCAGCGATAGCAACGTGAACGGCGATTACTGCACCAATTAAACCCATCGCCATGCTTGGGCCATCAATTTGCTGAACGAAAATCATTGTTGCAACGATTGCACCAGGTCCTGCTAGCAAAGGTGTTCCTAGCGGAACGAGCGCGATGTTGGCATCTTTTGGCTCCCCACGACCACTTCCCTTGCCCCCAGTGAGAAGATCTAATGAAATGAGCAAAAGCAATAAAGCACCCGCCGCTTGCATCGCGGCAATTGAGACATTGAGGTAACTCAAAATAAAGCGACCGAATAGTGCAAATATTGAAATCACAAGGAGTGAGACTGAAGCCGCTTTTATTGCGAGAATTCTGCGCTCTTTGGCCGATTTGTCAGCAACTAAAGCTAAGAATATTGGCGTGGCACCAGGTGGATCCATAATCACAAATAGGGTGACAAATGATTGGATGGCAAAGGTTAAAGCGCTAACTTTCATGCTCCTACCACCCTTCGTTTATCGGCAAGTGATTCAAGTTTTTCCCATTGCCCTGGGCTGGTTTGAAACTCAGCTAGTAAATTCAGTTTACCGCTTCCGTGATAGTCGCTGGAGCCAGTTATCACTAAATCCAACTCTGTGGCAATCGAGCGCAACATCGCTCTTTCTTCTGGATTTTGATCTCTATGATCCACTTCAATTCCATTTAAGCCAGCATGTACTAGCTCTTGAAAATCACTTGCTTTAAGTATCTGGCCGCGATGTGATGCAAAAGGATGAGCAATCACTGCAACTCCTCCTGCGCTTCGAATCATTGCAATTGCTTGGGCCGGAGTTGGGGCCGCATGCGAGACATAAAACTGGGAATCATTATTGAGCATGCCTTGAAATGCTTCATCGCGTGTAGATATGACACCTTTGTTAACCAAGGCATCAGCTAAATGTGGACGACCAAGTGTGGCACCATCAGGACGCGCAGCTTCAACATCTGCCATTGAAATATCAATGCCTGCTGCCTGCATCTTCTCAACCATCTTGCGCATCCGAGGCATTCGTCCGTCACGCGTCTCTTCAAGCATCACTTGCATGTGCTTGTGTTCACCATCAAAAAGAAGTCCGAGCATGTGCACACTTATTCCATCTTCAGTTAAGCAGGATATTTCACTACCAAGTGCTAACGTCAACTTGCCGCGCAAGCTCTCAGTTGCCTCTTGCCAACTAGAGGTTGTGTCATGATCAGTTATTCCAAGAACCGTTAATCCCTGAACGATTGCTTTATTTACAAGTTCGCGTGGAGTATCTGTGCCATCGCTTTTATTGGTGTGTGTATGTAAATCAATCATGGAGCCAGCTCCACTGCCCCAGGTCTTGATCGAGTAACCACTAACACACATCCAATTAAAATCAATGCAATTCCAGGCAAAATACCAAGTGGTGGTTTTTGTCTAAGCCACCAAAAAGCAAGCAGTGAGCTAACGGGTACTTCAAAAAAGATAATAAGAGAAACAATTGCCGGTGATACACGTTTGAGAGCTGTATTAAACATTGTATGACCAAGAATCTGTGCACCAACAACAAGACCTAAAAGGATCCACCATTCACGCCCAGAGAAATTAAATATCGGAAAACCCATCAGTAACGCCATTGGTAATGCCGTCATGGCACAAACGAAATAACAGACGGTTGTGTACACAGTTGTTTCAACTGTGCGCTGTGCACGTGATCCAGCCATCATGTAAAGAGCAGCAAGTGCTGCCGAGACAAGTGCGGCGACATCACCTAGAAATGCACGAAGAGAAATCTGTAAATCAATGCCTGATATCAAAAGTACGCCTGAAAAGCTAACAATCATTCCGAGCCAGGCTTTAGAGGGAATATGCCCACCGCTAAGTTTTACAAACAATGCGGCAAAGATTGGTTGCAAGGCAACAAGTGCCGTACCTGCAGCAACACTTGTCCAGCGCATCGCCAGAAAGAATCCCACAAAGTGAATGGCTAATATAAAGCCAGCCAGAATGGACCACTTGATGCCTGTGCGATCTCTAGGATATTTGAGAGCAAAGGGAAGTGTTAATAGTGAACCACCAAGGTTTCTCCAAAAAATCAATGTCGGAATTGGCATTGCACTCATTGCAATCAGAGGTCCTGATGTTCCAATTCCCATTATTCCAATACCAAGGCGAATTAAATCAGGTCTTCCTGGAATAGTCGTATGACTATCGCGCGAATCCCCTTGTGATATCAATTGCTCTCCGGGGAAATACCTAAGCGAACACCCACTAAAGATTTACTGCGCTTAACAAGAATCTCTGCAATCGCAAGAATTGTCTGTGCAGATTCAGATGCAGGAGCAGCTTGAACTAACGGAACTCCGTCATCGCCACCAGTTCGAAGTTCTGGATTAAAGGCGATTTTGCCTAGAAGTGGAACATCAATGCCAACGAGAGCTGACAAACGCTTAGATGTTTCTTCACCACCACCTGCTCCAAAGAGCGCAATTTTCTCACCACATGTTGGGCAGCCATATTCAGACATGTTTTCAATAACGCCAATTACGCGTTGATGAATCTGATGTGCAATTCTTCCCGCGCGTTCTGCAACCTCAGCTGCAGCAATTTGAGGTGTAGTTACAACAACTATCTCTGAGTTAGGAATCAGTTGTCCTAGCGAGATAGCTAAATCTCCAGTCCCAGGTGGTAAATCAATGAGCAAGACATCCAAATCGCCCCAGTGCGCATCTGAAAGAAGTTGTTCAAGAACACGGTGTAAGAGAGGTCCACGATATGCAACTGGATCAGAGCGCTCTGGCTTAAACATCTCCATAGAAACTACTTTTACGCCAAATGACTCCAGAGGGATAAAGAGCTGATCAATGGCAGTTGGTCGCTGACCCATTAAGCCCATCAAACGGGGAATCGAGTGGCCATAGACATCTGCATCTAAAATTCCAACCCGTAATCCTTTTTTAGCAAATGCAACTCCTAGGTTTGCAGTCACAGAAGATTTACCAACGCCACCTTTGCCTGATGCAATACCGATAACACGTGTAAGAGATTCTGGTTGGGAAAAAGTAATAGTTTTCTCTCGACCACCGCGAACAACTTTCTTGACATAATCACGTTGCTCTTGCGACATAACTCCAAAAGCTAAGTCAACAGTTTTAACACCTTCGACATTTTTTAGTGCTGTAGTAATATCACCACGAAGTCGATCTTGCATTGGGCAACCAGAAATCGTTAATAAAATTTTAATACTCACGGCGCCGTTATCCTCAGTCAGCTCTTCAACCATTCCAAGCTCAGTTATTGAACGATGAAGTTCAGGGTCTTGAACTGTTGTGAGTGCTTCATTGAGTGCTTCAATAAGGTTCATATAAGGTCTGGATCAATCTTTGCAGTTGGGCGCGCTGGTTTTGCTGCTGGAGTGTCATCCAACAACTCACCTAACTGCTTTTTAACAAAAGTTTTTGGATGTAGATCTGCAGGCTGAAGATTCTCAAAGCCGGGTCCCAAGTTCTCACGGAGTTCAGCTGTTGCTGTCTGTGACAAAGCACGAATTTTCTTTGCCCATTTGGCAGCTTCAGAGGCAGCTTTTGGAAGACGCTCTGGACCAAGCAGAATCATTCCTAAAATAGCTAGGCCGAGGATTTCACCTGCGCCGATATCGAAGAACATGCCGAAAGCCTACCTTCTAAACCGGCCCCTAGTTATTGCCAGCTACCAAGGCAACGGTGACAGTGACCTCTTTGCTATCTCGAATGTAAGTCAGGGTGACCTTATCTCCCACATTCATAGCGCGGATTGCAACAATTAATTGCTCAGGGGAATCGATGGCCTTATTTTCGAATTTAACGATGACATCTCCCGCACGAATCCCTGCTTTAGCTGCTGGTCCACCAGGCAAAATAGCTGTGCTGGAACTGGAAACAAGTGCGCCAACTCCAGTGAAATTCATATCCAATGAAACGCCTAGAAATGGATAGGTAGCTTTTCCTGATTTGATTAATTGATCCGCAGTTTTTCTTGTTTGATTAATAGGAATTGCAAAACCCAAACCAATTGAACCGGCCTGTGATGAGGAACCTAGAGATGCGATTGCTGAGTTAACACCAATAACTGCTCCTGTTGCATCAACTAATGGACCTCCAGAATTTCCTGGGTTGATGGCAGCATCCGTTTGTAATGCATTAATAAATGAACTTCCAGATCCAGAATCTCCAGCAGTTACAGGTCGATTTTTAGCACTAATGATTCCTAGTGTTACCGTTCCTGATAGACCAAGTGGTGAACCAATTGCAATTACTGAATCACCAACTGCAACTTTGTCACTATCTCCAAATTCAAGTGCTGGCAGATTCGTTGCACTGATTTTTATCACTGCTAAGTCATAAGAAGCATCACGACCAATTATACTCGCGCTATAAATATCACCATTATTCAAGGTAACTCGTATAGCACCATTTCCATTAGCAACTCCAGCGATAACATGATTGTTGGTCAGGATGTAACCGTTGCTATCAAAAATAAAGCCAGAGCCAGTTCCCCCACGACCCGTTGAAGAGCGTGTATTAACAGAAACAACTGAGGGTAAAACTCTGGCAGCAATTCCTGCAACAGAATCTGGTGCGCGCTCAATTGTGCTTGAAGAATCAACTATGTTGGCAGAATTAAAGATTGTTCCACCCGTTGCAGTAACTCCTAGAAATCCCCCGAGGCAACTAGCAAGCAAAGCAGTTATGAAGATTTTGCTTCGAGCGCTTTTACTCGGTGCACTTGTTTCCCACCATGGGCGAACATTGTGGATTACCATTTTTCTAGGAAAAATCATGTGAGTATCTTCCTACAACTTCGTTGCAACTAACAAACCATCACCGGTTGGAATCAAGGTGCTCACCCAATGTTCTGTGTCATTTTTAATGATTTTCCCAGCATCACGAAGCGCCACGGTTTGAGGGTCTCTCTGGGCTGGATCGTTGACTTTTGAACCCCCAAAAAAGCTATCAATAACCATCGCCCCACCGCTTCGCAAAATGCGATGTGCCTCACTGATTACAAAGGCCAAATCTTGAGGATCATGACGGACCACAACTAAGTCATAGGCTCTATCGGTTAACTTTGAAATCACATCTAGGACTGAGTTAGTAATTAATCTGTAACGGGTTGGTGATATCTCAGCATCAGCAAACGCCAACTTTGCAATCTGCGTATGTTCCATCTCATCATCAATTGAAGTTAGGGTGCCACTTGCCAACATGCCATCGAGTAGCCACAAGCTTCCCACGCCTGAACCAGTACCTACTTCAACAACTGACTGTGCTGAGAGGGTAAAGGCAAGGTGCTTAAGATATGCCCCTACTCCAGGTGTTACATCGTGTGCTCCTATTTCAACCCCGCGAGCACGTGCATAAGTTTTGAATGGATCTTCAGCTATAAAATTTTCAGCATATCCATGAGGATCAATTTTCATTTGAGATTCATTATCCATTGGGTTAGTAAACGGACTCCATAGCCAGTTCCACCTTTAGGATTTTCGCCAGCATCACTATCACTACGACCTGTTCCAGCAATATCTAAATGAACCCAACGGCGATTACCTGCGAAGTGTTCAAGGAAAAGAGCTGCAGTAATTGAGCCTGCAGAATATTTCACTTTTCTGGCTATATGGTTGAAATCTGCAATATCACTTTCAAGGGCATCCTTATAATCATCAATTAAAGGCATGTGCCAAACTCGATCACCAGATTCGTGACCTGCAGTTTCAAAATCGCGTGCGAGTAGCTCATCGCGTGTATACATACCGGCATATTGCTTGCCAAGTCCAAGTGTTATTGAACCAGTTAAAGTTGCAATATCTACTAAATAATCTGGGTCTAAATTCTTATCAGCATATGCCAAGCCATCAGCTAGAACTAAGCGACCTTCTGCATCTGTATCAATTACTTCAACTGTAGTTCCACCGTAGTGTGTAATGACATCACTGGGGCGCTGGGCTGTGCCTGAAAACGCATTCTCTGCACACATCATCAGAGCTGTTACTCGAATATTTGGTTGTAATTCTTCTAGCGCAGTCAGAGTTGCCAGAATTGCTGCAGCCCCTGCCATGTCACTTTTCATTGGAATCATCAAGTCATATGGACGCTTAAGATTAATTCCACCAGTGTCATATGTGATTCCTTTACCCACTAAAACAACATGTGGAAGGGCATTAATTGCATTTTTCTTCTTTGCAGGTGCGTACCCCACTTCAATAAAGCGCGGTCCAGGTTTTGGAGAAGAGTTACCAACTGCGCGCAATCCACCAAAATCTTTAAGCTCTCTTCCTGCAAGTACTTTTACTGTGAGCCTGGTTCCTTTGGCGAATTCCTGTGCTTTAGTAGCCATCCACGCAGGATTTTTAATATTAGAAGGCGTATGCACCAAATCACGAGCGCGCGTAATTGCTTTCGAAATAGTGATAGCAACATTTATTACCTCTTTTTCATTTGTAGCAACTATGAAAGTTGGCTTGCCTGCAGGTTCTCCAGTTTTTAGATTCCAGAGGTAGGCACCTAAAGTCAAGGCAATTGCATGAGCCTTAACATCTTTATTACTAATTGCACATGCTGAATACACTGTGGTGTTCTTTCCGCGAACTTTTCTGGCAATCGCTGTTGCTGCCACACGAAATGAAGCAGTTGATGAATCACCAATTCCAACTAAAAAGATTCGATCTGTTTTAGCATCCTCGGCACTTACTGGTACTTCAAACAACTCTCCCGCTTTACCTGATGGCGAAAAAAATGAAAGTTCATCAACAAGGTTTATTTGAAAGAATTTCTCAACATCTCTAATTAAAGTTTCTGGACCAATAAATGAAAAGACACCCTCTGAATCTTTAGCAAAAGCGAGCGCAATTGAGTCAGCGTCTATCGCTAATGAGAGTTGAGGCTTGGCAGCTTTGAGTGTCCAGAACATGCGTTGAAGGCTATCGCCTGTTAGTGATTTACTTCTTAACTAATGCAACCGCGGCATGAAGTGCGGCGCTGAGATTATTAGCTTCTTCAGAGTTGAGTTCAACAACTAGACGTCCGCCACCTTCTAGTGGAATTCGCATCACGAGAGAGCGAGCCTCCTTGGTGACCTCCATTGGACCATCTCCGGTACGAGGTTTCATGGCTGCCATGTGGGGACTCCTTCAAAGATGGACGGGGAAAGTTCAAGAGGAGAAGTATCTCGTATTTAGAGCACAAGCGCGAAATCAATAAGGGTTTATAAGCCGAGAACCGCGCTCAATCTCGCTTTTCCCCTCGAAATTACGGCATCAACTGCGCGCTCTGGCACTTTGAGCATTAGGGCAATCTCTCCTGGTGACATTTGGCGCATGTAGTGCAAGGTCAAGATGATCCGCTCTTCTTCGGGCAGCGAGGCCAGCACCTGGGCCAATGTTGGGGACTCGCTCATGGTTCTAAGGCTACTGGCTTTTAACGCCTAGGCAGGTGAAGATGCTCTTAGCGGAATGTTCGTGCAAAGCGGGATAAAGAGATTCGCACACCAATATAGAGCGCAGGAAGCATCGCCAAAAAGAGTAAGCGAGGGGCGATGACTTCTTCAGACCAATCAAAGATCGTTGTCTGTGAAGTGAGTTCACGTAAATGAAATCGACCTGTGCCTTTGATTATTTTGCCTGTATGGAGCACATCGCACGTGTGTGGTGGTTGCCATAAAGTAACTGTCATTGAATCTAGAACTCCTAGCGGACCTATTCCAGTAAATGCATTTATGGAAGTTCCAACACCTTCGGTTATTTCTGATGTCACCCAGACTTTAGTCTGAAGCATCCATTCACCTTGTTTTTCCCATTGCGCTAGCGAATCCCAAACTTTTTGAATGGGTGCATCAATCTTCAAAGAGATCGCTATGTGATTACTAGACATTTAGGAGCACGCCTTAAGAGCTTGTGAAACATCTGTTGTCCAAGAAATTAAATCACGCATACCTGGTTTAATAAAGTTCTCAACTTCTAAGTGCTCAACTAATTCATGTAGTGGGTTATAAACTCCAAATGGATCCAGGATTACAACTGGTTTATTGTGAAACTTTAAATAACGTCCTACCCAAATCTCAAAAAATTCTTCAAGAGTCCCAGCACCACCCGGCAAAGTAATGAATGCATCCGCGATTTCTGTAATCATTGCTTTACGCTCGCCCATCGTTTCAACGATATGTAATTCATCATTATCGTGATCAGCAAATTCAATATCAACAAGGGCTTGTGGAATAACACCGATAGTTCGTCCACCACCCTGACGAGCTCCCCTAGAAACTGCGCCCATCATTGAGATATGACCGCCCCCGGTTACTAATTCCCATGAGTTAGCTGCAATAGCGGTGCCAAGATCAAAGGCCAGGTCGACATACTTTGGGTCAATCGTTGGCGATGATGAACAAAAGACTGCGATGCGCATACGGGTAAGGATAGGGGTTAGGCTTAGGACATGACGACCATCGCATCTGGCCACGGCATTGCAACGATGGCTGCCGGGAAAACTCTCGATGTCTGGTTTCCGTCGCCGCAACTTGGTGCACTTGCAGCAACTGTTCCCAGTGAACTAGCGGCATTAGTTGGAAGCGATGATGCCCGTGGAGTAACACGTGAATTAGTTAAAGTTGAAATTGATATAACAGTGGCGCCAGCTGATGCCAAAGATGCTTATTTACGTTTGCACTTGCTTTCATATCGCTTAGTTAAGCCTCACGGAGTTGTACTTGATGGCATCTTTGGCTTACTCAACAATGTTGTTTGGACAAACTTTGGACCTTGTGCCGTTGAGGGCTTTGAATCAACTCGAGCGCGCCTGAAAGCTGCGCACGGTCACGTCACTGTTCTTTCTGTCGATAAATTCCCACGTATGGTTGATTACGTAATACCAAGTGGAGTACGTATTGCAGATGCAGATCGCGTAAGACTGGGCGCATATTTAGCTTCTGGCACAACAGTCATGCACGAAGGATTTGTTAACTTCAATGCCGGAACACTTGGAACCTCGATGGTTGAAGGCCGCATCTCAGCTGGAGTTGTTGTTGGTGATGGCTCAGATATTGGTGGTGGCGCATCCATTATGGGAACGCTCAGTGGCGGTGGAAAAGAAGTTATTTCAATCGGTGAAAAATCACTTCTAGGCGCAAACTCTGGTTGTGGAATTTCACTTGGCGATAACTGTGTGATTGAAGCTGGAACTTATGTGACAGCTGCCTCAAAAGTTCGTTTACCTGATGGAGAAATTGTGAAGGCCGCAGCACTCTCTGGTGGCAACAATTTATTGTTTCGTCGTAACTCTCTTGATGGTGCACTTGAAGCAATTAACCGAACTGGCACTTGGGGCGGACTTAATTCAATTCTGCACGCTAACTAAGCTAAACCAGGCTGAAGGTATTTTAGTTCTACTTCTAAAAGTCTCACCACGCAGCGCTACCTGCACGCCAGTGCTAGATGTTGCTTGAATCGAAGCAACGGTGCCACTCTCATTTACTCCTAGGATTTCTAAACTCACTACATCAGGTAAAAGAAAAGCTGCAGCAATTATGCTTTGTGGAACTTCTCGATTCCAGGTAACAAATCGTGGGTTGAGTATTAAATCTAATGAGCCCGGATCATCAACAATCTGCGTGTAATCCCTACTACTTCCCCAGGCATTGATGGCCAGCTCTGTCTTTCCCCCTGATGAAGAGAAGAAATAAGCCGTAATTGGTAATCCCAATTGTGTGATTGTTAAGCCTGCAGTTCGCAAAATAATTTCTTTCCAAATTACTCCGTGTTTCTTTTCAATTTCTTTTGCATACCCTAGGAAAGTTTGATCAGAAATCGAGCCATATAAATCACAGTCACACACCGTCCTATAAATACCTGCTTTACTCAAGGCATAGGTGCGAGAAGCAATTGCTTGAGCTTCTAGCGCGGCATTCGGCCAAAAAGATGGCATCTCGCTAATACCCCAAAGATATTCATCAGCTAAGCGCACCGTATTAGTCATTTCAATCCGATATCCTGATGGGCTCTTGACCGCCTTTACTTGAATCTGTCCATATCTATATTTCTGAGTCAAGGCTGAGTGATTAACTGAAACAACTGTATCGGGGCCCTCTAAATAGCGAGTACCTGCCCAACGAATTGTGAAAACTTTGCTTCGAGGCAGTACCTGCGTGGTTTTTCCAAGAGTTATTCGTGGACTGACTGTAGAGCCAATAATTGAGAAAGATATCGAGTCAGCCATTGAAAATACAGGAATAACGCTCTCACTCCCCATATCACCTTGGATGATCTGAAGCTGGGATCCTTTTACAGTGCTTGAAATCTTTGCACTAGAGAGTAGGTGACCGATGTTAACTCGCAGAATTCTGGAATCATCTTTTTGCTCAATCTCAACATCTTTATAGAAATACTTTATGATCTGTTCGAAACTTTGTCCGGCTAGTGCCATAGAGCGCGCACCCATCTGACTTAACCCAACCCCATGTCCATATCCCGAACCTTGAAAGGAAAAGGTTGTAGGAATATCTGTTGCGTGAGCTATCGGAATTAAAGATGAAAACACAAAAAGTAAGGCAAGAAAAGCTTTAGATATCCTCATCGATGGCCGCGCTCTTTCCTACCTGCAAAAACTCGCGATATGCATTTATTACAACCTTTGGTTCCCCGCGTTGAACAAGCTTTCCTTTATGGAGCCAAGCAACGTCATTACAGACATCTTCTAAAGTCGCCATCGCATGGCTAACCAGAATTAATGCACGATCATCACTTCGTAGTTCTTTAATGCGGTTGAGTGATTTCTCTTTAAACTTTGCATCACCAGTACTCAACGCCTCATCAACAATTAAAATATCTGGGCGAACAGTTGCCGCAACAGAGAAAGCTAGGCGGGCATACATACCTGATGAATACGTGCGCATCGGCGCATCAATTGCCTCTCCTAGTTCAGAAAAGTCAGCGATTTCTTCGAAGTGGCTATCAATTTCATCACGTGACATACCTGCAGCTAATCCACCTAAATAGACATTGTCACGGCCTGACATGGATGGATTAAAGCCAACTCCAAGTGCCAGCAAAGTACTGACGCTTCCATAGACTTCAATTCGCCCCTGTGAGGGTGGCAAAATTCCTGCAATAACGCGCATCAACGAGGATTTTCCGGCGCCATTTGATCCAATAATTCCTAATACCTGGCCATACGTGACATCAAGATTAACTTCATCCAGCGCGCGGATAACGCGAGTTTGTTTTCCTCCACGTCCCAATGACTTAACACGTGCTTTTAAAGTTGGTCTGCGATCAATTGCAGTGGTGTATGTAAGACCAAGACCGCGAACTGATACGGCAATTTCATTGGTCATATGTGGGCTAAAGACGGACGGCAAATTCACGCTCCCTTGATAAGAAGAAGTATGTCCCAATCAAGAAAATACCAACTGCCCAACCAAGTCCAATGAGCATGTGAGAAGCAAGAGGTGCCTGTCCATGTACTAATGCACGCGACCAACTATCTAAAATTGGAAACAGCGGATTAAAGAGTTCAAGGGTTCTTAATTGTGGTTTCAAATCTGAAGCTTCATACAAAATTGGTGACAAGTACAAAAGAGTGCGCGTCATATAAGGCAAGAAACTAGCAATATCGCGGAAATACACATTGATACAGGAAATAGTCACTGCAAGACCTAGCGCCAACAACATTGTTATTAGAAGCACTGGAATAGCCCATAACATCTGCCAAGAAAAGGGCAGGCCTATAACTGTTCTGATTACCAGAAAAACTGCCAGTGTTGGCAGGAATTTAAAGATTGCTATAACAACTGCTGAGACTGGCAACATAATGCGAGGAAAGGCTGTATTTAAAATTAAGCGCTGACCGGCAGTAATTGATTTAACACCACCTGTAAGTGAGTTAGCTACTAGGTAGAAAAGGAAAAGCGTTGCAGTCAGGTGTGCATATCGAGTGCTATTAGATGATCCACTAATGATTACAATCAACAAGAAATAAACTGCTGATAACAACAACGGATTCAGTACTAGCCATAACTGACCAAATGCTGAGTCAAAATGCTGTTCGCGAAGTTCAGAGCGCGAGTATTCAGATATAAACGTCCTGCGCGACCAGAGAGATTTCCAATATCGCCTCAGTGGTGGCAGGCCAGCACGAAAAGGCTCATAGACCTGCATTGGAGTGCTCACGGTCGTAAGGTTACCGCAGGCGCTAACGACTTTGGCGAAGTTAGAAAGCCAATACCCCATGTCATATGCATTGTCAGCAAAATAAGTGGCAGTGAGACAAACTCACCGAGTGATTTACCAATTCTTGCCGATGCAATAAGAATAAATAAAGCATAAGTCAGTGCTGGTAAGAAGAGAATAGGTGAAACTAACGCACCGAGGATCAATGATGAAACAACGCCAATTACTGTAAATGGAGGGGCAAGATACCTGAAATTAACTGTGCCTTCATGTCTGCGAGAAACAACTCGACGCCAACGTCCATATTCAAAATACTGTTTCGCAAGTGCTACAACAGTTGAGCGTGGGCGGTAAGTAACAACTAATCGAGGATCAAAATAAATGGTTCCCCCAGCTGCACGCAATCGAAAGTTTAACTCCCAATCCTGTGCACGTGTAAATCTCTCATCAAATCCCCCAACAGCCAGTAAAGCTTTTTTTCTAAATGCTCCTAGATAAACCGTATCTACCGATGCGGCCCCACCACCTGTGTGAAAACGAGAGGCTCCAACACCTAATGGGCTGCGCATTGCTCCTGCCACACTCCTCTCAAAAACTGTATGGCCTTGTGCGGCCATAATGCCGCCAACATTGACAGCGCCAGTATCTTTTAAGATTTCAAAAGCTAGGGATAGATAATCATGTGGAATTCTAGAGTGACCATCTACACGCACAATGATTGAGTATCTACTTGCAGCAACTGCCAGATTGAGACCTGCAGCAGTGCGCCCTGTAGGATTTGAAACAACCACAACACGCGAATCCGCTTTAGCTAATGAGTCAGCAATTACTTCAGTTCCATCATGGGATGGTCCAACAGCTAAAATAATTTCAATCTCACCTGCAAAACTCTGATCAAGAACAGCCTTCACAGCCTCTTCTAAATATTTAGATTCGTTGAGAACCGGCAGGATGACTGAGATTTTGGGCTCCGGTGAGCCATATAACTCATTTGCTGATGTCGTCATAACCCCTACACCGTATCGTCCAAGTACTCTTACACGGTGAGAGCGACGCGACCAATACGCATTATTACCTCACTATCCCTAGCCGTTGTCGCCATCTCCGCGTTTTCTTGGTTGGGTTTGGGCCAAGTCAGCGGAGCAATTAATCGCATCGATGTATTTGGCTCACTAGATAATCGCCCAGATAAGCCCAGTTCTGCACTTAATTATTTATTAGTGGGTTCAGATACACGTGAAGGCTTAACTAAAGAACAATCAAAGTTATTGCGCGTAGGAACCACTAAGGCAGCAGCAGGTGCTCGATCAGACACCATGCTTCTGATCCACATTAGTAAGTCTCGTGACAAAGCAACAATCATTTCTATTCCCCGAGATTCCCTTGTGACCATTCCTGAGCATCCTTCTTCCCTCAATAAAGAAAAAATTGTTCCTGCAGCAAAAGGAAAAATTAACTCAGCTTTTGCTTGGGGTGGTGCCTCACTATTAATTCAAACTATTGAAGAAGAAACCAACATAAAAATTGATCACTATGTTGAAATTGGTTTTGCCGGTTTTGCTGGAATGGTAGATGCTTTGGGTGGAATTGATGTTTGCACAAAGCGCGATATTGATGATCCAAACAGTCACTTGGTTTTGAAAGCTGGTGTCCATACTCTTGATGGAATTGAATCGCTCAAGTACGTTCGTACCCGTGACTTTGATGGAATGGGCGATCTTGGGCGTATGCAGCGTCAACAGCAATTCATGAGCGCCGTCCTAAGAAAAGTGACAAGTACTGGAGTTCTTCTCAATCCAATTAAGTTAGTCAATTTTTTCAATGCAACTATTGCAACAGTTCGGACAGATTCTCAGCTCAATCGAAATGACTTGATTGTTCTGGCTAAACAACTCAAGAATCTCTCCCCAAGTAAAGTGCGCACTTTGACCATTCCTTTAGGTGATGCAAATGCGCGCGTACCAGGTCTTGGATCTGTTGTAATCTGGGATTCTGCCTTAGCACCTGATCTATTTAACCGCTTACGTGAAGATTTACCCTTAGTTGATGAGGTAACCCCTTCACCATCAGCATCATCCAGCGCGTCAGCATCACCAACTGTGATTGATAAATTTAAGACTCGTACCGCCGATGAAAATCCCTGCGGAGCACTGAAGTAAACTCACGCCCATGACATTGACTCTTTCAGTAGTTGGCTGCGGTTATCTAGGTGCTACACATGCCGCATGCATGTCTTCTCTTGGCTTTACCGTGATTGGTGTTGATACTGATCCCAATAAAGTGGCGATGCTACAAAATGGCAAGCTTCCATTTTATGAGCCTGGTCTAGACACTTTACTAGCACAAGAAATGAAGACAGGCCGCCTCTCATTTACAACTGATTTTTCAGCAGTTAAAGATGCTGACATTCATTTTGTTTGTGTTGGAACCCCACAGAGTAAAGACAGTCTTGCAGCAGATCTGACTTACGTGCGCTCTGCAGTTGCTGAGATTGCACCATATTTAAAGGATGGTTCATTAGTCGTTGGAAAATCAACTGTTCCCGTAGGAACGGCTCAATCACTTCGTGAGCAGCTCGCTAAAACAGCACCGCAAGCAGATCTTGCCTGGAATCCAGAGTTCTTACGTGAAGGTTTTGCAGTTGAAGACACATTGACTCCTAATCGCTTAGTCGTTGGTGTTGCTAACGATCGTGCTGAGCAGATTCTGAAGCAAGTTTATAAACCAATTATCGATTTAGGAACCCCTTGGATTAGAGCAGATCTTCCAACTGCAGAACTTGTAAAGGTTGCTGCGAACTCTTTCCTTGCGACAAAAATATCTTTCATCAACGCTATGGCTGAAGTATGTGAAGCTGCTGGCGGCGATGTTACGGTCCTTGCTCAAGCAATTGGCTATGACCCACGTATTGGAAATAAGTTCTTGCAGGCCGGTATTGGTTTTGGTGGTGGTTGTCTTCCAAAAGATATTCGAGCATTTATGGCACGCGCTGAAGAGTTAGGTGCGAAGCAAGCCCTTGAATTCTTGCGTGAAATCGATGCAATTAACTTGCGAGCACGCCAGCGTGTAATCGACGTTGTTCGAAGCAAACTTTCAGAGGATTTAACTCAATACAAAATTGCCGTTCTTGGAGCTACTTTCAAACCAGATAGTGATGATGTGCGTGACTCCCCCGCACTTGATATCGCTGTTCAGTTACAAGCAGCTGGAGCAGCTGTGGTTGTTCATGATCCCAAGGGAATTGAACCTGCACGTAAGCGTTTTCCAAAGCTTGAATATGTAGAAGTAGTCACAGATGCAGTTAAAGACGCTGATTTAATCTTGCATCTGACTGAATGGAAGGAGTACCGAGCTATCGATCCAGTAACTCTTTCTTCCTTAGTTAAAAGAAAGATCATTATTGATGGACGCAATATGCTTAACCGAGAACTATGGCGCAAAGCCGGTTGGAAGTTCCATGCTTTAGGACGCACCGATTAACGAGCAAGAAAGCATCGATGCAGTCCTTGCAATGAAGAAATGGGCTGTTGTCGGGCTTGGAAATAACCCAGAGCGCGCAGCATTCGGTGTGGCAAAGCTCTTACAAGATAAAGGTCACCGCATCGTTCCTGTTTATCCTCGTGCAGAAACTGTGCACGGTGAGCTTGGCTATAAGACGCTTTCAGAAATTCCAGGGCCTATAGAAGTAGTTGATTGTTTTGTTAACTCCACCCTTGTAGGCAAAGTCGTCGATGAAGCTATTGCAATTGGGGCCAAAGCTGTATGGCTGCAACTAGATGTCATTGATCATGAGGCTATAGCTCGTGCACAAGCTGCAGGTTTATTAACAGTGATGGATAGATGCCCAGCTATTGAGTATAGAAAGAAAAACTAGAAACCAGTTTTTTGCCCACGGCGTGAATTCAAACTTGCGCCTTTAGCTTTAGCTTCAGCATTAATTTCCTTTAAAGCATCTGCAACTTTGGCGCTAATTGCTGAATCAGAGATTCCTAGAATTCGAGCCGCAAGTAAGGCTGCGTTCTTGGCATTACCCACACCAACAGTTGCCACTGGGACGCCTGCTGGCATCTGCACAATCGAGAGTAATGAATCCATTCCATCAAGGTTTTTTAGCGCAACAGGGACTCCGATTACCGGAAGTGTGGTTAATGAAGCAACCATTCCAGGTAAATGTGCAGCTCCACCAGCACCAGCGATAATTACTTTAAATCCTTTACCTGCTGCGCTTTGCGCAAACTCAACCATTTCAAGTGGCATACGGTGAGCTGAAACAACATCTGTTTCGTAAGAAATTCCTAATTGATCTAGAACTTTCGCAGCCTCCTCCATTACCGGCCAATCAGAATCTGATCCCATGATGATTGCTACATCACTCATCAATTTCTCCGCTCATGTAATCAAGGGCATGTTGAACTTCTTGGATTAATTCTACGAGGTTATCGCCTAGCAAATTAACATGGCCAATCTTGCGCCCAGGGCGTACTTCCTTCTTATAGTGGTGAAACTTCAACTCTGGCGTGCGGGCCATGAGATGAAGATATGGACGATACATATCCACCTTATCGCCTCCCAGGATGTTTCCCATTACGGCAATGGGGGCAGACATCCGTGGATTTCCAAGGGGAAGATCTAAAATAGCGCGCAGGTGTTGCTCAAACTGAGAAGTTATTGAACCTTCAATCGTCCAGTGTCCAGAGTTATGAGGACGCATTGCTAATTCATTGATAAAGAGTTCTTCACCTTTGACAAAGATTTCAACTGCCATAACACCAATGACACCAATTTCATTGGCAACATCTAGTGCTAATTTTTGAGCTTTCTCACTTAAATCATTAGATAACTCTGGAGCTGGCGTAATTGTCATGACGCATATGCCATCGCGCTGGATGGTTTGAGTTGGAGCCCACGTAGTTGCTTGACCGTGGGGAGATCTGGCCACCATGACCGCTATTTCATAATCAAAATCAATGAGCTCTTCAATTAAAACTTTACCAACCTCTTTTAATACTGCAGCAAGCTCTGCTTGGCTATTAATTTTCCACACGCCGCGGCCGTCATAACCGCCTGAAATAGCTTTAGCAATTACTGGAAATTCACTTACTTCTTCAACTTCAGTTACTACTGAGTTTTTTGGCGAAGGGAAATTGCTCAGTCGCGCACGCATCGCAGCTTTATCTTGCGAATATATGAAGCTGGCAGAACTTGGGCGAACCACAACCCCATCAGCCTCTAAAGTTTTAATAATGCTCAGTGGGATGAGTTCGTGTTCAAAAGTAATCACATCACACTTGCGCGCAAATGCACGGACAGTTTCAAGATCCTTATAGTCACCGACCACGTAGTTTGTTATTTGTGCTCCGCTATCTTGAGCATCATTTGCAAGTAATAAGAGGTTGACTCCAAGTGCTGCGGCAGAAGCAACGCTCATGCGAGCTAATTGTCCAGCACCAATTACGCCAACAGTTGGGAATTGATCGCTCACTGCCCTATCGTAGATGAACTACGTCTCCAGCTTGTACATGTGTTCCTGAGTCTAAAATCAACTCGCCCCGAGCAGAAATGCCCGTCGCGATTCCTTTTTCTATCAAATCATTTGGATAGTGAATCTGAACTTTTGTTCCAAGGGTTGAACAGAGGGATGTATACAGGCCCGTGATTGATTCATCACCCAGATCCCAGTGGGTGAAAATCGATTCAAACTCATTTAGTACATCGGCCAAAAGGTGGTTCCGATCAATATTAGTTGCACCTTCAATTGCAAGTGATGTCGCAGTTGGAACAGGTAATTCATCTATGGTCATTCCTACGTTAATTCCAATTCCAACAACAACACCTTCTCCATTAAATTCACAGATTAATCCTGAAACTTTTTTTTCTTTAATTAAAATATCATTTGGCCACTTAACTGTTGCACTATACTTTTTGAGAACTTGTGCAACAGATGTACCGGCGATTAAGGAAATCCAACCCCAGTCTTCTTTTTTCCTCTGTGGTTTTAAATAAAATGAAAATAAAAGCGCACTATTTTTTGGTGCCTCAAAAGTACGCGACATTCGCCCGCGCCCAGCTCTCTGAAAATTCGCAGTAATGACATCACCAGGTTTTACTTTTCCGGCAATCGCTCGTGTCACTAAAGCGGTCTGAGTCGATGTGGTGACATCAACCACGCTTACTCGCCAGTACTGCGTAGTTAATGAGTTGATAACTGACTTATCAAGTGCCGCTCTTAGCATTTGCTTGCCCATGACATGTACCGTAGGGGTATGAGCCGTGATCTGCATACAACTGCCGGGAAAATCGAAGATCTACGTGCGCGCGTTGAGGAAGCGGTACACGCTGGCTCAGCACGCGCTGTTGAGAAGCAGCATGCCAAGGGGAAGAACACTGCCCGTGAGCGTATTGAAATGTTGGTTGACCCAGATTCATTTACTGAAATTGATGAGTTCGCCCGCCACCGCTCAACACAATTTGGAATGGAAAATAATCGTCCATACGGTGATGGTGTTGTAATTGGTACTGCAACTGTAGATGGGCGTCCGATTGCATTGTATTCACAAGATTTCACAATCATGGGTGGTTCACTTGGTGAAGTTCATGCAGAAAAAATCGTCAAGATTGCAGAGTTTGCTTTAAAGAGTGGAATTCCACTTATTGGAATTAATGACTCCGGTGGCGCACGTATTCAAGAAGGCGTTGCTTCTCTTGCAGGTTATGGAAAAATCTTCCGCCTTAACACTCGCTCTTCTGGTGTTATTCCTCAAATCTCTTTGATCCTTGGCCCATGTGCTGGTGGTTCTGCATACTCACCTGCGCTCACAGATTTCACTGTGATGGTTAACGAAACATCACACATGTTTATTACTGGTCCAGACGTTATTAAGACAGTAACTGGCGAAGAGGTAGGAATGGAAGAGTTAGGTGGCGCACGAACTCATAATGTTCGTACTGGTAATTCACACTACTTAGCTGAAAATGAAGCCGATGCTATTGATTACGTTAAAGCGCTTCTTTCATATTTACCATCAAATAATATGGACAGGGCTCCACATCTTCCACCAACAGAGCTTTTAGAAAAGAATGCATCCGACATTGCCCTCGATACTTTGATTCCAGATAGTCCAAATCAGCCATATGACATGAAGGTTTTGATTCAAGCGTTAGTCGATGAAGCAGAGTTCCTAGAAGTCCATGCACTCTATGCCCCAAATATCGTTGTTGGCTTTGCTCGCATCGAAGGTGAAACAATTGGAATCATCGCAAATCAACCTAATCAGTTGGCTGGAACACTTGATATTAACTCCAGCGAAAAAGCTGCGCGATTCTTGCGCTTTTGCGATGCATTCAATATCCCAATCTTGACCCTTGTTGATGTGCCTGGTTTCTTGCCTGGAACTGAGCAGGAATGGGATGGAATCATTCGTCGAGGAGCCAAATTACTTTATGCCTACGCAGAAGCATCCGTGCCACTTGTAACTCTCATTACTCGTAAAGCATATGGTGGAGCATTTATCGTCATGGGTTCTAGATATCTTGGTAGCGATATTAACTTTGCTTGGCCAAGTGCTGAGATTGCTGTAATGGGGGCCCAAGGTGCAGTTAATATTTTATATCGTAAGGAAATTGCTGAAGCAAAAGATCCAGTTGCTGCAAGAGCTGAGTTAATCGATGAATATAACGAATCACTTGCAAATCCATACTTAGCTGCTGAGCGTGGAACAATCGACACAGTGATTGAACCAAATCAATCACGCGCATACATTACAAAAGCATTTAGGACATTGCGCACTAAGCGCGACACATTGCCTGCGCGCAAGCACGGAAATATTCCGCTGTAATGGAGTTTTCAATAATTAAAGGAGATCCCACTGCACAAGAGTTAGAAGCACTCAAAACCGCTTTGGCCCAACACAAGCGTGAAGAACTAAAGCCTGTGATTCGTCGAAGCATTTATGGTTTGCCTCAACTGCGACAAGGGTTGTCCCATAAAATTACTTTCGGCGCCCGAAAGAACTCATAAACAATGCCAAGGATTGTTTTAGCTTCTGCATCCGTGTCCAGACGCCGTTTGCTTGAATCAGCTGGATTAAAGCCAACAATCATGGTTAGCCATGTTAATGAGGAAACTGATTTCTTCAATGCGATGAAGCCTGCCGATATGGTGATTGCCTTAGCCATAACTAAGGCTCACACAATTCGGGAGCACATAGATTTTCCAGCGATAATTATTGGCTGTGATTCAACATTTGAATTTGATTCACAATCTCTTGGTAAACCGGCAACTCCAGAGATCGCGATTGAGCGTGCCTCGAGAGTTCGCGGTAATTCCGGGCTACTCCACACAGGTCACTGCATTATTGATACAACAAAGGACAAGGAGATTTCAAGCATCGTCACTACAAAAGTAACTTTTGACAATATGACTGATGCTGAAATTGCAGACTATGTTGCTACCGGTGAACCGTTACATGTTGCTGGTGGATTTACTCTTGATGGATTTAGCTCTCCCTTCATCCCCTCAATTGAAGGTGACTACACAAATGTAGTTGGAATATCTATGCCGTTTGTGAGAAAAGCATTTGAGCAACTTGGCTATTCCTGGCCAGAGGTCAAGGTGATGCAATGAAGCGCGTTTTAATTGCTAATCGTGGAGAGATTGCTGTCCGAGTCATTCGCGCATGTAAAGATCATGGTTTAGAAAGCGTTGCGGTTTATTCAGAAGAAGACCGTAATGCAATTCATTCTCAGATGGCTGATGCTGCTTATTCCCTGCATGGAACAACCGCTACTGAGACTTATCTAAATATTGAGAAACTGATAAAAGCTGCCAAGCAATCAGGTGCTGATGCGGTTCATCCTGGTTATGGATTCTTATCTGAAAATGCAAACTTTGCTCAAGCGGTACTTGATGCAGGACTTATTTGGATTGGCCCTTCCCCTGCAGCAATTCGTGCACTGGGCGATAAAGTCTCTGCACGTAAAATTGCAGCCAAAGCGGGAGCACCACTTGTTGCAGGAACTGCAGATCCAGTTGAAGGACATGGAGAAGTTATAGCTTTTGCAAAGGAACACGGGTTACCTGTTGCAATTAAGGCCGCTCATGGTGGTGGTGGACGTGGATTAAAAGTTGCCCGCACGATGGAAGAGATTCCAGAGTTATTTGCATCTGCCGTTCGTGAAGCTATAAGTGGATTCGGTCGCGGTGAATGCTTCGTTGAGCGCTATTTGGATAAGCCCCGCCACGTTGAAACTCAAGTTTTAGTTGATAAGCATGGCCACGCAGTAGTTGTCAGTACACGAGATTGCTCACTGCAACGCCGCCACCAAAAGCTTGTTGAAGAAGCTCCTGCACCATTTTTGAGCAAAGCACAAGAAGAAGAGCTCTATAAATCAAGTAAGGCCATAATGAAAGAAGCTGGCTATGTCGGTGCGGGTACTTGCGAATTCTTAATTGGCCTTGATGGAACAATTTCATTTCTAGAAGTAAATACTCGCTTGCAAGTTGAGCACCCAGTGAGCGAAGAAGTTACAGGGATTGATTTAGTTCGAGAACAATTTAGAATTGCGATGGGCGAATCACTTGGCTTTGATGACCCAGTCATTCGTGGACACTCAATTGAATTTCGTATTAATGGCGAAGACCCAGGTCGCTCATTCCTCCCAGCACCTGGACGCATTACTGACTGGGTTATTCCAACTGGACCTGGCGTCAGAGTTGATGCTGGTTTTAAGAATGGCGACACCATCGGTGGTAATTTTGATTCATTATTAGCAAAACTCATTGTCACTGGTGCAACACGCGAACAAGCAATTGAGCGTGCTCGTCGTGCCTTGGCTGAATTCAACGTCGAAGGCTTAGCTACAGCGCTCCCTTTCCACCGAGCAATTGTGGAAGATCGCGCATTTACACAAGATTTTAAGATCTACACCAGTTACATTGAAAATGAATTCAACAATGAGATACCTCTATATCAGGCACCTGTTGTACAACTTGAGACACACATGGCACCTGAGTATTTGGTTGCTGAAGTAAATGGAAAGCGCTTTGAAGTCTTAGTACATGCTCCTAAGCCTGTAGTGAAGCGCCATCGCGCAAAGCAATCAATGGCAGGTGGCGCAGGTGGCACAGCACTTACTAGCCCCATGCAGGGAACCGTTGTGAAGATTGCAGTTAAGGAAGGCGATCGAGTTGAAGTTGGAGATTTAGTTATCGTTCTAGAAGCGATGAAAATGGAACAGCCATTAATGGCTCATAAAGCTGGTGTGATTGGTAATTTGAGCGCTGCAATAGGGGCCACGGTTTCTAGTGGAACAGCTCTTTGTGACATCATTGATGCATGACAAATAGCGATCTCCTCTATTCAGATCCATTAGCCGCAGCCACTGCTGCAGCTAAAGAAATCACGGAACGCACAGGAATCGCATCCCATGATGTTGCCCTAGTAATGGGTTCTGGTTGGGTGAGCGCAATTGATGCATTAGGAACTCCAGCGTATGAATGTAACGCTGAAGACATAACTGGCTTCCTTCCTCCAACAGTTGAGGGGCACTCAGGAAAAGTTCGCTCCTATGAAATTGAAGCAAATGGCAAGAAACTACGAGCCCTTGTCTTTCTAGGTCGCACACATCTCTATGAAGGCAAAGGTGTTGAACCGGTCGTGCATAGCGTTCGGACAGCAGTTAAAGCTGGATGCAAAGTAGTTATTTTAACTAATGCTTGCGGTGGAATAAACAAGGCCTATAAAGTTGGCCAGCCAGTTCTCATTCGTGATCATATTTCTTTAACCGCTGTATCTCCTTTATCTGGTGCAACTTTTGTTGACTTAACAGATCTCTATAGCAAGCGAATCCGCGAAATTGTAAAGAAGGAAGATTCATCACTTGAAGAAGGTGTCTACGTGCATTGGCGTGGGCCAACATATGAAACTCCAGCAGAAATTAAAATGATGCGCACTATGGGGGCAGATTTAGTTGGTATGTCCACAGTTCCTGAAGCAATTGCAGCACATGCACTAGGTGCTGAAGTTCTTGGAATTTCATTAGTCACTAATGCAGCTGCCGGTGTTACTGGTGAAAAACTTAATCATGAAGAAGTTATTGCCGCTGGAAAGGCCGCTGCAGATCGTATGGGCGCTCTTCTCAAAGGGGTAATTCCGAAGTTATTCTAGGAACATGGATCTGACACAAGAAGTTCAAGCATGGATTGCTGATGATCCAGATCCAAAAACTGCTGCCCAATTACAGCAGTGGCTAGATTCCAATAATGACGTAGAACTACGCGCATCATTTAATGGCTTTTTGCACTTCGGTACTGCTGGCTTGCGTGGTCCCATTCGCCCGGGGCCTTCAGGAATGAACCGAGCAGTTGTTGGTCGCACAGCTGCAGGTATTGCGGCATATATGAAGGAACGTAATTTAACTTCAGTAGTAATTGGCCGTGATGCCCGTTATGGCTCTGAGGATTTCACTGTTGAAACTGCGCAAATTATGAGCGGTGCCGGTATGAAGGTTTATGTCTTGCCTCGCCCACTTCCTACGCCTGTACTAGCTTTTGCTACTAATGAATTAAAGTGCGACGTAGGAATTATGGTTACGGCTAGCCATAATCCCTCACAAGATAATGGTTATAAAGTCTATTTAGGTGGCACCGTGGATGGAATCTATTACCGCGGCTCACAGATAATTTCACCATCAGATGAGTCAATTGCACAAAAAATAGATTCAATTACATCTCTTGCTTCACAACCTCGTGGAAAAGAATGGACAACCTTAGGAGAAGAGGTTGTCCATAAATATGTTGGGATTACGGCTGCTCTTGCTCAACGGCCTGGAAACTTAAAGATTGTTTACACCGCGATGCATGGTGTTGGAACTGAAACTCTTCAACATGTTTTTCATAAAGCAGGATTCCCGCAACCGATCTTGGTGGATGTTCAAGCAAAGCCGAATCCTGATTTTCCAACCGTCGCATTTCCAAATCCTGAAGAACCAGGCGCAATTGATTTAGCTTTAGAGACTGCTCGCACATTTGATGCTGATCTAGTTATAGCTAACGATCCAGATGCAGATCGCTGCGCCGCTGCAGTTAAAGACCCGATTAAAGGCTGGAGAATGCTGCGTGGGGATGAGTTAGGGGTAATTTTTGGTGAAACTATCGCACGGGCAACAACTAAAGGAATTCTTGCAAACTCCATAGTTTCCTCATCAATTTTGAGCAAAATTGCTGCTCACTACAAACTTGATTTTGAGGAAACACTGACAGGCTTTAAGTGGTTAGCAAAGATAGATGGGTTAACTTTTGGTTATGAAGAAGCCCTTGGATACGCCGTTGATGCAATTACTGTCAATGATAAAGATGGAATATCTGCAGCCATCAAACTAGCCCAAATTGTGACTGATTTAGCCGCGCAGAATAAAACTCTTCTTGATTTACTCGATGAGGTTTGGGCTCGTCATGGTTTTCATGCAACTGAGCAAATCGCAATCCGCCTAACAGATCTTTCTCAAGTCGGTGTAATCATGGGAAATTTGCGCCGCGATCCCCCTAAAGAAATTGCTGGTCGTTCTGTTACATCAATTGATGATCTGACTAAACCAAGTGATGGTTTACCCCCTACAGATGGCCTACGCATTTGGCTCGATGGTGGAATTCGAATAATCATTCGTCCTAGCGGCACAGAAGCAAAGATGAAGTGTTACATTGAGGCAATTGCAAAGGATTCTGCAACTGCGCAAACAGTTCTGGATCAGTTACGAACCCCATTGAAGGAATTGCTATCGTGAGTTTTTATGGTTTAGTCGATGGTACTGAAGCATCCCTAAAGAAATATCTAGGTTCGCTATCAGGAGTCGATCAAGTTGGTGCTGATGCTAGGGCAGCGATGCTGGCTACTCGTAGCATTAAAACAACCTCTAAACGTTGGGCAATCGATACGGCCATATCAATGGTGGATTTAACAACTCTAGAAGGCGCAGATTCTCCTGGAAAAGTTAAGGCCCTATGCACTAAAGCTGTGCGCCCTGATCCAACTGATTCATCTGTTCCAAGTGTGGGCGCAGTCTGTGTTTACAACGATATGGTTGCAATTGCCCGCACACACTTAGATCTCATTGGTGGTCAACATGTTGGCGTGGCAGCTGTTTCAACTGCTTTTCCATCTGGTCGTGCATCAATGGAAGTAAAGATTCAAGATACAAAAGATGCCGTCGAGGCTGGGGCTTCAGAGATTGATATGGTGATTGACCGAGGCGCATTTCTTTCAGGACGATATATCGAAGTTTTTGATGAGATTGTAAAAATTCGTGAAGTTTGTGGCACCAAGGCCCATTTGAAAGTCATCTTTGAAACAGGTGAACTTGTTACTTACGACAATGTCCGCAAAGCTTCCTTTTTAGCAATGGCCGCTGGAGCAGATTTCATTAAAACTTCCACAGGTAAAGTTGCACCAGCTGCTACCGCCCCTGTAGTTCTTGTGATGCTTGAAGCGGTGAGAGATTTTTATGCAATGACCCAGGTGCGAATCGGTGTGAAGCCAGCAGGTGGTATCAGAAATACTAAAGATGCCATTAAGCAACTAGTCCTAGTCAATGAGACCGCTGGGCCAGAATGGCTTAAACCATCTCTCTTTCGCATTGGGGCTAGTGCATTGTTAAATGATCTATTAATGCAACGCATGAAAATGGATGATGGCTACTACGCTAGCCCTCAGTATGTGACGATCGACTAAAGGGGGAAAACTTGACTTTTGAATACGCGCCGGCTCCAGAGTCGCGCGCCCTTGTTACGATCAAGCCTAAGTATCGCTCGCATCATGCAGGAGCGCTCACGTGAATTTGCAGTACTTGAAACCCTTGATAATGGAAAGCCAATTCGCGAATCGCGCGATGTAGATG
The DNA here is from genome assembly GCA_026392775.1 of Actinomycetota bacterium. The sequence continues at coordinate 48,094 of JAPLBK010000038.1, forward strand.
TTCCACTTGCCGCAGCACACTTCTTCTATCACGCAGGATGGGCTGACAAGCTTGAATATGCAGGCTTAGGAACAACACCTAAAGCTCATGGTGTTGCAGGACAGATTATTCCTTGGAATTTTCCATTATTGATGCTGGCCTGGAAGGTTGCACCTGCACTTGCTGCAGGAAACACCGTTGTTCTAAAGCCAGCTGAAACAACATCACTCACTGCGCTTTTATTTGCTGAAGTTTGCCAACAGGCAGAACTTCCTGCTGGGGTTGTAAACATCGTTACAGGTGATGGTTCAACTGGCGCACTTATTGTGAATCATCCAGGAATCGACAAGATTGCATTCACTGGCTCTACAGAAGTTGGAAAGATTATTGCCCGCGCAGTTGCTCCAACAAATAAGAGTGTGACCCTAGAGCTCGGTGGTAAAGCTGCCAATATAATCTTTGAAGATGCAGCAATTGATGAAAGCGTCGAAGGCATTGTTAATGGAATTTTCTTTAATCAAGGCCATGTCTGCTGTGCTGGTTCACGCTTAATCCTTCAAGAGAGCATTGCCGATGAAGTATTAGAAAAGCTAAAAAATAGAATGGCTAAAATCCGTGTGGGCGATCCCATGGATAAGAACACTGATTTAGGTGCAATCAATAGCAAGGAACAACTACTAAAGATTCGTGAATTAACTGCTGTCGGGGATTCCGAAGGTGCGCAGCGTTGGAGTGCGCCTTGTGATTTGCCAGGCAAGGGTTTCTGGTTTGCGCCAACCATTTTTACTGGTGTGACTCAAGCCCACCGAATTGCACGCGAAGAAATCTTTGGTCCAGTACTTTCGGTTTTAACTTTTAGAACCCCTCAAGAAGGTATAGATAAAGCCAATAACACTCCTTTCGGACTCTCTGCTGGTATTTGGAGTGAAAAAGGATCTAAGGTTTTATGGGCCTCTCAGCAACTTCGCGCCGGTGTCATCTGGGCAAATACATTCAATAAGTTTGATCCCACTTCCCCATTTGGTGGATACAAGGAATCCGGTTGGGGTCGTGAAGGCGGACGTCATGGTTTGTCTGCGTATTTAAAGGGAGTCTCACATGACTAATCGAATTGATGTGAAAAAGACATACAAACTATTTATCAATGGGGCGTTCCCACGTTCGGAGTCTGGACGCACATATGAAGTTAAGAATACCAAGGGTGTCTTCATTGCAAACCCATGTTTGGCTTCCCGTAAAGATTTGAAAGATGCAGTTGTTGCTGCCCGCGCAGCCCAGCATGGATGGAACAAGGCAACTTCCTATAACAAGGGACAAATTCTTTACCGACTAGCAGAAATGCTTGAAGGCCGTCAGGCTCAGTTCGTTGATGAGATTGTTACAGTCACTGGTGTATCAAAAACCAAAGCTGAAAAAGAGGTTACTGATTCAGTAGATCGGCTCGTTTGGTATGCGGGATGGACCGACAAAATCTCTTCTCTTTCAGGTGCACTCAACCCTGTAGCTGGTCCTTATTACAACTTCACAATCCCTGAGAGCATGGGAGTTATTGCAGCCATTGCTCCAGAGGCTCCTTGCCTACTTGGTTTGATTGATTCAATAGCACCCATCATTGTTGGTGGTAACACCGTGATTGTTCTAGCAAGCACAAAAGCACCGTTATCTGCCATGAGCTTTGCTGAAGTCATTGCAACAAGTGATGTTCCAGCAGGTGTCATAAACATTTTGACTGGAAAGAAGGATGAAATAACCCCTTGGATGGCCTCACATATGGATATTGATGGCTTAGATATCTCAGGTTTAGGTACTAAAAAGCATTCAGAGGTTAAATCTGCTGGAAGTGAAAACCTCAAGAGAATCTATAGTTTTAAAAGCGCTGATCCTGGACGCATCCTTGCCTTCATGGAAAACAAAACGGTCTGGCACCCAATAGGGCTATAGCCAGCCTTTATCAATGGTTTTAAACCATAAGTGTTCAACTGCAGCAACATCTAAATCCAGAACTACTCGAACTGAAGCAGAATCAGCCAAATCAATTGGTTCTATGGACTTTAAAAATGGTGCTCTGCGATCACAGATAGTTTGACCACGTGCTGGACCTTGTGACGTGTCAACCACAACATCGAAGACTTCGGTTGTAAATAGCTCTGGATGTATTACACACGCTACTGCACCGTAATCTCCCAAGGTGATAGGTGAAATATGCAGTCGCTCGATAAATGCCTGTATAAGCGTTGCAGCAAATTGAGGTGCTGGATCAGAAGATTTCAATAATTGCGCTGCATTCTCACTAGTTGCACCTGGGCGCATAAAAACATCTAATCCATACATCGTAATTGGTACGCCACTTTGGAAAACAATTGCAGCTGCTTCTGGATCGTGCCAAACATTAAACTCTGCTGCAGCTGTTGCATTACCGGCAGATGCGGATCCACCCATCAATACGATTCTATGCAGTTTCTTTGCAGTCTCAGGAAATGAACGCAAAAATAATGCAATATTTGTAAGTGGGGCGATAGGCACAAGTGTTACAGGCTCCTTTGATCCTTCAATGAGATCACGGAGGAGTTCAATAGCTGAACGAGAATCAACTTTTCGATGTGATGGAGCAATGCCAAGATCGCCCATTCCATCGGCGCCATGCACATACTCGGCATACTCTGATTTACCCAAAAGCGGACGAACTGCGCCTCTAGCAACTGGAATATCCCCAGCTCCGGCTGCATCCAAAACCTTCAAAGTATTTGCAACAACCTGGTCAACATTGGTGTTGCCATCAACGCAGGTGACTCCTAATAAGTTGATTGCTGGATGCATCGCGGCAAAAAGTACTGCGAAGGCATCATCAACGCCGGTATCAACATCAAGAATGATTGAAGTTTTTTCCATAAGCGATAGCCTAGCGGTATGAGCAAAGCAGTAATAGCGGTAGTTGGCAGTGCAATGATTGATCTAACTGCCTATGCCAAAGTAATTCCTGCTCCTGGGCAAACCTTAGAAGGTGATCTATTTACTACTGGTTTTGGCGGTAAAGGAGCCAACCAAGCCGTTATTGCCGCGCACTGTGGGGCCCACGTTCACTTTGTTGGAAAGTTAGGTAATGACCTATTCGGTGACTCCATTGCTGAAAATTTCAAGAAGCTTGGCATTGGTTCCGAATTTCTAGAACGCAGTGACACCCCCAACGGTGTTGCACATATCTGGGTCGATGCCAATGGTGAAAATAGAATCGTCATTATTCCTGGAGCAAATCATGAAATTGAATTGAAAAAGACTGTTCAAGCTATTGAATCCATAGCTGATTTAGCAGTTGTAGTTGCCCAATGTGAAATCAAGCAGGAAGTAACTCTGGCCGCATTTAGCGCAGCTAAAGCGCGAGGGTGTGCAACTATTCTCAATCCGGCGCCATATCAAACTCTGAGTAAAGAGCTCCTAGAAGTAACGGACTGGATTATTCCTAATGAAACTGAGTTCAAAGAACTCCATGGTCAAGCACCAACAAGTGATGAAGTGCTAAAGAAATTTAGACCAGGCAAAAATTCCATAGTTACTCTGGGATCAGAAGGTGCGGTGTTGATTACCTCCGATGGAAATCTGACTCGAGTAAGTGCGCCAAAAGTAAATACTGTAGATACCACCGGTGCTGGTGATGCCTTCGTTGGAGTTTTTGCTTTTGGCCTAGCAAGTGGAAAAAGCCCAGAAGATGCGATGAAACTGGGAATTAAAGTTGCATCGATGAGTGTCACACGAAAAGGTGCGCAATCCTCATATCCTTCTCAAGCAGAGATAGAAACGCTTTCATAACCTCGTAATACAAAAGTAGGTCTGCGCACTGGATCCCCAGCTAATTGCATATTTGGATATTTCTCCCACAACGCTGGCAGTGAAACGCTCATTTCTAAGCGGGCAAGAGGTGCACCCAAACAGAAATGAATACCTGCTCCAAAACCAATGTGAGGATTGGGATCACGAGTTAAATCCATTTCATCTGCGTTCTCAAAGACTGTGGAATCTCGATTAGCTGAGCCGATTAGGGCTGCAATCTTCTGGCCCTTTTCAATCTTTACGCCGCCCAGCTCAGTATCAACGATTGCGGTGCGCTCAAATAAGTGAAGCGGGGCATCAAATCGCATGAATTCTTCAAGAGCAGTTTCAGTTATTGCACGTGAGTCTTTACGAAGAAGCTCAGCTTGATCTGGCCGCTCAAGAGCTGCAATCATTCCATTTCCAAATGCATTCACACTTGCTTCATGTCCGGCATTAAGTAGAAGCACACACGTTGCCACTAGTTCATGGGAGTTCAGTTTTTCGCCATTTTCTTCAACCATTGCTAAATCAGTGATGAGATCATAACCTGGATTTGTTTTGCGGTGTTCAGCCAAATCGCGAACATACTCAGCAAACTCACCCGCTGCCTTCTTAGCTTCAATTTGATGCTGTTCTGATGGATTAACCTCATACATCTTGACAATTGACTGTGACCACGGACGCAATAAGTGCTCTTCAGATTCTGGAAAGCCCAATAAGTCGGCGATGATTTTTACCGGAAGAGGTTCTGCATAATCTGCAATCAAGTCGAAGGTCTCTCCTGATTTAACCTTCTCATCTATGGTATCCAATAGCTGTTGCGTGATGCGTTCAACCGCTGGTCGCATACCTTCTATCTTGTTTCGATTAAAGGCTTTTGCAACCAATGATCGCAAGCGCGTGTGCTTAGGTGGTTCACTATCTAGTATCGAATCTGAGTGGAGCCAGTTGAAAGTTTCCCATTCAAAATCTGGTTCTTTGTCTGTGAAAATGCGACCTAATGATTTATTTCTAAAGACATCATTTGCATCACTATGGCGAGCAGCTAAAAATATCTGCATTCCCTCGTGCCAAACAGGTTTGCCAATCTCACGAAGAGCCTTTAACTGCTCGTATGGATCAGCGACAAAAGTAGGATTATTAAAATCAATCATTACTCAGCAGAGATTTTCGCATAGCCAGGTTTGATAACGCCATCAATAATCTTTAAACGCTCTGGATATGGGATAAACGCACTCTTCATTGCATTAATTGTGATGCGCTGAAGCTCTGCAAAATCCCAGCCAAATGCCTTTACTGCCTCTTGCATCTCAAATGACATTGAAGTCTGACTCATCAAGCGGTTATCAGTGTTGAGGGTGACTCTAAAGCGCAAGCGGGCCAAGGCTCCGATGGGATGCTCGGCATAGCTCTTTGCTGCCCCTGTTTGAAGATTAGAGGTCGGACATAGCTCGAGTGGAATCCTGCGATCTCGAACGTAGGAGGCAAGCTGACCAAGCTTTGGTTCTAGGCCGGAGAAATCAATGTCATCGATGATTCGAACTCCATGGCCTAAACGTTCAGCACCGCATAGTTGAATTGCTTCCCAAATAGAAGGTAGTCCATATGCCTCACCAGCATGAATCGTGAAGTGAGCATCCTCCTTGCGCAAGTAATCAAAAGTTTCTTTCTGATCACTAGGTGGAAAACCATCTTCTGGACCTGCAATATCAAAGCCAACAACACCTTTGTCACGATACTTAACCACTAATTCTGCAACTTCTTGTGAAAGTTTATTCTGGCGCATTCCACAGAGCAATGAAAAGACATGAATCTCATGGCCTTCCGCTTTTGCTTCTGCCATTCCTTGCTTATAGCCCTCAATAGTTGCTTCAACAACATCGGCCATTGACAGGCCTTTTTCTGTGAAGAGCTCCGGTGCGCCGCGAACTTCGGCATAGACAACACCATCTCGCGCCAAATCTAATGCACACTCACGGGCAACTCGGATAATGTCATCACGTCGTTGCATCACTGCGATTGTGTGAGAAAAGGTTTCTAAGTAGCGAACTAAAGAACCTGAATCACATGATTCACGGAACCATGTTGCAAGTTCAGCAGCATCAGTAGTTGGAAGTGCGGTGTAACCAATTTCGCCTGCGATATCAATAATAGTTTGAGGGCGTAATCCGCCATCTAGGTGATCATGTAGCAGTACTTTTGGAACACGCTTAATCTGGGCTGGTGAGGGCTTACTTGTAAGGCTCAACTGAAGGCTCTCAATCCGTAATTCGTTCGACTACTAGTGGCAATCTATCTATTTTTCCATTCTTTGGTAAATCACCAATAGTTACAGAATTAGTAAGCGATTCCTGCGCACGGGCAAAGGCTGCTGGAGTATCAGTATGCAATGTGTAGAGCGGGGCTCCAGCGGCAACCACTTCACCTGGTTTAGCGTGAATCTGGATTCCAGCCCCGGCCTGAACTGCCTCGCCTTGGCGTGATCGGCCTGCACCTAAACGCCAGGCAGCCATCCCCACCTTCATTGCATCCATTGAAAGAATTGTTCCACTCGATGGTGCCGTAATAACTAAATTTTCTTTTGCCGTTGGAAGTTTTGCATCAGGATCTCCACCCTGGGCGCTAATCATCTGGCGCCACACATCCATTGCTTTTCCATTTTTTAACATATCAGCTGGATCGACGTTAGTTATACCAACTATTTCTAACATCTCACGTGCAAGTAGAACGGTAAGTTCGATGACATCGGTTGGTCCACCACCTGCCAACACTTCGACAGACTCCCGAACCTCTAAAGCATTACCTGCAGTTAGTCCTAATGGAATATCCATAGCCGTTACAAGTGCAATCGTTTTTACTCCCGCTCTTTTTCCAAGACCAACCATTACATGAGCCAACTCTTTAGCTTTTTGTGGATCACTCATAAATGCACCCGCACCAGTCTTAACATCAAGTACGAGTGCACTCGTTCCTTCAGCAATTTTCTTACTCATAATCGAGGAGGCAATCAGTGGAATTGCTTCTACCGTTGCAGTCACATCACGCAGTGCATACAACTTCTTATCTGCCGGAGCCAGCCCCGCTCCTGCTGCACAAATTACTGCTCCGCAATCTTGCAAAACTTTAAGCATCTCTTCATTTGATAGTGAGGCTCGCCAACCAGGAATTGATTCCAACTTATCTAGAGTTCCGCCCGTGTGGCCAAGACCTCGACCAGAAAGTTGTGGGACAGCAGCACCACAAGCAGCAACTAGTGGCGCTAGAGGCAAAGTAATTTTATCTCCCACTCCACCTGTTGAGTGCTTATCCACTGTTGGTCGCGACAATGCTGACCAGCTCATGCGCTCACCACTGTTGATCATTGCATCAGTCCACCGAGAGATCTCTCGAGATTCCATACCGTTAAGTAAAATTGCCATTAACAGCGCAGACATTTGTTCATCTGCCACAGCGCCACGGGTGTATGCGTCAATCACCCAATCAATTTGTGGATCAGTTAATGAATGTCGATCGCGTTTTGCAGCGATTACTTCAGCTGCTGAGAATGCCTCAACCTGCGACATTTAGCGCTCGTTGCGGTCTAAATCATCAGGACCAAAAGCCCAAGGCAACATAGCCGCCATTGTCTGAGGTCCATCATCGGTCATCAAGAGTGCATTCGATCCACCATGTTCAAACAACAGTTGGCGACAACGCCCACATGGTGCCAAGTGATTTTCCTGTCCATCAACGCATGAGATTGCAACTAAACGTCCTCCGCCTGTTGCAATAAGGTTTGAGACTAATCCGCACTCTGCACAAAGTCCTAGGCCATAACTGGCATTTTCAACATTGCATCCAGAAACGATGCGGCCATCATCAACTAAAGCTGCCACACCAACTGGAAATTTTGAATAAGGGGCATATGCAGTTTTCATCGCTGCAACTGCAGCAGTGTGTAGTGCATCCCAATCAATAGCCTTCATTACAATCCACCGCGACGGTATGGAATACCGTCAGCTGCTGGCATTCGCAGTCGTTGTGATGCAAGGGAAAGAACCAGAAGTGTTGCAATATACGGAGTCATGGTTACTAATTGACCAGGGAGGACATCAACAGCTACATAGAACCATAAGAATCCAGCTGACATAACACCACTAATTGCAGCAGAGATTAACTTGCCCTTACGCACATCGCGGTAAACAAGATAAGCCAGAATGGCAACAATTAATAGAATGAGTGCGTGAATAGCCTCTGAGTCACGTAATTGTAAAGCATCGGCAAAACCAAATAAACCAGCACCCATTAAAATTCCACCTGGGCGATAATTTCCAAAGAGTAGTGCTGCAAGACCGATGTATCCTCGTCCTGCTACCTGATTTTCTTGATAATGATTCGCTGCAACAATTGCCAAGAATCCACCACCTAAACCAGCCAAACCACCTGAGATTAGAACTCCTGAATACTTCATCAAGTAAACATTTACGCCAAGTGATTCAGCAGCAATTGGTGCCTCACCAGCGCTGCGTAGTCGAAGTCCGAAAGATGTTTTCCAAAGAATGAAAAACGAGATTGGAACGATTGCTACTGCAATTGCAGTTACATAAGAAAGATCTCCAGTGAAACCACGGAGAATTGAGGCTACGTCAGAGATGAAAAACCAGTGTTTTTCAACGATTGGAGTCAAAATATCTGGGCTCTTCCAACCAAAGTAGGTTCCACCTGATAGCACAGGTAAACCATTGTTTGAGATTGCACCTACATCTGGTGATTGTGATGGCCCTGGCCACGATCCACCTTGGTACAGGATTGTTGAAAGATAGCGAACTAGTCCAGCAGCGATGATGTTGATAGCAACACCAGAGACCACATGATCAACTCCAAATGAAATTGTTGCAATTGCGTGCACAAGCGCGCCAACTGCGCCAAAGAAAATTGCAGCTGCTAAACCTAGCCATGGGCCATGTTTAGATCCAATAAATCCTCCAGCCCAAGCACCAAGAATCATCATGCCTTCAAGACCAATGTTTACAACACCTGATCGCTCAGAGAACAACCCACCTAACCCAGCTAAAACAATTGGAACTGAGAGTAGAAGCGCCGCGGAAGCAGTTCCAACACTTGTTAAGTCGCTCGCTCCTGTAATTAAACGGATTATCGAAATGATAAGAATTACGAGTGTTGCATTAAGTAAAAGCTTTGTTGCTTTAGTTTTCATGCTGCCACCACTTTTGCAAGCTCTTTACTCTGCAGCGTTATCTTGTAGCGACGAATAACTTCATAGGCAATAACAGAGCTCAGTAGAATAGAACCCTGCATAATCACATAAGTCTCGGGAGCAATATCAATAAGTTCGAGAGCGCGTGAGCTCACTTCAAGGAAACCAAATAGTAACGCGCTGATTGCCATTCCTACTGCGCCATTTCGACCTAGTAGCGCCACAGCAATTGCTGAGAAGCCAATTCCAGATTTAAAACCCATGGTGTAGGAATGAGTGTCCCCAAGAATAGTTGGCAATCCAGCCAAGCCAGCGATTGCACCTGAAATAACTAAAGCAATAAAAGTCATTTTCTTTGAATTAACACCACTAACGCGAGCCGCAATTGGGTTTGAGCCTGATGCGCGTAATTCAAAACCAAAACGTGTGCGGTTAACGATAAACCAGAAGGCGATTCCTAATGCAATTGCTATTAGCAACATGCCATAAACACCACCGCCTGGTTGATCCTCCACCCCTAATTTATTCAACAATGGCATTAAATCTGGAATATGCGCAGAGGGTGGAAGAACCTTGGTTGTTAAATTATTAGAGCCTTCAACGATGTCTGCAAAATATTGAGCGAAGAGAAATGAAGTTAAACCAACAGCAAGTGAGTTCAACATAATCGTTGAAATAACTTCACTCACTCCGCGCTTAACTTTTAAGTAAGCAGCGATTGCTGCCCATAATCCACCCACTGTCATGGCAATTAAAAAAAGAGCAAGCACATGAAGTACAGGCGGTAAAACAAACTTAGCTGCAAAGTAAGAACTGAAAAGAGCGCCTAGACGTAGTTGGCCTTCAATACCAATATTAAATAGTCCGGCTCTAAAAGTTACAGCAATAGCTATAGCTGCAATGTAATAAGGAGTTGCCGTATTGAGAACTTCAAGCAAAGAACCCGCTTGAGTTCCGAACTCCCACATCGTTTTATAAGCATCCATCGGAGATTTTTTGGATGCTAAAACAGCAACACTGGAGATGACAATTGAAACTACGGCTGCAACAATAGGCGCTGCAACTGCTAGAAGTATCTGCGAAGTTGATGGTTTTTTCATTATGCACCAGTCATCGCTGAGCCAAGTTGCTCAGGGGTTGTCTTTTGAGGATCCAGTTCCGCGGTAATGGCTCCACGTAGCATGACCAGAAGTCGATCAGACATTCCAATGAGCTCTTCCAGGTCAGCTGAAATCAACACGATTGCCATTCCCTTTTCACGCGCACGGCGCAGTTCTTCCCAAATTGCAGCTTGTGCACCAACATCAACGCCACGAGTGGGGTGTGAAGCAACAAGGAGCGCCGGTGCCTTACTCATTTCACGACCTACGATAAATTTTTGCTGGTTACCACCTGATAGAGCTGCTGCCAAAGTGTGGGGTCCTGGTGCGCGAACATCGAACTCATCCATGATTACTCGAGTATCTGCAATTGTTGCTTTCTTATCTAGAATAAAACCTTGCATGACAGGCTTACTTCTTTGATGCCCAAGAATTCTATTTTCCCACAGTGGTGAAGCCATCATTAATGCTTGACGTTGGCGATCCTCTGGAATCAAGCCAATACCTGCATCATGGCGGTGGGCCACGGAGTAGTGGTCAATGTTTTCACCTTTGAATTCAATATGACCTGTGTAATCACGCAAGCCCATAATTGCTTCGACTAACTCGGCTTGGCCATTTCCTTCAACACCGGCGATACCAATTACCTCACCAGCTTGGAGATCAAAGGAGATGTGCGAGATTAAATCGCGGCTACCTGATTTTGTTGGGACCGAAACATCCTTAAGTGAAAGTGTCACTTCAGGGCGGCGAGTATCTCCGTGGGTAGTTGGCTGTGGAAGTTCGCTACCCACCATAAGTTCGGCTAACTGCCTTGCGGTGACATCTTTAGATTTCACTTGGGCAACGGTCGATCCTGCACGAACCACAGTCACATCATCGGCAACGCGCAAAACCTCATCAAGTTTGTGAGAGATAAATATGATTGCCATTCCTTCTGCGCGAAGACCTTTAAGTGCATTGAATAGATCATCTACCTCCTGCGGAACTAACACCGCTGTTGGTTCATCAAAAATCAAAATTCGAGCGCCACGATAAAGAACCTTCAAGATTTCAACACGTTGGCGCTGCCCAACGCCTAACTCTTCAACCAAAATATCTGGATCAACATCTAAACCATAAGCCGCTGACATGTCAGCAACTTTCTTACGTGCTGCAGTAAAGTCAATTGTCATTCCATGCTTAGGTTCTGCTCCTAGAATGATATTTTCTAAAACTGTGAAGTTATCAGCTAACATAAAGTGCTGGTGAACCATTCCAATACTGGAATCGATGGCATCGTTAGGGTTTTTAAAATTAACGCTTTGGCCGTTGACCAAAATTTCGCCACCATCTGGGCGTTGCATCCCATACAGAATCTTCATTACGGTGGATTTGCCTGCACCATTTTCGCCAACAAGGGCGTGAACAGTTCCTGTTTCAACTTTCATTGAGACGTCTTTATTTGCGATTACGCCCGGGAAACGCTTGGAGATGTGTCGCAGTTCAACAGCTACTGACACTTAAGGACTCTCCTTTGAGTTGATTGTTAAAAACATTTGGCCCAACAAGGAGATTTAACTCCATTGTTGGGCCAAATGCCACTTTCTTAGTCTGTGATTATGGCTTTGTTGGAACCTTAATCTTGCCAGACTTAATTCCTGCTGCAGCCTTATCGATTGCAGCTTTGAACTTAGTGATGTATCCGCCAGAGTATGAAACTCCAACGCCATCTAACGCCAAGTTGTATTGACGACCGTAGATACCGGCTTCGGCATCTAGAACGTCGTTAACTGAAGAACCTGCAACTGCTGTTGCAATTACGTCATAAACAGCACGGTCAACGCGCTTGATCATTGATGTAAGCATGTTCTTCTTCTCATCAGCTGAAGCTGTCAGGTACTGATCAGCGTCAACGCCAATAGTCCAAACCTTCTTGCCAGCCTTTGCTGCATCTAGAGCAGCTGCGAAGTTACCCGCACCTGAACCACCAGCAGCTGAATAAATAACATCTACGCCCTTATCGATCATTCCCTTAGCAATAACCTTTAACTTTGCTGGGTCATTGAAACCAGAGAAATCAGGGAACTCAGTTACATACTTAGCGTCAACTGTTGCAGACTTCTTTGTTGCCTTAACACCAGCAACAAATCCTGCTTCAAACTTCTGAAGTAGTGGTGTGCGAACTCCGCCGATGTAACCAATCTTTCCTGATTTTGATCCAAGTGCTGCTGCAACGCCTGCAAGGTATGAACCTTGCTCTTCAGCGAACACAAGTGATGCAACGTTAAGAAGTGGAACTGAAGCATCATCGATGATTCCAAATTGAACATCTGGATAATCGGCTGCAACAGCCTTAATTGGGCCTCCGTATAGGAAACCAACTGCGATGATTGGGTTGTATCCAGCCTTTGCGAGCAAGCGAAGCTTGTCTTCGCGCTCTGAATCTGAACCAGTTGTAACTGTTACTTCTTTAGCAGTAACACCAAACTTCTTCTTGGCAGCATCTAGACCAGCTGCGGCAGAGTCATTGAAAGACTTGTCTCCGCGGCCACCGATGTCATAAGCAAGTCCAACTTTTACCTTTGATGCTGCAGTAGCTGCTGGTGCAATAAATGCAGTTGCTGCAAGAGTTGCCGCAGCAATCACTGCTACGAGACGAAATACTTTCTTCAATTTTCCTCCTTCAAGGGGCTCCCCTACGCCTACCAAAAGCAGGTATAGGAGCTCTGTGTGTGACTGAGCCTAGTAGTTATGCATGAATAAACTCAACACACGCCAGCAGATTTAGAGGCAAGGCATGTAACGTTTTGGATAAGTCTCAACCTTGAGTTGACACTGCTTTAACTGGGTTATTTAACGATCCCTAGGTTTTCATAGGCCTTTTCAAGGGTTTGGGACGCTACTACGCGGGCTTTTGCAGCCCCCTCATGCAAAATATCAAGCAAATGCTTTTCATCGTTCAATAAATCAATTGCCGTAGCGCGAATTGGTCGGAAATATTCAACAACAACCTCAGCCACAGCGCCTTTAAAATCGCCGTAACCCTTGCCATCAAATTCCGCTTCTAAAGCTGAGATAGTTTTGCCCGAGAGCGCACTGTGAATTGTCAGTAAATTACTAATTCCAGGCTTTTCTTTTTCATCAAATTTCACTTCGCGCCCAGCATCAGTTGCCGCGCTCTTTATCTTCTTTGCATTTGATTCTGGGGTATCCATCAACTCCAGAACTCCTGCGGCAGAGCCTGATGATTTACTCATCTTGGCCGATGGATCTTGTAGATCTTGGATTTTAGCTGCAGTTTTTAAAATAAAGTTTTCTGGAATCGTAAATGTCTCACCGAAACGGGTATTAAATCGGCCTGCCAAGTCGCGTGTTAGCTCAATGTGTTGGCGTTGATCTTCACCGACTGGAACTAAGTTTGCTTGATACAACAAAATATCTGCTGCCTGCAACATGGGGTATGTGAAAAGTCCAACGCGGGCAGAATCAGATCCACCCTTTGCAGATTTATCTTTGAACTGTGTCATACGACTTGCTTCACCAAAACCAGCCATGCATTCCATGAGCCAACCCAATTGATTGTGTTGTGGCACTTGTGACTGAACAAAAAGCGTTGATTTCTCTGGAGAAATTCCAAGTGCAATTAACTGCGCAGCCGAAGCTAACGTTCGCTTTCGCAGCAGAGCAGGTTCAATCTCTCCAGTTAATGCATGCAAATCCACGATGCAATAAAAAGCATCATGGCCATCTTGTAATTCAACCCACTGCTTAAGGGCGCCTAAGTAGTTGCCCAGGTGGAAGGAGTCACTTGTCGGCTGGATTCCAGATAAAACCCGCTTGGCGCTCATGCGTTAATTCTTTCACACATCATGTGCTGCGAGAGATCAATAGCGCGCCAGCGCGCTTACCCTCCATAGAAAGCACTGTAATTCGTAGTCCATCAACCATTAATACGTCATGTTCCTTAGGGATTCGACCTAAATGATGCATTACAAAGCCGCTGGCGGTTTCATAAGGACCATCTGGAATTTCTAGGCCGGTCTGCTCAATTAAATCCTCAATTGATATCAGGCCGTCAACTTCAAAATCACCTGTGCGTGATTCCACAGCGATATCCGTTTCATCGACATCGTATTCATCTCTAATATCACCGATTAAGCACTCCACTAGATCTTCCAGAGTCACGATGCCATCTGTGCCACCGTATTCATCAAGGACGATTGCCACATGCTGTCCTTGTTTACGCATCTCAGAAAGTGCTGGCAAAATTCCTTTTGTTCCAGGCAAAAACATGATGGATCGGACGAGTTCAATAATCTTTGTTTCCTTTGTTGCTTTTGATGTATCAAGCAGATCTCGCACATGTATAAAACCAATTATTTCATCAGATGAGCCACGAATTACCGGATAACGAGAATGGGCTTTATCAACGGCCAATTCAATAGCTTTACCAACAGTAAATGTGACGTCCATAAAATCTACTTCAGTGCGTGGAACCATGACCTCATGAATCTGGCGCTCGGAGGCGTTAAAAACTTCCTCAACAATGTCTCGTTCTTCATCACTTAAAGCGGCATGGCCAGAGACAAGATCTAATAGCTCTTCTTCTGATATTTGGCTTCTAGCCTCTTTGGGATCGATGCCAAATGCGCGCACCACAAAGTCTGTTGATTTTGAGAGCAACCAGATAACAGGGCGGAAAATCTTTGCAATTACATCAATTACTCCAGCTGAAGCTAAAGAGATCTCTTCACTTCTAAATAGGGCTAGGCGTTTTGGGACTAACTCACCAAAGACCAGTGAGAAGTAAGCGATAACCAAGGTCACGCCAATAATTGAAAGGGTTGTGCTCAGCCCCGTTGATAAACCTTTTTCTTCCAACCAGGGAATGACATATCCACCGAGTTTTTCCGCACCTAGGGCAGCTGATAGAAACCCACACACTGTGACACCAACTTGGGCAGCAGCTAAAAAGCGGTTCGGATTCTCAGCTAACTTTGCAACGCGAGCGCCCCGTTTTCCACGCCCAGCAATCTGGCGAATCTGGCTCTCACGTAACGAAATAAGGGCTATTTCAGCTGCAACAAACAGGGCGGCCAACAAGATAAGGCCAGCGACCAGAGCTAAATCTGCAAATAACGTACCGACCGAGTGAGTCTCCATTAGGTGCCTAACTATACGGCAACGCCCGAAGGGCCGGTCTAGCCAATTACCCCCATTACGCGTAACCTTCGGTGCGTTGGTCCACCCGGACCATCACCTTCATCCACGGACCGTCGGGCACGTACCTGCCCGGAGAAGGAGAGCAATCTCATGGCATCAGTAGTTTTCGAAGCCGCATCACGTATCTATCCAGGAACAACTGCACCTGCAGTCGATAAATTAAATCTTACTGTCAATGACGGTGAGTTTTTGGTTTTAGTCGGACCATCAGGTTGCGGTAAGTCAACATCACTTCGTATGTTGGCAGGACTTGAAGAAGTCGATAACGGAAGAATCTTGATCGGCGATCGCGACGTTACAAACGTTGCACCAAAAGATCGCGATATCGCGATGGTATTCCAGTCATATGCGTTGTACCCACACATGAGTGTTGCAGAAAATATGGGCTTCGCACTAAAAATCGCTGGAACTCCAAAAGAAGAGCGTGAACGCCGCGTTCTTGAAGCAGCTAAGTTGCTAGACCTTGAGCCATGCGAAGTTGCGTGTTGCAACTCGTACACAGATCGCTGCATTGCAGCGTCGCTTAGGAATCACAACTGTTTATGTAACACACGACCAGGTCGAAGCTATGACTATGGGTGATCGCGTTGCAGTTCTTAAGGATGGCTTGCTGCAGCAAGTAGACACACCTCGTAATCTCTATGATAACCCAGCAAATGCTTTCGTTGCAGGCTTTATTGGCTCACCTGCTATGAACTTGCTCAACGCTCCAATCGTGGGCGGTAAGGCAATGCTTGGAAATCTTGGCCTCGCAGTTCCAGCATCTGCTGGCAATGAAATCACAGTTGGTGTTCGCCCAGAAGGCTTCACTCCATCAACTGATGGATTCCATGTTTTAGTTGAAGTAGTTGAAGAACTTGGTTCAGATGCTTTTGTTTATGGAAAGCCAGCTGATACAAATGTTAAGTTCGCTAACGCAACAGATGAAGGCGCACAGATTATTGTTCGCTGGGATCCAAGGAATCCTCCAAAGGCTGGTCAAACAATTACTGTTACTGCAAATCCAAACGCAGTTCACTTGTTTAACTCAACAACTGGAGAGCGTATTTAAAGGATTAAATAAAAAACCCGCCGTACCTATACGGCGGGTTTTTTTCTTGAATTTTTAGGCCATATCTCTTTTTAGGTTTTCATCGATTGAATTCAAGAACTCCTGAGTAGTTTGATAGGGAGCAGTCTTTGAGATCAAGAGTGACAAGTCCTTAGTCATCTTTCCTTGCTCAACAGTCTTAATACAAACGCGCTCGAGAGTGTCACAGAACTTAGCAAGATCGGTGTTGTTATCAAGCTTTGCACGGTGGGCAAGTCCACGAGTCCACGCAAAGATTGAGGCGATTGGATTTGTAGAAGTTGCTTTACCCTTTTGGTGATCACGGTAGTGACGAGTAACAGTTCCATGTGCTGCCTCTGATTCAACAATCTTTCCATCTGGTGTCATCAACACTGATGTCATTAAACCCAGTGAGCCATAGCCCTGAGCCACTGTGTCTGATTGAACGTCGCCGTCATAGTTCTTACATGCCCACACATAGCCACCTTCCATGCGCAGTGACATTGCAACCATGTCATCGATCAGGCGGTGCTCATACCAAATACCTGCAGCATCAAATGCGCTCTTGAACTCTGCTTGATAAATCTCTTCAAAGATATCTTTAAAGCGACCGTCGTAGGCTTTCAAAATTGTGTTCTTAGTTGAGAGATAAACTGGATACTTGCGAATAAGTCCGTAGTTCAAAGATGCACGAGCAAAGTCACGGATTGATTCATCCAAGTTGTACATACCCATTGCAACGCCTGAAGATTTAAAATCAAAGACGGTGTATTCGGTTGAGGCTGATCCATCTTCTGGAACAAATGACATTGTTAGCTTGCCGGGACCTGGAACCTTGAAATCTGTTGCTCGGTATTGATCACCAAATGCGTGACGACCGATAACAATTGGCTTGTTCCAGTGAGGAACTAAACGTGGAACGTTGCTAATAATGATTGGCTCACGGAAAATAACTCCGCCCAAGATCATCTGTCGCATCACGATTTTCCATACCAAGGTCGTAGTACTCAAGATTGACGTCCAAATAAGGAAGGATTAATGAGTCTTTGATGAACTGCCAGATGATGCGAGTCATCTCGTCACCATCTAGTTCAACAACAGTGCCTTCAACTTTGATCTTGGCCATGTAACGCGCTCCCTTAGAGTGTTTGTACGTCTGCTTGCTTTGCACGAACCGCTTCAGCTGCCGCCTTGAGAGCTTCAATTTCAGAACCGGTCAACTTGCTTTCAACAACTTTCTTAATTCCACTGCGACCGATCTCTGCTTCAACACCCAGATAGACACCAGAAATTCCATATTCGCCATCAACCCATGCACACACTGGCATTACCGAACCTGAATCTTCGATGACAGCTTTTGCCATTCTGGCAGCGGCTGCAGATGGTGCGTAGTAAGCAGAACCAGTCTTAAGGAGAGCAACTACTTCAGCACCGCCATTGCGTGTGCGATCAACTAATTCATCGATTTCAACCTGTGAAAGCAAATCACTGAGTGGCTTGCCATCTACTGTGCAGCGACTTGGTACTGGAACCATGGTGTCTCCATGTGAACCAAGAGTAAGAGTTTTAACTGAACCAACCTTTACGCCAAGCTTTTCTGCAACAAAGTTAGTAAAGCGGGCAGTATCAAGCATTCCTGCCTGACCCATGACACGGTTTTTTGGAAAGTTAGTTGCAAGCTGTGCAAGGGCTGTCATTTCATCTAGTGGATTTGAAACGACAATGATTACTGCATTGGGAGAATGCTTAGCAATATTTTCAGCAACTCCGCGAACAATTCCTGCGTTAACGCCGATGAGATCCATACGGCTCATGCCGGGCTTGCGTGGAAGTCCTGCAGTAATAACTACTACATCAGAGTTGGCTGTTGCTTCATAGCCGGCACCTTCAGGAGATGTTGTTGCGCCAATTATCTTTGTCTCAAAACCTTCGATTGAACGTGATTGATTCATATCAAGGGCTAGACCTTCAGGTTTGCCTTCAAGAATGTCAGTTAAAACGACGGTGTCGAAGATGTTGTATTCAGCTAAACGAAGCGCAGTTGTTGAACCATAAAAACCTGCACCAACTACTGTTACTTTTCCGCCCACGGCGTACTCCTTACATTCGACAATGCGGCAACTCTACCGCCCGCGAGGAAGTGCAATTGCCAGAGCAAAGAGGGCAATCGCTAGAAGCAGTGGGAAATAAAAGTCGAATTTACGTTGATGCCGGGCCTTAATTGCCATCCCTGCCGTGCCCACGGCAATAAAGAGTGATGCAACTCGCACTGCTCCAAAGATGCCCAGTGCAATTCCAATCAGGATTACGACGTTACTGGCTAACGTTAAAAACCGGTCATTTATCCGCATGCATCAACAACATTCTTCACTAGCATCGCTCGAGTCATTGGCCCAACACCACCAGGCATTGGCGCGACCCATGAAGCAACATTCATAACTGATGGATCAACATCGCCAAGTAAGCCTTTATCAGTTCGTGAAATACCAACATCAATGACAACAGCACCCGACTTAATCATCTCTGCTTTGAGGAAATGTGCTTGTCCCACAGCAGCAACAATAATGTCAGCTTTCTTAGTATGCACTAATAAGTCTTTTGTTCCCGTGTGAGTAAGAGTCACAGTTGCATTTTCTTGTTTGCGAGTGAGTAGCAAACCAAGTGGGCGGCCAACAGTTAATCCACGACCAATGACAGTAACTTCGGCACCTTTAGTACTAATTCCATAGTGAGTTAAAAGTTCAACAATTCCATGTGGCGTGCAAGGAAGTGGTGCGTCATAACCTGAAACTAATCGGCCTAAGTTGATTGGGTGTAAACCATCTGCATCCTTTGATGGATCAATTGCTTCTAGGACTCTTTGAGTGTTAATTCCCTTAGGCAATGGAAGCTGCACGATATAGCCGGTGCATTCTTTAGATGAATTCAAATCTTTAATTGCGGCCATAACATCGGCTTCACTTGCACTCTCTGGTAGGTCCACGCGAATTGAAGTGATACCAATTTCATGGCAGTCACTGTGCTTTCCACCAACGTATGAATGTGATCCTGGATCATCACCCACGAGAACAGTTCCAAGACCTGGAGTGACTCCGCGTGATTTAAGTTCGGCAACACGGATAGCTAATTCGCCTTTGATTTTTGACGCCAATGCTTTTCCATCCAGAATTTGTGCACTCATAGCGCTCATCCTAATAGCCTCTTAGGCGTGAGAGAAATGGCGTACACCTGTGAAGAACATCGCAACGCCAGCCTTTTGCGCTACTGCAATCACCTCTTCATCACGAACACTTCCGCCTGGTTGCACAATTGCAACCACTCCAGCATCAAGCAAGATCTGTAACCCATCAGCAAATGGGAAAAATGCATCACTTGCAGCAACAGAGCCTTTTACTCTTTCCCCTGCACGATCAACAGCTAACTTTGCAGAATCAACACGATTTACTTGACCCATTCCAATTCCAACAGACGCAGTATTTTTTGCTAAAAAAATTGCATTGCTCTTAACACTTCTCACGCTGCGCCATGCGAATTCAAGATCTTTCATAGTTTGGTTATTCACTTTTGCGCCACTGACTTGCTTCCAATTACTTGGTGAATCACCAGGTGCATCAATCAAATCTGTTTCTTGCACAAGGATGCCGCCCGATACTGGGCGTAGCTCTAGTGGAGCAACTGAAGGTAGTGCACATTTAAGAATTCTGATTGAAGGCTTCTTCATCAATAGTTCTAATGCATCCTGATCGTAATCAGGTGCAATTAAAACTTCAGTGAATACATCTGAAAGCGGAGTTGCCATTGCAAGATCTACTTTTCGGTTAGCTGCCACTACCCCACCAAAAGCTGAAACTGGATCGCACTCATGTGCATGCTGATAAGCAATTGCTACTCCTTGGGCACACACTGCAATGCCACAAGGGTTTGAATGTTTCATAATAGATACAGCTGGATCGCGATGATCTAAAACTGCTCGCCAGGCAGATTCTGCATCGGTATAGTTATTAAAAGACATCTCTTTTCCATGCAGCTGAACTGCATTTACGATTCCAACCGGGCCGCCCGAGTAAATCGCTGCGCTTTGATGTGGATTCTCCCCATAACGCAAAACATTCTCTCGATGCCAAATTCGTCCAAACCATTCAGGCAGTTCATCGTTTTGCCCCAGCCAATTAGCAATCGTTAAATCGTATTCAGCTGTAGTTCTAAATACTTCAAGCGCTAGCTCTTTGCGCTGCACTTGCGTGAAGCCGCCAGCTTTAATCGCAGAGAGCAACTGGTCGTATTGCGAAGTCTTGCAAATAACAGCCACAGAACCATGGTTTTTAGCCGCCCCACGCAACATAGAAGGCCCACCAATATCTATCTGCTCGATGCATTCCGCAAAGTCAGCACCTGATGCGATGGTTGCTGCAAAGGGATAGAGATTAATTATCACTAAATCAAAGGGTTCAATCTCTAAATCTTTAATTGCAGCCAAATGCTCGGGATTGTTTTGGTCGGCCAAAATTCCTGAGTGAACACGGGGATGTAAAGTCTTGACTCGCCCACCCATAATCTCTGGGAATCCTGTGTATGCACTTACTTCAGTCACAGCTATTCCAGCGACTTGTAAGACCTTTGCCGTTGAACCAGTTGAAAGTATCTCAACTCCAGCAGCGCTCAATGCATTTCCTATTTCAAGTAAGCGCTCTTTGTCATAGACACTTACCAGTGCTCGACGAATAGATTTGCAATCAGACATTGCGCTCCAAAGTTGGAAGGATCAGGGCGATGGTCGCAACAATGAGACCGCGTTCGACTTTCTTAATTCTCTCATGAAGTGTGGCCTCATCATCTCCTGGCAGCACTGGCACCTCCATTTGAGTAATGATCGGGCCTGTGTCCACGCCATCATCAACCCAGTGAACCGTAGTGCCTGTAACTGGAACTCCAGCAGCCAGCGCATCACGAACCGCATGAGCACCAGGAAACTGTGGCAGCAGGGCGGGATGAGAGTTAATGGTT
Source organism: Actinomycetota bacterium (assembly GCA_026392775.1). Next base: position 69,437 of record JAPLBK010000038.1, read on the forward strand.
GGAAATCGATTCACGAAATCTGGAGGAAGAATGCGCATAAAACCCGCACTCACAACTAGATCAGGTGAGAATGAAGCAACACTTTGGATGATTTCTTTGTTCCATGCATCGCGCGAATCCCCCATAGGGAGAACGATGCTCTGAATACTGGCTTCCTGTGCCCGCTTTATTGCTTGAGCATCTGGATTATCGCTAATGAGTGCAACGATTTTGATTTCAAGTTCGTCGGCATCAATTATTGCTTGGGCAAGAGTGCCTGAACCTGAAGCCAGCAACACAACACGATGGCTCATTAGCGCTTTCCAAGGCGAGGCAAATACAGAGCTAGAAAGGCACCTAGAGATAGTTCAGCTGCGAGTGAGAGCGTGAATTTCCACGGTGACACACCCACAGCAGACATCGCATCTGTTAGAAGCGCACCACTACCGGCAATTCCAATTACTACACACATAATTGTGCTAACAACCAAACTTTGAACCAAGATTCTCATACTCAAATCTATTGTCCAACTAGCAAGCAACGCTCCAGTCAAAATAACTAGAACTATTCCAAAAAGTCCAAAGAGTGACTTACCTGTTGGCAGTGCACCGAGCAATGGAAAAGCTGGAATTGAATTAAGGTCAAACTTCCATGGTGCAACCATCGTTCCTGATCCCACTGCAAAACCTGCACCAGAGAAATAGCCCAGAACCGCTACAACAGCATTTGGAATATAAAGAATATTCAGTAGGAGTAACAGCAGCCCACCTAATATTCCCGGCTCCAAAACAGTTGTTAGGTTTTTAACTGTTGAGAGATGAGTAAAAATTGAGATTCCAAGAATGATTGAAGAAATCCCGAGCAAGAGTGCTAAAGCTCTAGATCCGTATAAAACCGCCTGAGCAAAAACTAGTCGACGGCCAACCGTTGCTGTAGTAACTAGTACCAATGGAAAGACAAAAACTGGAGCCAGATACCAAACCGGCTTAACGGCTTGAGTGGATGAAAAATAGGAAAGAAACGCTGCTGCGATGCTGTACTGGGCTGCAAAGAGGAGTCGAGCCAATGGCAATGTAGAAGTGTTGTGGTCTAAGCGATCAATAACACGGTTAAACCCATTTCGAATTGCAAAAATTGGCAGTACTACTGCCCCTAAAGGTAAGTAGGAAAGATAGCCAGCAATATTTGCTGGTGGTAGCGCTAATGAAAACGGTACTTGATGCGCGCCAAGCCAAATCCAGAGTGCTGCCCGCAATGGATCTCCGGTATTTCCAGTTGCACTTCCGGCAGTTGCCCACGCAAGAAGTGCAATGAAAGAAATAGGGAATAGAACAAAGGCAATGCTGCGCGCAACTTGGACCGTAGTGGTTCCAAGTACGCGGCCAAACATGGTCTTAGCGGCCTAGGATCGCGCGCAATAAACGCGCAGTTTCACTTGGAGTTTGACCAACTTTCACACCAGCTGCTTCAAGGGCATCTTTCTTTCCTTGAGCAGTTCCTGAAGAACCAGAAACAATCGCACCAGCGTGACCCATCGTCTTTCCTTCAGGTGCTGTAAATCCTGCGACATAACCAACAACTGGCTTAGTCACATACTCTGCGATGAATGCGGCTGCGCGCTCTTCAGCATCGCCACCAATTTCACCAATCATCACAATTGCTTGTGTATCAGGATCATCTTGGAAGGCGCGAAGACAATCGATGTGAGTTGTCCCAATAACAGGATCTCCACCAATACCAACTGCTGTACTAAAACCAATATCTCGAAGCTCATACATCATTTGATATGTAAGAGTTCCTGATTTAGAAACCAAGCCAATAGGTCCAGCACCAGTGATATCTGCTGGAATAATTCCAATGTTGGATTTTCCTGGGCTAATTAAACCTGGGCAGTTTGGCCCAACAATGCGAGTTGTGCCCTTAGTAAGTGAATAGGCATAGAAACTTGCAGAGTCATGAACTGGAATTCCCTCAGTGATAACCACAACTAAAGGCATAGCAGCATCTATAGCATCTATAACTGCAGCTTTAGCAAACTTAGGTGGAACGAAAACTACCGAAGCATTAGCACCAGTTGCACTCATTGCTTCGGCAACAGTATTAAAGACTGGAAGTTGATGGCCATCAATATCGACAACCTGTCCGCCCTTACCAGGAGTAACTCCGCCAACAATCTTTGTGCCAGAGGCCAACATACGCCGGGTGTGCTTGGTTCCTTCAGAACCTGTCATTCCCTGAACAATTACCTTAGTATTTTCATTTAAGAAGATAGACATTTACTTTGCCGCCAATTCTGCAGCACGATCAGCTGCGCCATCCATTGTGTCTAGCTGCTGCACCAATGGATGTGCTGCTTTATTCAAAATTGCTCGGCCTTCCATCACATTATTGCCATCAAGGCGAACAACGATTGGTTTAGTTGCCTTTGAGCCAAGTAATTCAAGGGCTTGAACGATTCCTGTTGCTACGGCATCACACGCAGTGATTCCACCGAATACATTAACAAAAACGCTCTTCACATCTTTATCACCCAAAATGATTGAAAGACCGTCGGCCATAACTTGAGCTGAAGCGCCTCCACCAATATCGAGGAAGTTTGCTGGGCGGACTCCACCATGCTTTTCGCCAGCATAAGCAACAACATCTAATGTGCTCATAACTAGACCGGCACCATTACCAATGATTCCAACTTCGCCTTCAAGCTTGACGTAGTTAAGACCCTTTTCCTTAGCTGCAGCCTCCAGTGGATTCTCAGCGGCTTGATCAATAAGTGCCCCATGATCTGGTTGGCGAAAATCTGCATTGTCATCAAGAGTGACTTTTCCATCGAGTGCAATAACTTTGCCATCTTTGGTCTTCACTAACGGGTTAACTTCTACCAAAGTTGCATCTTCAGACTGGAATACTTCCCACAATTTCACAAGTACGTTGGCAACTTGATCGGCAACATCTGCCGGAAAATTAGCGGCAGTAACAATCTCTTTAGCCTTTGCTGCGCTAATTCCATCAACAGCAGATACTGGAATCTTTGCAAGCTTTTCTGGAGCAGTGTGAGCAACTTCTTCGATATCCATACCGCCAGATACTGATGCCATGACAAGAAATGTGCGGTTGGAGCGATCAAGCAAAATTGCTAAGTAGTATTCAGATTCAATGGGAGCAGCTGCAGCAATCATTACTGTGCCAACAACATGGCCTTTGATATCCATTCCAAGAATTGCGCCAGCTTTTTCACGGGCATCAGCTGGATTTTCTGCAAGCTTCACGCCGCCTGCTTTTCCTCGGCCTCCAACTTTTACTTGGGCCTTAACAACTACTTTTCCACCAATCTTTGTTGCCACAACCTGTGCTTCATCGGCAGTAGTTGCAATTGCAGCTGCCAAGACAGGTACGCCATGTTTTTCAAAGAGATCGCGAGCTTGATATTCAAAAAGATCCACTGGGGCTCCACATTCTAATTAGGCCCTAATCCTAGAGCTTCTCAACGGGTGCATAACGCAGCAGTAAACGCTTTTCACCGTACTGACCAAAGTTAATTGTGGCCTCTGCCTTATCTGCCTCACCGGCAACTGCAACAACAGAGCCCAAACCAAACGTGTCATGTGACACACGATCACCAATTTGTAGCTCCATTACTGAAATCTTCTTACCTGTTGCTCGTGGTGGCGGTGGAGTTGAAACACGTGATTTACGAATTATTGATGGAGTTAAAGATGCTCCACCTTGATTGCGCCACTCAATTACATCTTCTGGAATCTCATCAAGAAAGCGTGACGGTGGATTGTAATTTGGTGCACCCCAAGTTGAGCGATATTCAGCACGTGAAATATATAGACGTTGACGTGCCCGAGTTAAACCAACATAGGCAAGTCGGCGCTCTTCCTCAATCTCATCTTTTTCACCAAGAGTTCGTGAATGAGGAAAAATTCCATCCTCCATCCCAGTCAAGAAAACAGTTGGGAACTCAAGACCTTTAGCAGTATGCAATGTCATCATTGTTACAACACCGCCATGATCTTCACCTTCTGGTATCTCATCGGCATCGGCCACTAAAGAAACCTTTTCTAGAAAGCCTGCTAAAGAGATTTCTTCATCTTCGCCTAATTCTTCAATTGGTCGCTCTTCATACTCCATTGATACTGCAACTAATTCCTTTAAGTTTTCAACTCGCACTTCATCTTGAGGGTCAGTGCTATCAGCTAACTCTTTTAATAAACCAGATTGCTCAAGAGCTGCTTCAACAATGACAGATGGTCTGGTCTTGGCTTCAACCAAGACACTTAGAGCGCTAATCATGGAAGTGAAGTCATTAATCCCTTGAGCTGCACGTGACGGTAAGCCAGGAGCTTCTGCGCAACGGAGCAATCCTTGCCAGAAAGAAATGGAGTTTGCATTTGCAAATGCATCCACATAATCTAAAGAGGTATCGCCGATGCCCCGCTTTGGAACATTGATGATACGGCGCAGAGAGATCTCATCTTCTAAGTTGGCTAATACCCGCAAATAGGCGAGTAAGTCCTTAACTTCCCGGCGCTCATAGAAGCGCAAACCACCTACGACCTTATAGGGCAGGGCATTACGCATGAATACTTCTTCAAAAACGCGTGACTGGGCATTTGTCCTATAGAAGATTGCCGTATCTCCGGGCTGAGATTTTGATTCCTTCTGCAGTTGACGAATTTCATCAGCGATGAAACTGGCTTCATCATGTTCACTCTCGGCCACATAGCCAACAAGAGGTGCACCAGATCCGGCATCGGACCATAAGTTCTTTTCTTTACGGCTTTCATTGCGAGTTATAACTGCATTAGCAGCATTTAGAATATTTTGAGTCGAACGATAGTTTTGTTCAAGCAAGACAGTGCTGGCATTTGGATAGTCGAGTTCGAACTGCAAGATATTACGAATCGTGGCACCGCGGAAGCCGTAGATACTTTGGTCAGCATCTCCCACAACACATAGCTCGGCTAGAGGAATCCCTTCAGCTTCTATGCCCACTAACTCTTTGACTAATATGTATTGGGCATGATTGGTGTCTTGATACTCATCTACTAATACATGGCGAAAGCGAGACCTAAAGCGTGCTTTAGATTCTGGAAAACGCTGAAGTACTTCAACTGTTTTTAGAATCAAGTCATCGAAATCCATAGCGTTAGCGCGCTGTAATCGTTGTTGATAGACCGTATAGACATCAGCAACTACTTGTTCAAATTGATTGCTTGCAGCATTTATGTAGTCTTGTGGGCCAAGGAGTTCATTTTTGGCATTTGAAATCATTGCTTGAAACTGACGAGCTGGATAACGCTTGGCATCTAAGTTGAGCTCTTTGGCAACAATGGTGACAAGGCGAAGTGAATCTGCTGAGTCATAAATAGAAAAGGAGTTGCTATAGCCAAGGCGCATAGCTTCTTGTCGCAAGATGCGAACGCAGGCTGAGTGAAAAGTGGAGACCCACATTGACTTTGCAATTGGCCCAACTAATTCAGCCACCCGCTCTTTCATTTCTCCGGCAGCCTTATTCGTGAAGGTAATTGCAAGAATCTGATACGGAGCAACATTTCTCCGTGACATTAAATATGCAATTCGACGCGTTAAAACGCGAGTTTTACCTGAACCAGCACCGGCCACAACAAGTAATGGACCACCTGCATGAGTAACTGCTTCTGCTTGCTGAGGGTTGAGCCCAGCTAGCAGCGGATCAGTACTCGTCATGGTGGTGAGTCTATTAGGCTAAGAGACATGGAACCCATCGCCGATAGTGAGATCAAGCGCGTCTTGGTCGTTAGTGCCCACCCAGATGATTCAGATTTCGGAGCATCAGGAACAATTGCCCAGTGGGTTAAGAAGGGTATTGAAGTTGCCTATGTATTTTGCACTAATGGTGATCAAGGCGGCGAGGAATCTGGTTTTACAAAAGAAGAGATGCCTGTAATTCGACAGCGTGAACAACGCGCAGCTGGTGCAGCAATCGGTGTTACCGATATTACTTTTCTTAATTATGTCGATGGTCACCTTGAGGCAACTATTGATCTTCGAAAAGATTTAGTTCGACAGATCCGTAAATCTCAACCAGATCGCATGGTGTGCCAAAGTCCTGAAAGAAACTGGGATCGCATTGGTGCAAGTCACCCGGATCATTTAGCTGCCGGTGAGGCAGCAATTCAAGCCGTGTATCCAGATGCACGAAATCCTTTTGCATTTACCGATTTACTCGATAAAGAAGGTTTACAGCCATGGCGTGTTAAAGAAGTGTGGGTGAGTGCATTTTCAACCCCTGATCACTTCGTAGACATAACTGATACTTTTGATCTCAAGATCAAGGCATTACATGCACATGCATCTCAAACTGCTCATAACCCAGAATTAGAGAATATGGTCCGCGAATGGGGTCAGCGAAATGCTGGAATAGGTGGGTTACCAGAGGGTCGTATAGCTGAAGCCTTCAAAATAGTTAATACGAATTAATCATTTAACGCTAACTTTTCTAATTTCAACAGTTTGAATTGGGAAACCATCGTTGGCGTAATAAGGCTTATTATCGCTTGCGTTAAGTTTGTAGGCACCAACAGCGCTAATTTTCTTCACTAGATCCAAGCCCTTGGTTACCTTGCCCCAGATTGTGTAATTTGGGCCAAGAGTTGTGTCTGCATAAATAATGAAAAATTGTGAACCATTTGTGCCTGGACCAGAGTTAGCCATGGCAACTGTGCCTACGGGATAGTTGTTTGCTTTGTTGGCTGGAAGATTTTCATCTTTGTATCCTTTCCAGCCTGTTGGGTTTCCAGAACCAGAAGCCGTTGGATCTCCGCACTGCAATACAAATAGACCTTCAGTTGTAAGTCTGTGACAAAACGATAAATCAAAATACTTAGCCTTTGCGAGTGCCGATAATTTAGTTATCGTTAATGGTGCTTTAGTTGTGAGCAGAGAGATAACTATTGCTCCACAATTGGTATCAATCGTCATTGTCTTAGGAAGCGCTTTTGCAACTGACATAGGCTCTTTAACAGTTGCTGGAGCATGCGCTTTAGCTGATGGTGTCTTGCACCCAGGAACTGCTGTTGGCTTCTCGGCTGCCTGGATCGGTGCAATTGAGACTACTGAAACTAATAAGACTGCTAAAACTAAAGATAACTTCTTCACGCTTATTCCCATTCAATCGTTCCTGGCGGTTTACTTGTCACATCTAACACGACTCTATTAATTTCACGCACTTCGTTAGTTATACGAGTCGAAATCTTCTCAAGAACTTCATATGGAAGGCGAGACCAATCAGCAGTCATCGCATCTTCGCTAGATACCGGGCGTAAAACTATTGGATGACCATACGTGCGCCCATCCCCCTGCACGCCAACACTTCGAACATCGGCCAATAGCACCACTGGGCATTGCCAAATATCGCGATCAAGACCAGCAGCCTTTAACTCAAAGCGGGCAATTGCATCAGCTTCGCGCAATAAATCAAGACGCTCTTGAGTTACTTCTCCAACTATTCGAATTCCAAGACCTGGACCTGGGAATGGTTGACGCCAAACAATCTCTTCAGGTAGCCCTAACTCGAGCCCCACCTGTCGAACTTCATCTTTAAATAAAGTTCTAAGCGGTTCAACTAAAGTAAATTTCAAATCATCTGGCAATCCGCCAACATTGTGGTGGGATTTGATGTTTGCAGTTCCGCTGCCGCCACCGGACTCAACTACATCTGGATACAAGGTGCCCTGCACCAAGAATTCAACGTCTCCACCCGCGGCGATTTTGCGAGCTGCTACCTCAAATGATCGAATAAACTCACGGCCAATAATCTTGCGCTTCTCTTCCGGATCGGTGACACCTTTAAGCGCATCTAAAAACTGCTTCTTTGCGTCGATAACAACTAACTGAACTCCAGTTGAAGCAACAAAATCTCGCTCTACTTGCTCAGCCTCACCTTTGCGCAATAGGCCATGATCTACAAACACACATGTTAACTGCTTACCAACAGCTTTCTGAATTATGGCTGCTGCAACTGCTGAATCAACGCCACCAGATAGACCGCAAATCACTCTTTTATCACCAATAACTTGCTTGGCTTTGGCTACTTCAGTCTGTGCAATGTTTCCAGTTGTCCATGTTGCATCGCACTTTGCGGTGTTGATTAACCAGTTACGCAATATCGCTTGGCCATGCTCACTATGCAAAACCTCTGGGTGAAACTGAACTCCAGCAATTTGTCCTGTTGCATCTTCAAAAGCTGCGATGGGTGTGTCAGCAGTAACGGCACAGATGCTAAATCCTGCCGGTGCAGTAGTTACTGCATCCCCATGCGACATCCATACTTTTTGCTGAGCTGGAAGGCCACTAAAAATCTTTGATGCAGATTGGGCGCTAACGTCCGTACGACCGAACTCTGATTTACCAGTCTGACTAACAACTCCACCAAGGGCAGCAGCCATTACTTGAAATCCATAACAAATTCCAAAAATTGGGATTCCTAACTTAAGAATTACAGCATCAAATTGCGGTGCATTTTCGGCGTAAACACTTGAAGGTCCGCCAGATAAAACAATTGCTGATGGATTCTTCTCACGCACTTGTGCTGCAGTAATGGTTGAAGGAACAATTTCACTATAAACATTAGCCTCACGAACACGGCGTGCAATCAACTGGGCATACTGCGCCCCAAAATCGACTACAAGTACGCCGCGATCATTAGGCACGGTGAATAAGTACCTCTACGCGCTGGAACTCCTTCACATCTGAATATCCACAAGTAGCCATTGCACGGCGTAAGGCTCCGAATAAATTCATTGATCCATCAGATGTGTGTGATGGTCCAAGCAAAATCTCTTCTAGCGTTCCAACAGTTCCAACGTTTACGCGCTCTCCACGTGGGAGAACTTGGTGATGCGCTTCTGATCCCCAGTGCCATCCAAGTCCTGGAGCTTGGGTTGCTTTAGCTAGTGGTGAACCCATCATGACCGCATCCGCCCCGCATGCAATTGCCTTAGCAATGTCACCGCTGCGACCAACTGCTCCGTCTGCAATCACATGAACGTAGCGTCCGCCAGATTCATCAAGATATTCACGGCGTGCAGATGCAACTTCAGCTACAGCTGATGCCATTGGCACTTCAATACCTAAAACCTTACGTGTTGTATGTGCAGCACCGCCGCCAAAGCCAACAAGGACTCCAGCAGCTCCAGCACGCATTAAGTGCAGTGCAGCAGTTGCAGTTGCAACTCCACCAACAATTACTGGCACATCTAGCTCATAAATAAACTTTTTTAAATTGAGCGCTTCTTCTTCTGAAGCAACATGTTCAGCGCTCACAGTTGTTCCACGAATAACGAAAATATCAACACCAGCATCAATTACTGCCTTGTGAAGTTCAGCTGTGCGAGCAGGTGAGAGAGAGGCTGCAACAGTTACACCAGCATCACGGATTTGTGCAATGCGAGCCTTGATTAGTGCAGGTTTAATCGGTTCGTTGTAGATTTCCTGCATACGCTTTGTTGCATTCTTATCCGGCATCGAAGCGATTTCACCCAAAGGAATACGTGGATCTTCATATCGAGTCCATAGCCCTTCAAGGTTTAGAACACCAAGTCCACCCAGTCGCCCGATTTCAATTGCAGTATCTGGAGAAACAACAGAGTCCATAGGAGCAGCCATCATTGGCAAAGCAAATTTATAAGCATCAATTTGCCAGTTAGTTGAGACATTTTCAGGATCACGCGTCCGACGACTTGGCACAATTGCTATGTCATCAAATGAATAGGCACTTCTCGCGCGCTTACCTGGTGCTAACTCGATCTCTTTCATGAGCGGCCTTTCCCTTGATAATTAGGCGCATCGGCAATGTGTGCAACATCGTGCGGGTGACTTTCTTGCAAACCTGCAGCAGTAATTTGAATCAGGTGTCCATCTCGTCGCAAAGTTTCAATATCTGGAGCTCCTGCATAACCCATTCCAGAGCGAAGTCCCCCTACGAGTTGGTGAACTACTTCAGCAACCGTTCCGCGGAAAACAACTTTGCCTTCAATACCTTCTGGAACAAGCTTGTCTTCAGATAAAACATCATCCTGCATATAACGATCTTTAGAATAAGACTTCTTTTCACCACGTGATTGCATCGCACCTAAAGATCCCATGCCACGATATGTCTTGTATTTAACGCCATTAATTTCAACTAGCTCACCTGGTGCTTCTTCGCACCCAGCAAGTAATGAACCCAGCATTACTGCGTTTGCTCCAGCAACTAAAGCTTTAACAATGTCGCCTGAATATTGAAGTCCGCCATCAGCGATTAAAGGAATACCTGCTTTGTTGCAGGCTTTAGAGGCTTCCATGATTGCTGTAATTTGTGGAACTCCCACTCCAGCAACTACGCGTGTTGTACAAATAGAACCTGGGCCCACGCCAACCTTTACTGCATCGGCTCCTGCATTAATAAGGGCTTGTGCACCTGCGCGAGTTGCAACATTCCCACCGATAATCTCAGTTGTTGGAGAAAACTTCTTAATACGGGAAATTGCATCTAACACTGCGCGGTGGTGACCATGTGCAGTATCAACAACTACAACATCAACACCAGCTTCAATGAGGGCCTTGGCTCGAGCAAAACCATCGTCACCAACACCAACGGCAGCTCCAGCAAGACCAATATTTTTTACTAATTTCACATGCGTTACTTGCTCATCAATTGGCAGATTGCGGTGAATGATTCCAATTCCACCGGCCTTTGCCATTGCAATCGCCATCGCAGATTCAGTAACCGTGTCCATTGCAGAAGAAACCAATGGGACAGCAATAGTGATGTTTCTAGTTAAACGTGTAGATGTCTCAACTTCAGATGGCACAACTTCTGATGCATCTGGTAAGAGAAGGACATCGTCATAAGTCAGGCCGAGCATCGCGACTTTATCGTTCTCGCTCATATGCCCTCCCGCCTTAGGTGAGTGTCCTTAAGAAGTCGGGAGTCTATCGGGAATAGCCCGTAAGACAGAAACCACCGTTACAACGGCAAGAATAAAGAGCGGAATTGCGACTATGTAGAGGCCGGCGTCGAATTGATATTTAGAAACACCAATTGCAATCAAATTTGCTAGTAAAGCTGGCGCACGACCAAAGTATTTTCCCCTGCGATATCCAGCTGCTGCTGCAAATAACCCACCAGATCCCAGAACAATAAAAATCAGCTCTCCTAGCAGTGGACGTATTTCTACGCTGTCTGCCATTACGGTCAAAATAATGAGCCATACACCTAGTGAGGCAATCACAACTGATTCGAAAATCAGTAGGGATGCCACTAGTGCGCGGGCCTTGGCAGCTTTGGCAGGATCTTGTTTCATGGAAGAGAGATTAACTTATCGTGGCCACGAAAACACTCTTTTCTCACACGATGGAATACATGATTCTCAGACTCATCTTGCAGCTCCCACGTACTTCTACCAACAACTCAAACAAGAGATTGCCCTGAGCGATCGAACGGGTGAAATGTTTTCTTTGATACGCATAATTTTCAATCGATGCAATAGAGGGAGTGATTCGATAGAGGCAAAAATAGGCGCAGTAGATGTCTTGTATTTTTCAGAAGCCCTAAAAGATCTCACCCGAAAGCAGGACTGTGTTGCCAGAGTGGGGGTTAATGAATGCGTAATTTTGATACGTGCTAGCAGAAGTAGTGTCGAGGCCCTCCTTAGCAGACTTTTGCTCTCTGCTAAATTGACTGTGGAAAACACATTGGAGGTTTCTTGTTCAACAGTTGAATTCACTCCCGGAGAAAAAGCTCTCACAATTCTCAACCGTCTAGATGCAATGAGTTTATCCACTCGCTAATCAGTGCCTCAATAAGAATGTCAGCAGCCCTCATACATTTCTATGCATGGACCTAGACCTAAATATTACTTTTGGAGCGATAGCTTCATATATGAGCGACCCAACAATTGAAGAGGTATGGATCAACTCTCCAGAGCGCATTTTCATTGCTCGTGCTGGTAAAAGCGAACTCACAAATTTGCTGTTAACTGCAGATGAAGTGCGAAACATCGTGGAGCGAGCACTGATGTGGGGCGGACGTCGCCTTGATCTCTCGCACCCATTTGTTGATGCTCGCCTACCAGACGGCAGTCGTTTACACGTGGCTATCCCGGAAATCACTGCACAACATTGGGCTGTAAATATTCGCAAGCACCTAATGAGAAATATGAGTGTTGAAGACCTTATAAATCTAGAAGTAATGAGCCCTTTAATTGGAACAACGCTGATTAATTCAGTGCGTGCAGGACTTAACATTCTTGTTAGTGGCGGCACCCAAGCTGGTAAAACGACACTACTTAATGCATTAGCTGGTGCTATTCCACGCAGTGAGCGCTTAGTAACAATCGAAGAAGTTTTCGAACTCTCACCTCAATTACCCGATGTTGTACAAATGCAAACACGAAGTGCAAACCTGCAAGGCGAAGGAGAAATTCCTCTACGCCGCCTAATTAAAGAGTCACTTCGAATGAGGCCATCACGCATAATTGTTGGCGAAGTTCGTGAAGCTGAAGCTTTGGACCTACTCATTGCGCTTAATTCAGGTCTGCCTGGCATGGGCACATTGCATGCGAATTCACCTCGGGATGCTGTTATCAAACTCCAGACGCTTCCATTACTGGCTGGTGAAAACATCTCGCATAAATTTATTGCTCCTACAGTTGCATCAGCAATTGATCTCATTGTTCATGTCTCTCTAGATTCACAGGGAATTAGAAGAGTTAAGGAAGTTGCCTCACTCACAGGCCGCTTTGAAAATGATCGTGCAGAAATAGAGACTTTGTGGCAATGGAATGGAACCGAGTACGAAAGAGGAATTGGCAGTTTGCCTCATCCTGAAAAATTCACAGCAATCGGTCTCCCATTGACAACTTGGTTTAGACCATGAAAAACAGCATCCGTGTATTTGCTTCAGCAAGTGCTACTACTGGACTAGTTCTTCTTGTGACTTCTTCATTCACGATTGCAATAGCTTTTGGTTCCCTTGTTGCAGGAGCAGTGTTTATTACACTAAAAAATAGAAGCGCTCACAGCGAATCCCATTTAATCGCTGCATGGCCTGAAGTCATTGACCATCTCATGTCAGGAATTCAATCTGGCTTATCGCTTTCAGAATCCCTAGTAGGTCTAGCCACTCGAGGACCTGAGATTCTGCGCCCAGCCTTTGCAGAGTT
>JAPLBK010000014.1 GCA_026392775.1 Actinomycetota bacterium
CCCCACGCTGTAATAACTTGGGCCGGTGATGCTTTCGCGAGATCTTTGGGAGTTGGCCAACGTTTCATCCATTCATCCCATTTAGGAAGAACGCGATTGACTGGAGTTTGTTGCAACATGTATTCACTGACCATCACACCCCAAGGCGTGGTATTTCGCCAAGGTAGATCGCGTTTGTTTTTCTTAAACCAGGAAACTATCGGTTTTTCTAACTGGTTCATTCGCCAGTAATTTTTACCCGTTTGAGTGCTTGATCAAGACGCGAGACTTCAAAGATCTCCATGCCTGCAATCTTTGTCTCTGATCCAGTCGGAACAAGTGCGCGCTTAAAACCTAAACGAAAAGCCTCTTGGAGTCGGCGATCAACACCGCTCACCCTGCGAATTTCACCAGCTAAACCAACTTCACCTATTGCAACTAAATCTGAAGGTAGAGCTAAGCCTTTAGCTGCAGATGCAACAGCTAAGGCGAGTGCTAAATCAGCGGCCGGCTCTGACATTTTCATGCCACCAACTGTTGCGGCATAAACATCGCGGCCACCAACACGAACTCCTGCGCGAAGTTCAAGAACAGCCAAAGTCATTGATGTGCGGGCCGAATCTAGGCCTGAGACAACACGACGTGCATTTCCAAAATCATTCTCACGGCCCTGACTGACTAACGCTTGAATCTCTGCAAGTAGTGGACGGCGACCTTCAAGAGTTACTGTCACGCACGTTCCAGGCACTGGCTCTGCATGGCGTGATGTGAAAAGACCTGTTGGGTCAAGGACTGATTCAATTCCTGAATCACTTAAATCAAAACATCCCACTTCATCAGATGCCCCAAAGCGGTTTTTGATTGCACGGATGAGACGAAGGCGTGAGTGACGCTCTCCTTCAAACTGCAACACAACATCGACGATGTGTTCTAGAAGTCTGGGACCTGCAATAGATCCATCTTTAGTCACATGTCCAACAAGGAGCAGAGTGATATCGCGATCTTTACAGATACGAATAAGTGCTCCGGCAACTTCGCGCACTTGTGTCACACCACCAGGTGAACCATCGGCTGTGCTGCTACCAATAGTTTGTACTGAGTCGATAATTAGCAACTGTGGTTTAACGGCATCGATGTGGGCAATGACTGCGCCAAGATCTGTTTCAGAGGCCAGAAATAACTGTGGATCAATTGCCTTAATGCGCTCTGCACGTAAGCGAACTTGTGATGCTGATTCTTCTCCGCTGACATAGAGCGCTGGAATTCCTTTAGCTGCAGTTTGTGCGGCAACAGAGAGAAGTAGCGTTGATTTACCAACACCTGGTTCACCCGCCAACAAGATTGCAGCACCTGGAACTAATCCACCACCAAGTACGCGATCGAGCTCTGATACGCCCGTAGGACGTGCATGGGCTGCAGATAGATCAACATCTCCAATAGGAGTTGCTTTACTTGTGACATTTCCAGGAACAAGTGAGAGTTTCTTAGGCGCAGCTAACTCTTCAACAGAGCCCCATGCTTGGCATTCACCGCAGCGGCCAACCCATTTTTGCGAGCTCCAACCGCATTCACTACAGCGGAATGGATCTTTCTCAACTTTGGCCATGGGTAGAGCCTAGAACGAAGGACTGACTATTTCTTCTGGGCAGCAAGAGTTGCTGGATGTTGGATAACAAAGAGGGGAAGTGAACGGGCCTGAGCATCCTTAATTCCTGCAATACGAATGTCGCACAGGCGTGCCAGCTCGGCATAGGCCTGCTCGCCCATAAGTTTTTGGAGTTCATACTTATTGGCGAGATACACAGGCTTGGTTCCAATATGTGCATCGGGATTGCTGGTGCAGTACCAATCAAAATCTTCTCCACCATCGCCCCAGGCAAGGCGCTCGTATTCACCGATAACGGTAATTGAATATTCGCGCTCGCCGATTTCGCGAGTTTCAAAACTACGACGCAACGGCAACTGCCAACAAACATCTGGCTTTGTATCAACAAAGTGTTTCTTTTCCTTGATTGCTAAGTGGTGCAGTACACAACCAAATGAACCAGTGAAACCTTCTGCTTCATAACCTTTGCGGTTTAAGAAGATACATCCATCTTCAACGCGACGCGTTTTGCGTTCGCCATCTTCATCTTTTTCAGAAATACGTAAAGTTCCACCAGGCTTCTTGGGACGAGCCTGTGAATAGAACTGCCACATATCTGGAGTTAAGTAGGCGGCAGCTTTATGTGTGCGCTTCTCATCATCTTCATCTGTATACATTGCACCTTCAGTGCAGCAACCACCAAAAGGTTGGCTCTTAAACACACCTTGGCAACCATCGCCATAAATACAGGTCCAATATGAGGTTAACCATGTGAGGTCGCACTTGAAGATTTCCTCTTCATCATTGGGGTCGCTAAATTCAACCCAATCACGCGCAAACCCTGGTTTTATTTCAGACACAGTCGCAGAGCCTACAGGCATAAAGGTAGGCTTGTTACATGAAGCAAGTTGGAGTAATCGGGGCTGGAGTAATGGGCGAAGCCCTTATCGCTGCGTTGATTTCTTATGGCACTGCGCCAGCCTCCATCACTGTCTCTGAAAAGCGCAAAGAGCGAGCTGATGAACTACGTGCACGCTATGGAATTAAGGTTGAAGATGTTGCAACCAATGTCTCCAAAGCTGATGCGC
This sequence comes from Actinomycetota bacterium, assembly GCA_026392775.1. The sequence goes on from JAPLBK010000014.1 coordinate 2,653, forward strand.
TCCTACTTGTTGTTAAACCACAGGATATGGCTGCAGTCCTTGATGAAATCAAGGGATCAATCAATAAATCAGCTGTTGTCATCACATTTGCAGCAGGTAAGAAGATTTCATCTATTGAACAAGGCCTTGGAACAGGTAACCCTGTTGTTCGAGTCATGCCAAATACTCCAACTTTGGTTGGAGCTGGAATGGCTGCAATCTCACTTGGAGCAGGAGTAAGTGCCAAGCAATCTGAGTTTGTCTCAGGTTTTCTAGCCGCAACTGGCAAAGTTATTGAAGTCAGTGAAGCTCTACAAGATGCCGTTACTGCAACCAGTGGTTCAGGTCCTGCTTACTTCTTCAGATTCGTTGAAGCAATGGTTGATGGCGCAAAAGCCCTTGGTTTATCTGAGGCTGATGCAACAACTCTTACCGTGCAAACAATTGTGGGCGCAGCAAAACTGCTGGATGAATCAGGAAAGAGTGCAAAAACCTTGCGCGAAAATGTCACAAGTCCAAATGGCACAACTGCCGCAGCTCTTGCATCTTTTGAATCACACCAACTGGGTGATGTTGTTGCCCAAGCTATGAAAGCCGCGCGCGATCGCTCGCAGGAATTAGCGTGAAACGCTTACTTTCCTTAGTTGTAATTTCTTCTCTTTTATTAACACCTTTTGCAAACGCGGCACCTAAAAAACCTGTAGTTAAATCCCTAAAATTACTTACAACAGTGGGTTCTATTGATGAGTTTTCAGGCCTAGTAGTTTCAGGTAAAACGATTATTGTTTATGGAAATAAGGCAGATAAATCCTTTGCTAAAGCCCTGGATTTAACTGGCAAAGAGCTCTGGAGCATAGAGCTTGATAAAGCTTCACCATCAGTTGCAACTGCAGTAACAGTCGATAGCAGTGGAGTTATTTGGCTAGCTGGTTCGACTTCATTAGCTCGAGCAACGCCTGCGCCTTCTCCAACAGCATCTGCGCTCAATCCAGATAAAACCACTCCCGTTGCCGATATTTTTAGCGCCGACTTAGATGCTTTTTCGCTATGGTCACTTAATCCCGCAACTCAGTCGCTAGCTCAATACACATTGCAGTTAAGTGCACCGATTTTGATTAATTCAGTAGCGGTAGATAAAAATGGAATTACTGCTGTTGGAAGCTCTGGCACAATAATTAACGCTGATCTCGCAGGTGTAATTGCTAAGCCAATCGTGGTGGGCACGGAATTAACTGTTTTTGAGTCAGTTGTTAAGCATGCAGATGGATCCATCACGGTAGTTGGATTAAGTAGTGAAACATTAGGCGGTAAAAAACTGGTAGGAAAAGTTGATGGAGTCATTATAAAAGTTTCTAAAGTGGGTAAAGTTGTTTTAGTTGTGCGCAGTAGCGCACCAAAGGCTTCCAGAAATTGGCTGAGTGCGACTAACTCTCTTTTACTTGGGGGAGAAGTTGTAATGGGGATAAAAGTAGAAAGTGCCATAACAAAGTTTTCAAGTACCTATGTTCCAACGTGGACATATAAGTTTGCTTCATCAGGTAGAACTTTTACTTCGGGCTCAACTTATGCCCTCTTTCAATCAAAGGGTGCGATTACTCAGTT
>JAPLBK010000163.1 GCA_026392775.1 Actinomycetota bacterium
ATTTGCAACAAGTCCGTTAAAACCAAAAGTAGCTAAGAAAGCAAAGGTCAACATAACGCCACCGAACTGGGCGAGCACTGAGCTCAAAGCCACTGAGAATCGGTAGAAAAAACCATCGCGTTTGCCATTAACAATGGCCCATGCGAAGAGGCCACCCATGATGGCACCAGCAAGTGCAGTTTTAATCGAAATTTCGAGCGAGTTAGCAAATGCATGTCGTGCAATAGGAGAGTTAAAAACTTCTTTAAGAATTGAAGTGCTGAATTTTCCATAGTTATCTTGGAAAGCACCTGATGCCACATTCCATGTTGGATAGAGAAGAAATAATCCGCTCACAATGAGGAATGGAATTACACCAAGGTATGCACTTTTACTGCGCCAATACCGAGAACCGGTCCTGCCACTGGCAGAACCGGTTCCCTTGTATTGAAGCTGTGTCAATGAATTGACGTTTCTACTCAGCTAGTTCCTACAGCTGCAGGCCATGCAGTCTTGAGGTAAACGCGAGCCTTTGCAGTCTGATCAGATGTTGCCTTTTCAGCAACAACCTTGCTCACACCAATAGCGGCTTTACCTTCTGCAGATGCACGACCAGTCTTTAGTAGTTGTACCCATAGAGTTGGAGTCGCTCCACCCTTGGCCCAGATGGTTGCGCCTGTTTCACCAAGTGTGTATTCCATCCATAGGCGAGCACATGCTGGGTGTGGTGCCCATGCAGAGATTGCGCTGTTGTATGTAGAACCAACTGCTGCAGGTGTGTACATCTTCCACACCTTGCCAGCTTTAGCCATGGTCTTTATAACTCCTGCTTGGATGTAACCATTATCGATTACAACTGGTGTCTGACCTGAAGCAATTGTTGCCTCTGTTGGGTTAACGTTGATGAAGTTTCCCGCTGCCTTGAGCTTTGCGAAGAATGCAACACCCTTTGTGACATCATCAAAAGTTCCACCAAGTGCCTTGTTAATCATGAAGATACCGTTCATGGCAGCAGATGAGCCTTGTGGATCTCCGTTAAGGGCAATCTTGCCCTTGAACTTTGGATCTAGAAGATCATCAAGCTTTGTGATAGTTCCAAGTGTTCCGCTATAACCAATTGTCATTGTTCCTGTGTAGTTAGGTGATACCTGCGCACTTGGATCAACTGTTTGTGCGAACTGCAAGTACTGCCATGTCTTTGCCTTGTATGGAGCAAAAGTACCTGTGTTGAGGTACTTCACTGCTACTGCAAGACCAATATCGAATACGTCAGGTGAACGGTTAGTTCCCTTGTTTGTGACTGCGGCATCGATTTCTTCCTGTGAAGAACCTTCTGGGTTAGCTTCATCAATCTTGACGCCGTATGTCTTCTTAAATCCGTCGATCATGTCGCCGTAGTTTGCCCAATAAAGAGGCAAAGCGATTACGTTGAGCTGTCCTTCTTTCGCACATGCAGCTGCAAGACCGGCCATACCGCCACCTTGTGAGGCGTTGGTGATCTTTGAATAGTCTGTAGCAGCTGATGCAGAAGAAGTACTTAGTGCTGGGATCGCTAGTGCAACAACAAGTGCTGCAGCTACAGATCCGCTAGTTAGTTTTGAAAACTTCACTACGGTACTTACGTAAAACGAATCAGTCGAAGACCAATACGTTTCGCGCTCCCTCCCCAGCCCTTAAACGATCAAATGCTGAGTTGAGGCCCTCTAAACCTATCCGCTCAGAGATGAGCTCGTCTAGGAATAGTTCGCCATTTAGATAACTTTTTACTAACGCTGGAACATCTTTTCTCAGGTTGGCTGAGCCAAAGTAGCAGCCCTTAATCGACTGTTCGTTGACAAAGGGGCCGGCATCAAGGGTGATGGTGGCACCATTTTTCATGAGTCCCACCAAAATGAGCGTTCCATCCACACCGACCGTGCCCCAAGCCTGCTGAATGGTGCTCTCTCGCCCTAGAGCTTCAAAGGCATAGTCAACCCCGCCACAGATTTGCTTCACCAGTGTCACAGGATCACTAGTTGCACCATTGATGACGTGAGTTGCTCCAACCTTTTTAGCTAAATCAAGTTTTTCCTGAGTTACATCCACAGCAATAATTGTTGTTGCACCGGCCATACGTGCACCTTGAACAATGTTTAACCCAACTCCGCCGCAACCAAAGATTGCAACAGTTGAACCAGGCTTAACTTTGGCTGTGTTAATGACTGCGCCGTAGCCTTCAGCAAAAGAGGCAACAGTTAAAAAGTGATTGAGTTTTTCTCCATTGTGGGAGAGCCGTGATGTGCCATCAAATAATCCGCCAACTGACATCGCATTTCCAGCTGTAGAACAATAATTTGGGCGACCACTTGCACAATATTCACAAGTTCCACAGTTAGGAACGATAGACATAATGACGTGATCGCCAGCAACAACTCCTGTTACATCAGGACCAACCTCAACAACTACACCAGCTGCTTCATGGCCAATGACGGCAGGAAATGGAACCAGCTTTCGCTTTCCATCC
>JAPLBK010000048.1 GCA_026392775.1 Actinomycetota bacterium
CACTAAAGCCAAAGACAAGGCCTAATTTATTTTTACTCAATTATCTAAAGTTCGTAAATTGAACTGCGAAATCCCAGCCACCATCTTTGATCATGGCCATAGTTGCTTGAAGATCATCACGACTCTTTGAAGTCACACGCAGTTCATCACCTTGAATCTGAGTCTTGACTGACTTAGGACCTTCATCGCGAACAAGCTTTGCAATCTTCTTTGCATTCTCTGTTGAGATGCCTTCTTTTAGGGGTGCTGCAATTTTGTAGATCTTGCCGCTCAGTTGTGGGGCTCCTGCATCTAGGTGCTTGAGTGAAACTCCACGCTTAATCATCTTGTCTTTAACGACATCGAGTGCTGCTTTTGCGCGCTCTTCAGTGTCGGCTTCAATCAAAACCTTTTCACCTTCAAGTTCAATTTTTGAACCAGTGTTTTTGAAATCAAAGCGAGTATCAATCTCGCGAATAGCCTGGTTGATAGCGTTATCGAGCTCCATGCGGTCGATCTTGGAGGTGACGTCAAAGCTTGCATCTGCGGCCATGGTGAGAACTCCTTCGCTGGCTTAAAAGCGCGGTTTGTGCGACTACGAGGCTAAGGTATCCTTTCCCTTCGCACTATCCATAATTGCCGCAGTACTTGTTCGACCTTGGCGGGTTGCCCGAGCGGCCAATGGGAGGGGACTGTAAATCCCCCGGCTCTGCCTTCGAAGGTTCAAATCCTTCACCCGCCACCATTTAACTGCGATTCAAGAAGCGAACATGCTTCGGCGTTAACTCATCAAGTGAATTGACCCCAAGTAACTTCATATTGCGAACCATTTGAGTGCGCATAATTTCCAAGGCTCGTTCCACCCCATCTTGCCCGCCGGCCATGAGGCCATACAAATAGGCTCTTCCAACGTATGTGAATTGAGCACCGAGGGCCACAGCAGCCAAAACATCTGCCCCATGCATAATTCCAGTATCGATATGGATTTCGTAATCTTTCTTAAATTCCTTCTTAATATCTGCAAGTAGGTGCAACATAACTGGTGCTCGATCAAGCTGACGTCCACCATGATTAGATAAAAGAATTGCATCTGCACCTAGCTTCGCGGCCTTTTTTGCATCCTCAAGATTTTGAATCCCTTTAACCGTCAAAGTGCCATCCCATTGCTGACGAATCCATTTAAGGTCTTCCCAAGTCATTGTTGGATCGAACATAAAATCAAGTAGTTCGCCAACAGTGCCCTCCCAGTTTTTCATTGAAGCAAATTCAATAGAAGGGGTCGTAAGAAAATTAATCCACCAAGCTGGTCTTGGGATTGCATTGATTACTGTGCCGGCAGTTAAACGTGGAGGGACAGTGAGGCCGTTGCGAGAGTCACGAATTCTTTGACCTGCAGCAGGAACATCAACTGTGAGCATTAGATTCTTTACACCAGCACGCTTTGCACGTTCAACAAGAGCCATACTTGCTTCGCGGTCTTTCCACATATAGAGCTGAAACCAATTGCGTCCGTCAGGTGCTGCGGCAACAACATCTTCGATTGTGCTAGTTCCAAGAGTCGAGAGAGTAAAAGGAATTCCAAATTTTTCTGCAGCTCGAGCTCCAGCAATTTCACCCTCGGTCTGCATCATGCGGGTAAAGCCAGTTGGAGAAATTCCAAGTGGCATTGAGAAAGTTTCACCGAGTGCGATGCGAGTCAAATCTGCATTTGATACATCTTTGAGAATGCTTGGGATAAATTCGAGATCACGATATGCCTGACGTGCACGTTCTAGACTAATTTCACTTTCTGCAGATCCATCCGTGTAATCGAATGGGCCTTTAGGGGTACGCCTCTTAGCGATATCGCGCAGATCCCAAATTGTATAAGCCCTTTCAAGACGACGCTTCTTGCGACGAAGAGTGGGAAGAGAAAACTGAAGAAGAGGTGCTAGCTCTGATGGCTTTGGAAATTGGCGCTTTACATTCTTAGCCATTAGTTGCCACCTTTCTTTTTATAGTAATACAAGATACAGAGTCTAATGGAATTAGTGAGATTCGCGCGTTACTTCTGAGCCGCTAGAACCAATTAAGAAGTTTAGGTCAGCACCCGTATCTGCCTGCATCACATGCTCTACGTAGATTTTTTGCCACCCTCGATCTGGATTTGCATAAGCATTCTCAGTTGATGGTGGAACCAATCGAGCGGCAAGTTCAGATTCTGATAACTTCACATTCAGTGTTCGCGACGAAACGTCTAATTCGATAATGTCACCAGACCTAATTTTTGAGAGCGGCCCTCCTGCAGCAGATTCTGGTGCAACGTGCAAAATAACAGTGCCATAAGCAGTTCCGCTCATGCGTCCATCACATATTCGAACCATATCGGTAACACCTTGCGCTAGCAGTTTTCCTGGAATCTTCATGTTTGCCACTTCTGGCATACCTGGATAACCCTTTGGGCCACATCCTCGTAGGACTAAAACCGAATCTGCAGTGACATCTAGATCTTCAGAGTCTATGCGTGCGTGAAAATCTTCAATGCTTTCAAAAACACATGCAGGCCCAGAGTGTTTCAATAGCTTTGCACTTGCTGCGGCAGGTTTTATTACAGCTCCAAGAGGTGCAATATTTCCTCGCAGAACTGCTATGCCAGCTTCTTTTTGTAGCGGTGCATCAATAGTTTTGATGACTTCAGAGTCAAAAATCTCGCCTTCGCCAATCGTAGACATGAGAGATTTACCTGTGACCGTTATCGCCTGTGGATTAAGTAGATTTGTGAGTTGATTAAAAACAGCACTCAATCCACCTGCGCGATAGAAATCTTCCATTAAATACTTTCCGGACGGTTGAAGATTTACAAGTAGGGGACTCCGTGATCCAATTCGATCAAAATCATCAAGAGTAAGTGCGACTCCAAGCCGACCGGCAATAGCAAGTAAGTGCACAACGGCATTTGTGGATCCGCCAATAGAGGCAAGTGTCAGAATTGCATTCTCAAAGGATGCTTTAGTCATAACATCACTTGGTTTGAGATTATTAGTGACCATTTCAACTATATGACGTCCAGAGTTGTGTGCTGCTTGAAGAAGTCTGCTGTCTGCAGCAGGTATGCCAGCAACTCCAGGAAGTGTCATTCCGAGTGCCTCAGCCATGATTCCCATAGTTGATGCAGTTCCCATTGTGTTGCAATGTCCACGAGATCGAATCATTGCTGATTCAGAATCTAAAAATTTAGCTTTACTCAATAATCCGGCTCGAACTTCTTCGCTCATTCGCCATACATCTGTTCCACATCCAAGTGGGGAACCTCTAAAAGTTCCCGTAAGCATTGGACCTCCGGGAACAACAATTGAAGGAAGATCAACTGAGGAAGCACCCATCAGTAATGCAGGAATAGTCTTATCGCATCCGCCTAAGAGAACTGCACCATCGATTGGATTGGCTCGCATCATTTCTTCTGTGGCCATGGCGGCCATATTGCGCCATAACATAGCTGTCGGCCGCACTTGGGTTTCACCAAGAGAAATCATTGGAAGATTTAGCGGTACACCGCCGGCTTCCCAAATTCCATTTTTTACGCTTTGTGCTATTTCATCTAGATGTGAATTACATGGTGCAAGATCGGATGCAGTGTTAACGATCGCAATCTGAGGACGCCCGTCAAATACTGAATCTGGGTTTCCACGTCGCATCCATGCGCGATGAATATAGGCATCTCTACCGTCTCCGGCATACCAATGCGAACTTCTCACGCAAGATGCTCCCTACTATTGAGTGTCAGGAGCATAGCCGTGCCGAGAATACTTCGTCTAGTATTGGGATTCTTATGAAGGCATTCGTTGTTCATGCACCCGGTCAATCAACCATAGAAGAAGTTGAATCACCTGTTGCAAAGCCAGGACACGTTGTCATTGATATTGCCCGAGCCGGTGTTTGCGGTACTGACGTTGAATTCTTTAACGGTGATATGGCTTATTTTCAAACAGGAGAAGCTAAATATCCAATGCGACTTGGTCACGAGTGGTGTGGCACGGTTACAAGTATTGGCGAAGGTGTCGATAAGAATTGGATAGGCAAACGTGTCACTGGTGACACGATGCTCGGATGTCAAAAATGTAAACGTTGTAAATCCGGTTTACAACATGTGTGTAGCGCTAGATTTGAAATAGGAATTAGAAATGGATGGCCTGGTGCACGTGCAGAACAATTATTGGTCCCAGAGTTTGCTCTTCATGAGTTGCCAGATTCAATTGATGACTCCATTGGTGCCCTCATTGAGCCTGGTGGGAACTCTTTGCGATCTGCGCAGGCTGCCCATGCTGCTCCAGGAAAAAAAGTTTTGGTATGGGGTAGTGGAACAATTGGTTTGCTCACCGCACAATTTGCCATTGCTATGGGTGCAGAAGTGCACATGGTTGGCCGAAATCTTGAAACACTCTCACTTGCAAGAAAATTAGGTGTTCATTTCGCTTCACAAAAATTTGAAGATGTAGATGGAGGCTATGACGCAATTATTGATGCCACAAATGACTCAGGGATTCCCGCAGAAGCACTTGCTCGCGTGGAACCAGGCGGTCGCCTTGTATATATTGGTGTTTCTGGTGAGCCGAGCATGCTGGATAGTCGTTCATTGGTGCTCAAAGACATTACCGCAGTTGGAATCCTTTCTGCTTCCCCAGGTTTAAAAGGTGCCATTGATTTCTATTCACGTGGGGAGATCGATCCACGGCCGATTGTGGCTGCAACAGTTGGTTTATCAAAGTGTTCTGATGTTCTTTCAGGTAAGAAGATAGCTGGAGCAGGTGTTGGTCCTAAAATTCAGATAGATCCAAGAATTTTATAATTATGGATATTCGGGCAATCTCAGAAGTAGTTTCTGATTTGGGTGAAGGTCCAATTTGGACTCCCGAGACTAATTCAGTGACATGGACCGATATCACACAAAATACTTTCCATACTGCAAATATAGATACGGGCAAGACTGAAAGTTTTGGCGTGCCATCAATGATTGGAGCTATTGCACATACTAAAGATGGTCATTACATAGCGGCCACCCAAAAAGGATTTGCACGTATTAGCGTTGAGGGAAAGTACTCACCATTGCATTCCTTTCTTCAAGACGATATGCGAATGAATGATGGAAAAGTCGATCCAGCAGGTCGCTTTTGGGCAGGGAGTATGGCATTGTCTTTTGAAAAGGACCGTGGCTCTCT
>JAPLBK010000088.1 GCA_026392775.1 Actinomycetota bacterium
TTCTGCAAGCAAGACGTTCATATGTCCAGGCATACGACCAGCTACTGGGTGAATTCCATATGCAACATCAATTCCCTTAGCGATCATCATGTCTGCAAGTTCACGAACGGTGTGCTGAGCTTGTGCAACAGCTAAACCAAATCCTGGAACGATAACTACACGACGTGCATAGTTAAGCAAGATCGCAACGTCGTCAGGTGAGCCTGAACGCACTGGGCGTTCTTCCCCTGTGCCAGTTGCTTCTTGTGGCTTTGCAGTAAATGCACCGAAGAGAGTTCCAAATAAAGAACGTCCCATGGCTTCTGCCATTAAGCGCGTCAAGATTGTTCCTGATGCTCCCACCAAAGTTCCTGCAATGATGAGTAGAACTGAATCTAAAACATAACCACTTGCAGCGACAGTTAAACCAGTAAACGCGTTCAATAGTGAGATAACAATTGGGACATCTGCGCCACCCACTGGGAGTACGAAGAGAACACCAAAAAGCAGCGATAGTGCAGCTAGAACCAAGAGTGGCGTGGTTCCAAGGGCTGTTACAACCCAGCCACCAACACCAATTACGCTAGCCAGCGTTGCTGCAATGATGAATCGACCTGCTGGGAAAATAACTGGGCGAGTAGTCATTAATTCTTGAAGCTTTAAGAAAGTAATGATTGAACCACTGAATGAAACACAGCCGACGATGACTGTGAAGACTGTGAAGATAACTTCAGCTGTAGTTGCCTCTGCCCCTAAGTGCAGGTATTCAACGATTGCTACCAAAGCAGCTGCGCCACCGCCCACACCATTAAATAAAGCCACAAGCTGTGGCATCTGTGTCATTTGGACTTTCCGGGCAGCTGGAACACCAACAGCTAGACCAACTAGCATCGCACCGAGAATCCAACCTAAATTATTTAGTGGAAGTGATGATCCAGAATTGGCATAGAAGAAGACAACGAGCGTTGCCAAAGTTGCACCAAAAGCTCCGATTAGGTTTCCGCGACGTGCAGTCTTTGGATGAGATAAGCCTTTGAGCGCCAGAATAAATGCCACACCGGCGGCTAGACCTATGAGGTCATATAGCGTGCGGCTCATTTTTTCTTTCCTTTGAACATTTCAAGCATTCGATCGGTAACGAGGAAACCGCCCACCATGTTGATGGTTGCCAAAATAATTGCAGCCACTGATAGACCTAGTTCAAGATTGGTTGAACTGTGGTCGGCAACGATAATTGCTCCTACCAAGATAACTCCGTGAATGGCGTTAGCACCTGACATTAGAGGTGTGTGCAGAGTTGAAGAGACTTTAGATACAACCTCAAAACCCACGAATACTGCTAAGACAAAGATTGAAACAATTGCCATCGGTTCCATTTACTTGTCTCCTCTTCGTGATCCAGCGTGTGTTAGCGCAGAGCCATTAATAATTTCATCCGCAAAATCAAGGTTAAAAGCAACTGCTTCACCCTCTTTTGCAGCCGTAGTCATGAGAGTTAAAAGATTAACTACGTTGCGCGAATACAGGAATGAAGCGTGGAATGGGAGCTGGCTTGGAACATCTTTACCGCCCCAGATCTTTACGCCACCTGATGTTATGACAATCTCTCCAGGTTTAGATCCTTCAACGTTTCCACCAGTTTCGGCAGCTAAGTCAACGATGACTGTGCCTGGGGCCATTGAATCAATCATTGCTTGAGTCATTAAGCGAGGTGCTTGGCGACCAGGTACTGCAGCGGTTGTAATAACAATGTGCGATTTAGCAATGTAAGGAGTTAGAAGTTCACGTTGCTTAGCCGCACGGTCTTCAGTCATCTCACGTGCATAACCACCAGCGCCCTCTAATGATTCAAGTTCTAACTCTACAAATGTTGCACCCATTGATCGAACTTCATCAGCAGATGCTGGGCGAACATCGTAAGCAGAAACAACTGCGCCAAGTCGGCGGGCAGTTGCAATTGCTTGTAGTCCTGCAACACCTGCACCAAGGACAAGTACTTGTGCAGGTGTAACTGTTCCTGCTGCTGTCATAAGCAATGGAAAAAATCTTGGTGATAGTTCTGCGCCAACAAGAACTGCCCGATATCCGGCACATAATGCTTGAGAAGTAAGTGCGTCCATTGATTGTGCGCGTGAAATACGTGGAACTAGTTCAAGTGAAAACGCTGTGACCCCAGCGGATACTGCAGCATCTATTGAATCAACTGCAGTTACTGGAGAGAGGAATGAAATGGTGATTGCACCCTTTTTTAACTTACTCATCTGGGCTGGTGTTAGCGGTTGAACTGAAAGAACTGCATCAGCGGTGCTCAGCACTTCACCATCAGAAATCGTTGCACCGGCGGCTTTGAATTCAACATCTAGCGCCTGAGAATGGCTTCCAGCTCCGGATTCGATGACAACATTAAAACCAAGTCGAGTTAATTTGTTGACGACATCGGGGACAAGCGCCACGCGCTTCTCACCATCTTTGATCTCTTTCGGGACGACTACACGCATGGGCAGAATGCTAGTGCTAGTTGCCTTTCAAGTCACCCTGAGTGAGGTGGAAAAGCAGCGATTGAATCGTTGTGCGGCGATGATATGCCTCACGCCAAATTACAGAACGTGGACCATCGATTACAGATGCCTCAACCTCTTCACCTCGATGCGCAGGTAAACAATGCATGAATATTGAATCCTTTTTGGTGAGTGAGAATAAATTCTCTGTTACCGCAAAGGGTGTCAGTGCCAACGTTTTTTCCTTGCGTTCACTTTCAGAATCTCCCATCGACATCCACACATCGGCATATAACACCGATGCATCTTTAGATGCATCTTCTGGATCATGACTTACTTCAACTTTTCCACCGTTTTTAGCTGCAATATTTTTTGCAATCTCAACAACTTTTGGATTAGGTGCCCACTTACCGCTTGGTGTGGCAGCAACAACATGCGCACCCATGATTGCGCCCATGATTAACCAAGCATGTGACATGTTGTTTCCATCACCAAGATAAACAAATTTGCGACCCGCAATATCTTTTCCAAAGTTTTCGCGAATAGTTAGCCAATCGGCAAGTAATTGGGTTGGGTGATCATCATCAGTTAAGGCGTTAATAACAGGGATGGATGCATGTGCTCCTAATTGATCAACATCTACCTGAGCAAAGGTGCGAATGATGAGCGCACTGCAATAACCGCTAATAATTTTTGCTGTGTCCGCGATTGTTTCCCCTCGGCCTAATTGCAATTCATCGCCACGAATAAAGATTGGAGTGCCACCTAAGTGGGCGACTGCTGTTTCAGAGGAAAGTCGAGTGCGGGTTGAAGGCTTTGTCATATAGATAGCAACGCTCTTATTAGCTAAAGCGCTTTTAGAGCGAAGCGGATTCTCGGCAAATGCCGCAGCGGTTTCCAGCAAAAGCTCAACATCATCGCGGCTGAGATCTTGTGTGCGCAGTAAGTCCTTCATTTGTGAATTCTACTAGGTAGTTTTGCCATCGCCAAAGGTATTCTTATTCACCTCATGGGCCTCTTTGGAAAGCGTGGAATTGAGACGGATTCTGATACCGATCTCTTAACT
>JAPLBK010000030.1 GCA_026392775.1 Actinomycetota bacterium
TTTTACTGCAATTACTGGTGGTCGTGGCACGTGGTTGTAATTAGTTGCCATGCTGCGTCCATATGCACCTGTTGCTGGGGTGGCTAATAAATCTCCAGGAACAATGTCACTTTCCAATTCAATCTCGCGAATGACAATATCGCCGGTCTCACAGTGCTTTCCGACAATACGTGAAGAAATCTTTGGTGCACTGCTACCACGATTTGCTAGCGCTGCGAAGTATTGAGCATCATACAAAGCAGGGCGCAGGTTATCGCTCATGCCACCATCAACAGAGACATAACGGCGAATCGTACCGTTTTCTAAAGTGACATCTTTAACTGTTCCAACTTCATAGAGTGTGAACATCGTTGGTCCAACGATTGCTCGCCCTGGCTCAATTGAAATCCGAGGAATGGAAAGCTTATGAGCAGGGCATTGGCTACTAACAACTTCTGCCAAAGCTTTCATCGTTGATGCTGGATCTAAATTAGTTTCTCCCGGTAAATAGGCAATTCCATATCCCCCACCTAAATCAAGTTCAGGTAGCTCTGCTGAATATTCATCACGGTACTGAGCAAGAAGTTCAATAAGGCGCTGGGCACTTATTTCAAATGACTCAGTTTCTAAAATCTGTGAACCGATGTGGGCATGGAAGCCGCGCAGTTCTAGGGATGAGTGCGTGCGCACGTGGGTAATTGCATTCCACGCAGCACCACTTGCAATTGAAAAGCCAAACTTCACATCTTCATGGGCGGTGGCAATAGATTCATGTGTGTGGGCTTCAATGCCTGGTGTTAGACGCAACAAGACCTTTTGAACTACTCCATACTTAGTTGCAGCTGAGCTAACCCGCTCTATTTCATAGAGTGAATCAATAACGATTGTGCCAACTCCGGCTGCCACAGCCTTTTCTAGTTCAGCTACAGATTTATTGTTTCCATGCACTTCAATCTTGGCAGGATCAATTCCACCCTTAAGGGCAACAGCTAACTCACCGCCTGTGCAGACATCAATACCGATACCGATATCTTTAATCCAACGGGCAACTTCAACGCATATAAAGGCTTTAGCTGCGTAATAAACAGTGCCCGCGTTACTTCCAAAAGCTTCATGCAAAGCTGTGTTCCAGGCTGAAGCGCGATCTCGAAAATCTGCTTCATCCATAACAAAGGCTGGTGTGCCAAACTCTTTAGCTAACGCTGAAACCGGGATTGAAGAGATTGTTAATTCTGCGCCAGTCTTAACATGAGAGGACCACATGTCTACATCCTCTCCGGTGCACTAACGCCCAATAAATCTAAACCATTTTTAATTACTTGCTTCGTAGAAGCACAGAGTAATAGACGGGCAGTGTGTAATGGAGATGGGTTTTCTTCGCCCATTGGTAACACACGACAGTCGGCATAGAAGCCGTGATAAGTACCGGCTAACTCTTCAAGGTAGCGAGCGACACGGTGAGGTTGGCGAAGTTCAGCCGCGCTTTGCACCACACGTGGGAACTCAGCTAAAGCCCCCAATAGTTCGTTTTCACGATCATGAACAAGCTGTGATGAATCAAAGGCGCTCAAATCAACTGAAATATTTAAATCAGCGGCATTTCGCAAAACAGCGGTAATACGAGCATGAGCGTATTGAACGTAGTAGACCGGGTTCTCATTGGTATTGCGCTTTAAGATATCGATATCCATGACCATGGGTGTGTCTACTGGGTATCGAATCAAGGTGTAGCGGGCAGCATCAACGCCGACTTTTTCTACTAACTCTTCTAGAGTGATTATGGTGCCGGCGCGCTTAGAGAGTTTGACCTCTTCCCCACCTTCCATAATCTTTACTAGCTGACCAATAAGCACATCAATGTTGTACTCAGGATCATCCCCTGTACATGCGGCAATAGCTTTTAAGCGATTCACATATCCATGATGATCTGCGCCCAGCATGTAGATACAGATATCAAAGCCCCGCTCACGCTTATTGATGTAATAAGCGGTGTCTGATGAGAAGTAAGTAAGTGAGCCATCAGATTTAGTTAATACGCGATCTTTATCATCGCCAAAGTCAGTTGTGCGCAGCCATACTGCACCTTCTTCCTCAAATACATGGCCCTGCTTGCGCAACTTCTCTAAGCCATGCTCAACTGCGCCTTGATCATGTAGTGAACGCTCTGAAAACCAGACATCAAAATGTGTTCCAAAAGTATCTAAGACTCTCTGCTGATCTTTTAATTGAAGGGCATATGCAGCTTCCCGAAAAGCTGGATGGCGCGCGCCTTCTGGCAAAGAAGTGATAGATGGATCACTTGCTACAACTTCTTTAGCTAAATCTGAAATGTATGCGCCCTGATAACCATCTTCAGGAATCGGATTACCTAAAGCTGCCGCTTCAACCGATGCTCCAAATAAATCCATCTGATTACCGCGATCATTAATATAAAACTCGCGTTTAACATCTGCCCCTGCAGCGCTAAGGACTCGGCCTAGGGAATCACCGACTGCTGCCCAACGTGTGTGTCCTAAGTGCAGTGGGCCAGTTGGATTAGCACTAATAAATTCAAGATTGACGCGCACCCCTGCGAGCGCACTACCTTTGCCATAATCCTTAGTTGCCTTAAGAATCGTTGTCACTAACTCGGCTTGATTAGCGCGGTTAAGAGTTATGTTAATAAATCCAGGGCCAGCAATATCTACCTTTGAGATTCCTTCGGTGCCAGAAAGCAAGTCACAGATAATCTGTGCAACATCGCGAGGATTTTTGCCGGCAGGCTTTGCAAGTTGGAGTGCAATAGAAGTTGCATAGTCGCCATGGTCTCGATCTTTGGGGCGCTCTAATTTGATAGTGGCCGGAATTTGTCCAGATAGTGAGCCAGCGCTAATGGCTTGCTCAAGGGCGGCTTTGATCGCGGCTTCTAACTGCTCTATCTGTGTGGACACCGCCCAAGGCTATCGTGCGCTCAGTTGAGCGTTATCAAATCGTTAGGTGATGGGGTGAGATTTCACCAAAAATAGAGTGACGAATCCAGGCATCCCCACTAGCGTTTACTCCACTATCGCTCCTATCTCATCCGGGTAGAAAAAGATTCACCCAGGGGTGCGATCCTTTCGAAAGGTGTTTCATATATGAAAAAGCGCCGCCTCGCGATTACTGCAGTTCTTGCTGCAGTTGCTATCGCACTGACAGGTTGCTCAAAAGCTGATAAGGCCGTAGAAGGTTTTGTTGGTGTAATTCTTCCTGATGCAGCATCATCAAACCGCTGGGAAACTGCTGACCGCGGATTCCTACAAGCAGCATTTGATGCAGCAGGAGTAAAGGTTGACATTCAAAACGCAAACGGCGACAAGGCACAATTTGCAACTATTGCAGACCAGATGCTTACAGCTGGTGCAAAGGTTCTTATCCTTGTAAACCTAGATTCAGATTCAGCTAAGGCTGTTCAGGACAAAGCTGCAGCACAGGGTGTTAAGACAATCGACTACGACCGTCTAACACTTAATGGTTCAGCTTCATTCTATGTTTCATTTGATAACGAGGCAGTCGGTCGTCTACAAGGTGAAGGCATCAAGGCATGTCTAGATGCAGCAGGAAAGTCATCTGCTCGTATCGTTTACCTCAACGGTTCACCAACAGATAACAACGCAACACTATTCAAGGCTGGATACGATTCAGTTCTTCGTCCATTGATCGATTCAAAGGCATACACACTTGTTGATGACCAGGCTGTTCCAGACTGGGATAACGCAAAGGGTGGAGTAATTTTCGAACAGCAGCTATCAAAGGCTGGCGGAAAGCTTGATGCAGTTGTTTCAGCTAACGAAGGTCTTGGACTTGCAGCTATTGCTGTTCTTAAGAAGAACAAGCTAAACGGCAAAGTCTGCGTGTCTGGACAAGATGCAACTGTTGACGGATTGCGTGCAGTCCTCACAGGAGATATGTCAAACACTGTATACAAGGCCATCAAGGCTGAAGCTGAAGGTGCAGCTGCACTAGCAATCGCATTGCTACGTGGAGAAGAAGCAACAACAGCAACAGGTTCTGTAAACAACGGAACAATTGATGTCCCATCAGTGCTATTGGTACCAGTTGGAATCACAAAGGCAAACGTCAAGGACGTTATTGCTGATGGCTTCCAGAAGAAGGAAGATGTCTGTAAGGGCATCGAAGACCTCTGCACAGCTAGCGGACTCTAATATCCGACACAGCTAGGCAATAGAAAGTAGGTTGCGGCTCGGGGATCATTCCCTGAGCCGCAACTTCTTTTATAGGATATTTTCACCGCAAGTAAGCACAACCTAAAGAAAGTGGTCAGAGCCATGAGCGCACCGATACTCTCATTACGCGGCATTAATAAATCTTTTGGACCGGTACACGTCCTTAAAGATGTTAATTTTGATATCGCCCTTGGCAAAGTAACTGCCCTAGTCGGAGACAACGGTGCCGGTAAGAGCACACTCATTAAATGTATCGCCGGTATATATACACCTGAGACCGGAGATTTTCTTTTTGAAGGTAACAAGGTTGATATTCACGGTCCACGCGATGCAACAGCTCTTGGAATTGAAATTGTATATCAGGATCTAGCGTTGTGCGATAACTTAGACATTGTACACAATATGTTTTTAGGTCGCGAGCAAAAGCGTGGAGCAGTATTAAATGAAACTTCTATGGAAGCACTCGCCCGTAAGACCCTTGATAGCCTGAGTGTTAGAACGGTTAAATCCATTCGCCAGACAGTCTCTTCACTCTCAGGCGGACAACGCCAGACAGTTGCTATTGCACGTGCTGTTCTCTGGAACAGCAAAGTAGTTATTTTGGATGAGCCAACTGCAGCCCTTGGTGTTGCACAGACTGAACAAGTACTTAACTTAGTTCGTCGCCTTGCTGATAATGGTTTGGCTGTTGTATTAATCAGCCACAACCTCAACGATGTTTTTGAGGTAGCAGATAACATCGCCGCTTTGTATCTTGGAAATATGGCTGCACAGGTTGATAAGAATGAAGTTATTCCGCGCCAAGTGATTGAACTAATCACGACAGGAAAATCTGCCGGAGTCCAAGCACCTGTAGCAAATAAGGGAGCAAAGTAATGAGCGTTGTTATTGAGCATGAAGATGCCACTATCAAAAGCGCCATGGGCGATTACTGGGCCCGCGTTAAAGCAGGCGACATCGGCTCACTTCCTGCAGTTCTTGGCCTAGTTGCTCTTTGCATTGTTTTTGGCTCAATGTCCAGCGTTTTCTTAACGCCGGGTAACTTTGCAAATCTACTCACACAGGCAGCTGCGGTGATTGTTATTGCCATGGGGTTGGTTTTTGTACTACTACTTGGAGAAATTGATCTCTCTGCAGGCTTTACAGCAGGTGTGACTGGCGCAGTTCTAGTTATTTTGATTACCAACCACGATGTGCCTTGGTATGCAGCTCTGCTTGTATCAATCATCGTCGGCATTATTTTAGGTTTTGGTCTTGGAACATTAATTGCACGCCTAGGTATTCCTTCCTTCGTTGTAACTTTGGCAGCCTTCCTTGCTTTCCAGGGAATTCTTCTGTTGCTTGCAGGTGAAGGTGGAACTATCCGTGTGGAAGATAAGACTATTTTGGCAGTTGAAAACTCAAATCTTTCCCCTCTTTATAGTTGGATTTTCTTTATAGTTGTCTCTGTTCTCTATGTGCTGACAGGGTTGAGTAGTATTTATTCCCGCCGTAAAGCAGGTCTAAAATCTGAACTCATTAAACTCTGGGTATTAAAGACTGCGGGCCTTCTTGGAATTACCGGTGTGGCAGTTTTTGCTTTGAATTTAGAGCGAAGCAATAACCCAGATCTTGTAAGCCTCAAGGGAATTCCTTACGTTGTGCCGGTCATCCTCTTGCTTTTGGTTATTGGAACATTCGTTCTTGGCCGAACAGCTTTTGGGCGTCATATCTATGCAGTGGG
>JAPLBK010000136.1 GCA_026392775.1 Actinomycetota bacterium
ATCACTGCTCCGCCTTGGTTGGCCAGCAGAAGACTTTGCTGGTTACGTTGACGGACAAGCCCACGAAATTGCACTCAAGCAAGATGATTGGAAAATCCGTCCCTATCAAGAGTTAGCTGCTGAAGGATTTTGGCATGGTGGATCTGGTGTGGTGGTTTTGCCGTGTGGTGCTGGAAAAACGATTGTTGGCGCAGCAGCCATGGCACATGCCAAGGCCACCACCTTAATTTTGGTGACAAATACCCTTGCGGCAAGGCAGTGGCGCGAAGAATTACTTAAGAGAACATCATTGAATGAAGATGAGATTGGCGAGTATTCAGGTGCTAAGAAGGAGATTCGCCCTATAACTATCGCTACGTATCAAGTAATGACGAAGAAAAAGAACGGGATTTATGCCCACCTGGATCTCTTTGATTCATATGACTGGGGCTTAATTATCTACGATGAAGTCCACTTATTACCTGCTCCCATTTTTCGCTTCACTGCAGATATCCAGTCACGCCGCCGTTTAGGTTTAACCGCCACATTGGTGCGCGAAGATGGAATGGAAGGTGAAGTCTTTTCACTCATTGGTCCTAAACGCTTTGATGTTCCTTGGAAAGAAATTGAATCGCAAGGATATATCGCTCCTGCAGAGTGCATCGAGGTAAGAGTAAATCTGACTGAAACCGAGCGTTTGTCCTATGCAACAGCTGAAGTTGAAAATCGCTACCGCTACTGCGCAACAACTCGCACAAAGCGTGATGTGGTTGAAGCACTGGTTAAGAAACACCAAGGTGAGCAGATACTGGTTATTGGCCAATACATTGATCAGTTAGATGAGCTATCTGAGGTCTTAGGTGTGCCATTAATTAAGGGTGAAACACCGGTCAAAGAACGCGAGATTCTCTTTAATAAATTTAGATCAGGAGAGATAACAACTCTTGTGGTTTCAAAGGTAGCTAACTTTTCAATTGACTTACCTGATGCAACTATTGCTATTCAAGTCAGTGGCGCATTCGGAAGTCGTCAAGAAGAAGCACAACGGTTAGGACGCATCTTGCGACCAAAGTCAGATGGACGCACGGCAAAGTTTTATTCAGTAGTTTCTAGAGACACTATTGATCAAGATTTTGCTCAGAATCGTCAACGCTTCTTAGCTGAGCAGGGTTACTCTTATAAAATTATTGACGCTGACGATGTTTTTCAAGGGAAGATTTAAATCGTTCAGGATCAACCCTAAAGAAATCATGATGAATTCCATCTATGTGAATTACTGGAACTTGTTCACCATAAAGCTTCTCTAACTCTAAATCTCCATCTATATAGGTTTTTTCTATCTTGAAATTAAGTTCGACCCGCATTCCCTCAAGAACAGCTACTGCAACATCACACAAATGACAACCATGTCGTGTGAATACGGTTATCACTGTCATCGGGCTCACTCTTTCTGTCAGTTTCCTTAGAGAATTGATTAATCCAACCCCTGGCTATGGCCCAATCATCTCACCTTGATAGTGTGCCCCTGTGCGAAAAATCCTCTTGAAGAAGGCGCGGGCCAGCGTTGTTGCTCTTACCCTTCTTGCTTCGATTTTCTCTGTGCCAACTGCAGAAGCTCTCTACGAAGTTATCCCGGCAACACAATGGGGTCATATCTATGCTGGTACTGCAACAGATATAAAACCTGAGCAACGTGCTCCAGCTAAGAATCTGCAAGCTAAATCTAAAATTGAAGTTAAATACAACAACTTCCCAGACTGGGCAAAAAAAGAAGTGCAAGCTGCAGTTGATGTCTGGGCCGCTAATTTTGCATCCACTGTGACTATCAATATTGATGCATCGTGGGGTCGCTCAAGCTCTTGGGGCATTTTAGGAAGTGCGCGCCCAGGAAGTTTCTACTCAGGATTTTCAGGTGCACCTGATCCATCACTTTGGTACACCTCGGCATTAGCAAATGCACTGGCAGGAAAAGATTTAGATAAAGCTAACCCAGAAATGATTATTCAAGTTAATTCATCTGCTGGATGGAACATCTAATGATGCTTATGACACTTTCTACGGTATTGCCAGCTTGGATCAACCAACTCCATTTGATGCATATGCACAAACTGGCGATGGCCGCCGTCTAGCAGATTTACCTTCACCATCACTTGAACTTGGCCAAGCACTTACCTCTTCACTTGTTTGGTCTGGTCCTCTTGGAATTAAAGCTAATAACGGTGTGAAGCCAAAGCTTTACACACCATCTCGCTATCAATCGGGTTCATCAACCAGTCACTTGGATGAGGCAACGTTCTCAAAAACTGGTTTGGATTCAGTAATGACTCCAAATTTAGATCCAGGTGAGATTTTCAAAGAGCCTGGGCCATTGCTATTGGCGATGATGGAAGATATGCGTAACAAACCTCCAGCCGGTATTGCAACTGGTTTACCTGAATCACCACGTAATGTTCAAGCATTTATCGGTGATTCTTCTGTACTCGTTTCCTTTGACCCACCAGTAAATATTCGCACAGCACAAGTCAATGAATATATTGTTAAGAATCTTAAAACTGGAGTAGAAAAGAAAGCGTTAACTAGCCCAGTTATAATTGCTGGATTAAAGAATGGTCTTTCCTATACTTTTTCTGTTGTTGCAAAGAACTCTCTAGGTCTTTCTACGCCAGTAGCAAGTAAAGCTGTGACTCCGCAAACTGGATGGAAGAGCTCAGTCCTTGATGCAACGGCAGATGGTAAATCAGTATCCAGCACAACCTTTAACGGTAAACCTGCTGTGGCATATACTGACACAAAAAGTGGTGATTTAAAGCTTGCTACATTCGATGGAAAAGTATGGAAGAAAGTAACCGTAGATGGTGCTGGTGGAACAAGTGGGCGAACTTCAAATCCAATAGCTGGACAAATCTCGATGTGCGTGAATGGAAGTGGCACTAAGCAAACACTGCACCTTTTCTATAGTGATTCAACTGATAAAGATCTGCGCTATGCCTCTTATAACGGCAATAGCTTTATATTCGATATTGTCGATGGCAATGGAGCTACGGTTAATGATTACTCAGATCTGATTCGTGTGCGCACATCAAGTGATGTCAGTGTTACAAATGCATGTGTGGCAACAGCCTCTGCAATCCAGGTTTTCTATCGTGATGAAAGCCAAGGCGTCTTATTGGGTGCAGTGAAAACTAAAGCTCCAGGCTGGACTTATGAGTTAGTTGATGGGGATCGTAAAACTGATGGGCGCACAACCGGCGATGTTGGATTCCATCTTCAGGCAATCTTTGATGGAGTGAAAACTTACATTGCTTACGATTCTGTAGTAACTATGAATCAAAAGAAGGAGATAACTTCAGGAGCAATCCGTGTGGCAACTCGAACTGGCAGTGATGCAAATACTTGGAGCTATGAAACTCTTGATCTATCAACTGATGATGCATCAGTTTTTGGCTATGACGTTGCACTGTCTAAAGTAAATGGCGATGTATTTATCACCTGGCTTGCTACGTCAACGGCCACCTTCCCCAAGCCAAATCAACTGCGCTGGGCATTTTTGAGCAAGCCACTTGAAATTTCAAAGATTACAACTGAAAACTTTGGAACACCGGGTGAGTATCTATCCACCGATGGAAAAACGATTCTCTTTAACTGCCAAGAACGTTTATGTGCAGTT
>JAPLBK010000007.1 GCA_026392775.1 Actinomycetota bacterium
AGAATGGAAAGCCCAATAGGTTCGTGAGTGACAAGGATTCGCTTGTCCCCTGAAGGTGATTTGCGGAAATCTCCTGGTGTGCGAACTGTTTCTTCAGCAAACCAGCGGAAAAACTCTGCTGCATATGCGGCTTCACCACGAGCATCCGGCATCGCTTTCCCATTTTCGCGTGAAATCAATGTAGCGATTGCTTCAATTTCACCGGTCATAATTTCAAATGCTTTGCGCAAAATCTCAGAGCGATATCGCGGAGCAGTCTTTGCCCAGGATTCTGCTGCTGCATCGGCGGCAGCGATAGCTGCTTCGCACTGTGCATCAGAGGCCAAAGAAACTTCGGCAATTACTGAATTATCACTTGGATCATGGACGGCAACCTTGCTAGCGCCCTCTACCCACTGGCCATCGATATATAGCTGTGTATGCATAGCGGCAAGCATACGCTCAGCCTGCAAGAAGTTGAAGCCAATGCGCTCTACGATAGAGCCTTGAAATAATATTGCGTTATATGCAATAAAAGAGGAGTTATAAGTGCCTAAGTCATGGACTGATGACGCTACAACACCGGTTGTGCTTCAAGACCACGCACACCTGAAGGACTCCTTTTTCTACACCCTTAAGCGCCGTCTATTAGGAAATCCTCTTAACCGCCACTCTTTGGGTCACCAGCGATTGAGCAAGCGTTACGCGCTTGGAATTTTATCCAGCGACTGCATTTCATCGTCAGCTTATGGTTCAGAACAGATTCTAATCGCGCTTCTTCCTGCATTTGGTTTAGCTGCATTTGCGATCTTGATGCCGATGACTGTAGTGGTTCTTGTCATTCTTACAATTATTACTTTGTCATATCGCAATGTAATTAACGTTTATACAAAAACCGGCGGGGCATACATAGTCTCTCGAGATAACTTTGGGCCCGTTGTTGCACAAATTGCTGCGGTTGCACTGATGCTCGACTACATCGTGACTGTAGCTATTCAATCAGCAGCTGGTGTGGCCGCAATCATTTCAACGTTTCCTTCACTGCATTCATGGAAAATCCCGATGATTTTGCTTGTGATTATGCTTTTAACATTTGGCAATCTGCGCGGAGTTAAAGAAGCTGGTAAAGCTTTTGCAATGCCAACGTACTTCTTTATTAGCTGCATGTTCATAGTTTTTAGTATCGGCATCTATCGCAACTTCACCGGCACTCTTGAGACATTGCCAACTGATCAGGTAGGCGCCGTCCCACTGGGTGAAGGTCAAGGCTTACTCACATTCGCGGCCATTTTTATTTTGCTTCGTGCATTTGCCAATGGTGGTTCTTCGCTCACTGGTCTAGAAGCTATCTCTGATGGAGTTGCCCTATTCCAGCAACCTGAGGCTGTGAACGCCCGTCGCACCTTGTTTATTATGAGTGGACTGCTGGGTTCATTAGTTCTAGGAGTTTCTTGGTTTGCCCATCGGATTTACGCGATGCCATATGAATCTGGCACTCCAACAGTTATTTCCCAGATTGCTAAAACAATTGTGGGTGACGGGGTATTTGGGCAAATAATGTTCGTGTTGGTTCAGGCGGCGACAATGTTAATTTTGTTCGCTGGCGCGAACACCACATATAGCGCTTTCCCATTGCTCTGTAACTTCGTTGCAACGGATGGATACTTACCTCGCCAATTAACAAAGCGTGGCCACCGTCTAGCTTTCTCAAATGGAATCCTGCTTCTTTCAGGTGGCGGAATTTTCTTGGTTCTATTTACTGCAGGATCAGTTGAGCACTTAGTTGCTTTCTATGCACTCGGTGTTTTTACTGGCTTTACTCTGGCAGGTTTTGGAATGGTGCGACATGCACTACGCCATAAAGAAGGACAATGGAAAGCAAAAGTATTTATCAACGGACTTTCAGGTGCAGTCTCATTGCTTGTTGTAATCATCTTTTCTGTCGTTAAATTCACTGAAGGTGCCTGGCTTGTGCTTGTCACTGCACCAATACTTGTTATGTCTTTCTTACGCTTGCGTCGCCAGTATGACCGCGAACAGGAAGCTCTTTCAGTAAAGCAACATCAAGAGCGCGCCACTTCAATTGCGCGCCACGATGTAACAATTTTGGTCGATAGCGTTGATATTGCAACTGTCGGTGCCATTCGTTATGCACGCAGCCTTAAGCCACGCAACTTAACTGCAGTTCACTTTGTAATTGATGATCGCAGAGCCGAAGAAATTCAAAAAGCCTGGGCGAAATCTGACGCTCTTGATGATGTGACATTAGAGCTCATTGATTGTCCTGATCGTCGTTTAGCTAACTCTGCTGTAGATTATGCAATTCGACTCACAGAAAAAGAAGAAGTTGAATTAACTCTGTTATTACCGCGTCGTTCTTATTCTCGATTCTTAGGACGTTTGCTACACGATCAAACTGCTGAAGAAATTGCAGCCCCTATTTCCCAATTACCTCGCGTAGTTGCAACAATTGTTCCCTTCGATGTCGATCGCATTACTTTGGGTGCGAAGATGGTGGTTCGCACTCCTCGTGAAGTGAAACAAGTAGTAAGGCCTTTAGCTCCAACACCAAAGACAATCGCACCAATCAACGTTGAACCTGTGAGCCATTACGCAGAAAACGTCATGAAAATCGCTGAGATCCAATGGAGAAAGCGCGCTCAAGTTCAAGGCCGAGTAACATCAATTAAGACTGCTCCCCGCGGTGCTGCCCCAGCCCTTGAAGTTGAGATTTGGGATGAAACTGGTGGAGTCTCCTTACAGTTCTTAGGACGTCGAGACATTGCAGGTCTTGAAGTTGGTTCACAGATGCGTGCTGAAGGTATGGTCGGTGAAGATGAGGGATCAATGGTGATTCTTAATCCTTCTTACGAACTCCTTGTATAAATTCTTTCAACATCGCTGAGCACTCTTCTTCAAGTACTCCACCGCGCACTTCCAGCTTATTGAGGGCGCGTGGGTCACGAATTACATCCCAGACTGAGCCAACTGCACCACCTTTTTCATCCCATGCTCCGAAAACTAATGTGGATATTCGAGATTGCGCAATAGCACCAGCACACATAGGACATGGTTCTAGGGTCACGACAATTGTGTGATTCTCTAAGCGCCACTGCCCTAATACTTGTGCCGCTTTTCGAATAGCAACAATTTCTGCATGTGCAGTTGGATCATTATTCAATTCTCGCTCATTATGCCCAGTTGCAACTATTTCACCCGAGCTATTAACAATCACAGCACCGACTGGAACATCTCCACTGGCACTAGCTTGTTGCGCGACAGCTATAGCTGCGCGCATGAACTCTTGATCATTCACAGCTCTAATAACTCTGCAAACTGATCGCCAAATCCCAATCGATTAGCAATCGCCTCAAGTTGTTCATCAGGAAACAACTCTGCATCATCACAGAGTGCTGATATCTCCATGCCATTCAGCCCAAGATCTGCAAGTATTTCTAACTGTCCGATTGGAGATGATTCATCATCATCTTCTGGAAGAGGAATATCTGCAATCTCTAGCAACTCTTCTGCAACTTCATAATCTAGCGCAGCCGTTGCATCACTAAGGAAAAGAGAAATGTGTGCACCTAGAACGCGAATTAAAATAAAGAATTCTTCATCAATTGAAATAAGTGCTATAGATCCACCATTTGTTTGTTGTGCCTTAAGCCTTGAAATTATTTGGCCAATGTCATTTGGATCTGGAAGTATCCCTAAAGTCCAACGCCCGTCTTCATGCCACGCAGCTACGGCTATATCTAACTCATTTGTGAGACTCATTACTTTTGGCGCATCTTCGGCTAAAACGTCAAACTCTTCGATGTCTTCTGCGAGGTCGTCATCGAAATCAGTCATGCTCAGATGATTCCACTCATTGGAAAGGATTGAAAGCCCTGTAAGGTAATGCCTATGAAAGTTCACGTTGCCAATCACCCGCTTATTGCCCACAAATTGACGGTTTTGCGCGATGAACGTACTGATTCCCCAACCTTTCGTCGCTTAGTCGAAGAGCTAGTAACTCTTCTGGCCTATGAAGCCACACGTGAGATTCGCACGCACAGTGTTGAGATAACAACTCCAGTGACAAAGACAAAAGGCTTAAAAATGGCCGAGCCTTGCCCAGTAGTAGTTCCTATTTTGCGTGCGGGCCTTGGAATGCTCGAAGGTATGAGCAAGTTAATGCCAAATGCTGAAGTTGGTTTTCTTGGCATGGTCCGTGATGAGAAAACTTTGAAGGCAAGCACATATGCCAATCGTTTGCCTGAAGATTTATCTGGCCGCCATGTATTTGTTTTAGATCCCATGCTTGCGACTGGTGGAACTTTAATTGCAGCCTTTCATTATCTACTTGACCTTGGTGCAACTGAGATCACAGCAATTTGTATCTTGTCAGCACCTGAAGGTGTCAAAGCTGTAGAGAATGAGTTCTCTGGAAGCAAAGTGCCAATCAATATTGTTACTGGCGCGCTAGATGAAAAACTTAACGAACATGGTTATATCGTCCCAGGACTTGGCGATGCCGGCGATCGTTTATACGGAGTCGTATAAATGGCTACCACTTCCCCCGGATATGGAATCACTATCCGTGTTGAGGGCTCGCCTTCTGCCCAACCTGTAGCACTTGCTACAACTGTTATTACCGCAGCCGGTGCAACTATCACCGCACTCGATGTTGTGGAATCTCTTTTAGAAAAAGTTGTTTTGGATATTACGTGTGACACCATTGATTCAGCCCACGCTGATCAAATAACTATTGCACTTGCAAAGAACCCAGAACTAACAGTTCGCAAAGTCAGTGATCGAACATTCCTTCTTCACCTAGGTGGAAAGATTGAAATTCAATCTAAAGTTCCACTAAAAACACGTGATGATCTCTCTCGTGCTTACAC
>JAPLBK010000023.1 GCA_026392775.1 Actinomycetota bacterium
TAATGGGACCACACTGCGCGGCCCTAGCAGCCTCTCCAGCCTTACTTGAGACCTTATCTAATGACAAGTTATTACCCGCAACTAGCGATGTCCCAGAGCGCTTTGAATTCGGCACATTGCCCTAAGAGTTAATGGCTGGATGTATTGCAGCAGTTAATTTCATTTCAGAGATGGCACCAGGTAATGGTGTTACACGGCGTGAAAAGATTGTTAACTCCATGAACGCGTTAGAGAAGTATGAAGATGAACTACTGGAATATCTAGAGAGCTCTGTTGCATCATTACCCGGAGTAACTTTGTATGGAAAAGCAGCCCATCGCACACCAACAATCTATTTCTCTTTTGCAGGCCATAACAGCGTTGATATCTATAAAGCTATGGCCCTTAAAAGCGTCACACTTCCTGCCTCTAACTTCTATGCCCTAGAGGTCTCCCGCGCACTTGGCTTAGGTGATGCTGGCGCGCTGCGCGCAGGTTTAGCGCCATATTCAACGAAGGATGATGTGGATCGCCTCATTGCAGGCTTAAAAGAGCTCACTGCCTGAAGTTTTCACAAAAAACTCACAGGGTAGCCAGGGCTTTGCCACAGATAGTTAGCTCTATATTTCTCTTATCCGCAAGAGGGTTGTGGAAGATATGAGGGAATTTCATGATCATGTTAAAGCGCACCATTGCAGTAGCAACTACTGCAGGCCTCTTTGCACTTGCGGGTGTCACGGGAGCACAAGCAGCTGAAGCAACAACACCAGTTGTTAAAAGAGTTGCACCAACACCAGAACAAAAAGCAGCACATGAAGCAGCAAGAGCTGCGCATAAAGCTGCTGTTGCAGCAGCAAAGCCAGCGATTGAATCCGCAAGAGCTACCTTTGAAGCTGCACGTTCTGCTGCAACAACACCGGAAGCCAAGAAAGCTGCACATGATGCTTTCAAAGCAGCCGTTGCAACTGCTAGAGCAGGAATTCCAGCGAAGCGTGTAAAACCTGTTCGTCCTTAAAGAGGGTTGAGAAAGTAAAAAGGAGCCAGTTCCCCTGGCTCCTTTTTTATTTTCAAATTGAACGGCCCAAGCGATATAGCTAATAGCCAGTGATCTCTCTTGGGCCCTGTGGAAATAGTAGTAGAAAACAGAATTACTCAGAGTGACTTTAGTTAAACCCTAATGACTGATAGAGCTTTAAAGCTTTTTCATTATCAGCATCGACATATAACATCGCATGCTTTAAACCCTTAGTAACAAAGTAGTTAATAGCCTCAACCGAGAGTGCTCGTGCAATGCCGCGGCCATGATGGGCTGGTGCTGTGCCAACAACATAGAGCTCACCGACTGGATCTTGATAAACTAAATCTTGGTGAATCTTGCTCCAGACAAAGCCTTCTATTACTCCTTTTTGCGTTGCAAGAAAGAAACCTTGGGGATCAAACCAGCTCTCGGCAATTCTGTTATCTAGATCTGCCATTGCCCAATTACCTTGATCAGCATGGTGGGCAAAGACTTGATTGTTGAGATCTAGCCATTGTTGTTTGTGGGTTGAGACGTTAAAGGTTTCGATGGTGTGCTTATGTGATACTTCAGGAAGTGAATCGCTCGTGAGATCGCGATGGAGTTTTAAAATATGACGCATAGTTTATGCATCGACAGTGAAGCGATATCCCACATTTCTAACAGTTCCAATGATTGCTTCAAACTCAGGACCTAGCTTTGAGCGAAGGCGTCGGATGTGAACATCAACGGTGCGTGTGCCACCGAAGTAGTCATAGCCCCAGATCTCTTGCAAGAGCTGAGCACGTGTGAAGACTCGGCCTGGGTGCTGAGCTAAGTATTTAAGTAGTTCAAACTCTTTAAAAGTGAGATCAAGAACTTCACCTTTGAGGCGGGCGGTGTATGTGGATTCATCGATTGACACATCACCGCTTCTAATCTCACCGCTATGTGGGTCGTTGCGTAGATCAGAGGCAGCTTGCTTGCCTAAAACAATACGGATACGAGCATCTACTTCAGCAGGTCCTGCAGTGTCGAGCATGACATCACTAATACCCCAGTCAGCATTAAATGCAGATAAGCCACCTTCTGTAGTAATTGCAATGATGGGGCAACCAATGCCAGTTGTTGTAATGAGCTTGGTTAAAGATTTTGCAGCCGGTAGTTCACGGCGAGCATCGATGAGGAGAACATCAACTTCTGGTGCATCTACTAGAACAGATGCTTCTGCGGGCAAGATGCGAACGTTGTGCTGGAGCAAACCAAGTGCCGGTAAAACTTCAGCACTAGCACCATGAGTGTTCGTAAGGAGTAGAACCTTGGCCATTGGCAGAGAA
>JAPLBK010000020.1 GCA_026392775.1 Actinomycetota bacterium
CCAGGAACTAAAGGTCTTTCACTATTTTTGATCCCTAAATTTATGTTTGATTTTGAAACAGGCGAGCTTGGAAAGCGCAATGGAGTCTTTGTTACATCCCTAGAAGATAAAATGGGCCTCAATATCTCCGCTACCTGCGAAGTTCAATTAGGTGAGCATGAGCCGGCAGTTGGCTATCTCTTAGGTGAAGTGCATGAAGGTATTGCACAGATGTTTAAAGTAATTGAGTTTGCCCGCATGATGGTTGGAACTAAAGCAATCGCAACACTTTCTGCTGGATATCAACAAGCTCTCTCATATGCCAAAGAGCGTGTGCAGGGCGGGGATATGAAGGTAATGAATGACAAGGCTTCACCTCGTGTGACCATCATTAAGCACCCAGATGTGCGCCGTTCATTAATGGTTCAAAAGTCCTATTCGGAAGGGATGAGAGCACTTGTTCTCTACACAGCCTCAATCCAAGATGAGATTGAACTTGCAATTAAAGCTGGCGATAAAGAGCGCACCGAAGATTTGGAAAAGCTCAACGATCTTTTGCTTCCAATTGTTAAGGGCTACGGATCAGAGAAGTCATGGACTCTTCTTGGTACTGAATCACTACAGACTTTTGGTGGCGCCGGCTTCACCCGTTAATGGCCAATTGAACAATCTGTCCGTGATGCCAAGATTGACACCTTGTATGAAGGCACAACTGCAATTCAAGGTCTGGATTTCTTCTTCCGTAAAATTGTTAAAGATGGTGGGCGCACAATCGGTCTACTTGGAAAAGAGATTGCAACATTTGCAAAAACTGGTGGCTCTAATGCTGGCGAGAAAACAGCGCTGCTTAAGGCACTCGATGATCTCAATGCCATTATTGCGGTGTTGGTTGGCCATGCGATGGAATCACAAAGTGATGCAGTCAAGATCTATCAAGTGGGTTTAAACACATCACGTTGCCTCATGGCTGTGGGTGACATCATCACTTCATGGCTACTACTTCGCCAAGCAGATATTGCAGTTGCAAAACTGCCAACTGCTACTGGTAAAGATAAAGATTTCTACACAGGTAAAATCGCTGCTGCGCAGTTCTTTATCAAGAACTATTTGCCTCACATCAGCGCAGATCGCGCCATTGTTGAAGCAACTGATGGCTCCATCATGGAACTACCTGAAAGCGCCTTTTAAACCGCTATCCTTACCGGATGTTCACGCGCTATAAAGGAGAAATTCTAACTTTACTGGGCGCTATCGCTTTCTCCTTTAACGGTGTTATTGCCAAGTTAGTTCTAACTTCTGGCCTCTCATCTATGCGTTTAACGCAGGTGCGCTGCGGTGGAGCTTTTATCTTTCTTGGTCTTTATATCTTTTTGCGCCACCGCGAAAAGTTAAATGCCAAAAGGCAAGAGCTTCCAATCCTTTTTGCTTATGGAATTATTGGTTTTCTACTAGTCCAGGCCCTGTATTTCGTGGCTATTACGCGCCTCAACGTCTCTGTGGCTTTAATCCTAGAGTTCACAGCCCCCATCTGGATTGTGTTGTGGCTGCGCTTTGTTAAGCACAAAGTAGTGCCGCAGTTGATGTGGGTAGCAATCTTTTTAGCATTTAGCGGTCTCGTTCTCATCGCCCAGGTCTGGAAGGGCCAAACGCTAGATCCCATTGGTGTTGCCGCAGCGCTGCTGTGCGGAATTGTTTTAGCTACGTTTTTCTTATTGGGCGAAAAACTCACAGCTAAGCGCGATGTTGAATCATTAGTGGTCTATGGATTTGGTTTTGCATCCCTTGGTTTAGCAATCACAATGCCCCTCTGGACATATCCCACAGAGATCTTTTCTCAATCAATGAATCTGCAGGGGCGCTTTGCCGCCTTTGATTTACCGGGTTGGGTATTAATCGCTTGGGTAATCATTATGGGAACCGTTGTTCCTTATTTGTTAGTTCTTAAAGGTTTGAAACTACTCTCCGCGTCCACAAGTAGTGTGATGGGAATGGTAGAGCCAGTATTAGCTGGAGTGTTTGCCTGGATCTGGTTATCTGAAACCTGGAACTTCATTCAATTAGTTGGTGGAGTAACAGTGATTATTGGAATTATCTTGGCCGATAAGGCCCGTTCAGCTGCGCATTAATTAAGCGCCGAAGGAGTTATCCTCAGTAGCATTAGCTTCGCGCTGTTGTGTCCAGTCTTGTCCGCCACCAGGATTTTGTGGCATGTCATAGAAGCGTGCATAGTGAAGCTGTGCTGAGACTGTAATTGTTCTTGTTGGTCCATTACGGTGTTTAGCAATAATTAAATCTGCTTCACCAGTTCGGTTTTGCTGGTCATACATATCATCGCGGTGAAGCAAGATAACTACGTCAGCATCTTGTTCAATAGAACCTGATTCACGAAGATCAGAGAGCATTGGCTTCTTATCAGAGCGCTGTTCAGGGGAACGGTTGAGCTGTGAAATGGCGATAACAGGGATATTGAGCTCTTTAGCCATTAACTTCAACTGACGTGAGAACTCAGATACTTCTTGCTGGCGGTTTTCAACCTTTTTACCTGATGACATCAACTGCAAGTAGTCGATAACAATGAGTTTTAAGTTATGGCGCTGCTTCAGACGACGTGCTTTAGCACGGATCTCCATCATTGAAAGATTGGGTGAATCATCGATAAATAAAGGGGCTTCAGAGATTTCACCCATACGACGAGCAAGACGTGACCACTCATCCTCTGAGAGCGTGCCGGCGCGAATGTTATTTAAACCAACACGTGCTTCAGCAGAGAGCATGCGCATCGTGATTTCAGATTTAGACATTTCAAGAGAGAAGATGACAGAGGTTTGTCCTTCATGAATAGATACATATCGCGCAATATCTAGACCTAGCGTTGATTTACCCATCGCAGGACGCGCAGCCAAGATAATCATGTTTCCAGGATGGAAACCATGAGTAAGTGCATCAAGATCTTTAAATCCACTCTTCACACCTTCAATACCAATACCTTTTGAGATTGCTTCAATCTCATCGAGTGCTTTTGGAAGCAGAGTTGATAGTTGAACGTAATCCTCTGATGCACGGCGCTCTGTTACGGCATAGACCTCAGCTTGTGCTTGATCAACCATGTCATCGACTTCACCTTCTGAGGTGTAACCGAGTTGAACAATCTTTGTTCCAGCTTCAACCAAGCGGCGCATGATTGCATGTTCGCGAACAATCTTGGCGTAGTAACCAGCATTAGCTGCCGTTGGAACGGAAGAGATAATAGTGTGAAGGTATGGAGCACCACCAGCACGTGCAATGTCACCACGCTTAGTTAACTCAGATGAAACTGTTACAGCATCTACTGGTTCACCGCGGCCATACAAATCAATAACTGCCTCATAAATTAATTCATGTGCTGGACGATAGAAATCGCGATCCCGGATAATTTCAATAACATCTGCAATTGCATCTTTAGATAAAAGCATTCCACCTAAAACAGATTGTTCTGCAATGAGATCTTGTGGTGGTGTGCGTTCAAAATCTGCACCAATGGAAGAAATATTCATATCGCGCGGTGCGCGATTATTAGGAAGTTCTGCGATGCTCACGCGTATAACCTCCCATTTGCCACTGACAAGTAAATTCCTTGTATGCGTAACTTAGGCGTGAGGCCCTCTTTTGAGCGAGAATCGCTCTGGGGTGATGGGGATAAAGCTGTGGGTAAGTGGGTGGATAAGCGTGTTTTTCTGTGTACAAAGCGGTGGATGAATTGTGGGTAACCGCCGAGAGGTAACCCCTAATCTGAAAAAGCGCAGGTCAGAGGCGCATCTTTTTGCAACGCTCTGTGCACAAAAGTATTTTTGTAAATCTTAAATCGTGAGATTTAACAACGAATACGTTCATTGCTCGGGTCAAAGAGTGGCTCAGTACAAATTACTCCCGTGCGCCAATTACCAAAGAACTCCACATCAACGCTTGTACCAACGCCAGTGTGCTCAATGGGCAGATAGGCATAAGCAATAGCTTTTTTGATTGTGTAGCCCTGGCCGCCAGATTTAATACGCCCAACAATTGTGCTTCCAATTCGAATGGGTTCTGATCCAAATGGCACACATGTCATGTCATCAAAGGTAATTGCAACTAATTTACGTGAAAGATTA
>JAPLBK010000050.1 GCA_026392775.1 Actinomycetota bacterium
GATTTTGGAATTAGTTTGACTTTTGCTTTAGTAGTTTATTTCTCATTTACAAAAGGCCTCAATATCAATCTGCCTTCTGGTTTCTTCGAAGGAGTCTTTGGAAATGGGTAATAGTTTTTCAATGCTGATGGATGGTTTCCAAACTGCCTTCACCCCGACAAATCTGATGTTTGGACTTCTAGGAACATTCCTTGGAACACTCGTTGGAGTTTTGCCTGGAATTGGACCTGCATTAGCAATTGGATTACTTCTTCCAGTATGTCTCACAGTTAACCCAACATCTGCCTTAATTATGTTTGCTGCAATTTATTACGGTGCGATGTATGGCGGATCAACTACATCTATTTTGCTCAATACTCCGGGCGAGAGTGGCTCAGTAATAACTGCCCTTGAGGGCAACAAGATGGCAAAAGCTGGCCGTGCTGGTGCTGCGCTAGCAACTGCAGCCATTGGTTCATTCGTTGCAGGAACAATTGCCACATTGTTATTGGCATTTGGCGCTCCTTGGATGGCCGATGTTGCACTGACTATTCAGCCAGCTGGTTATTTATCACTGATTATCTTGGCCTTTGCAACAGTTGGAACTCTGCTTGGCTCATCAAGAATTCGCGGGCTTGTTGCACTTTCAGTGGGATTGGTTATTGGTCTAATCGGTGCTGATCTTCAATCAGGTGCGCTGCGATTAACTTTTGGCAACATGAATGCCATTGATGGAATTGAAACCGTTACAGTTATTGTGGCAATTTTTGCATTAGGTGAAGCACTTTATCTTGCAAGCCGTCACACAATTATGAGTACAGAAGTAATTGAAATGAAGGGCAAAGCTTGGATGACACGAGCAGATTTCCAACGCTCATGGAAGCCCTGGCTGCGCGGAACTGCAATTGGTTTCCCGCTGGGAGTTATTCCAGCAGGAGGTTCTGAAGTTCCAACATTTATAAGTTACGGTGTTGAAAAAGCTTTATCTAAAAATAAAGATGAGTTTGGTAAGGGTGCTATTGAAGGCGTTGCTGGCCCAGAGGCAGCAAATAATGCAAACGCTGCAGGTGTGTTAGTTCCAATGTTGGCTCTAGGTTTGCCAACCTCTGCAACTGCCGCAGTTGTTTTAGTTGCTTTCCAGTCTTTTAACATTCAACCAGGACCCATGCTTTTCCAGACAAGTCCTGAGGTTGTGTGGGGACTGATTGCGTCATTGTTTATTGGCAACACTTTGCTATTAGTGCTCAACCTGCCTTTGATTCGTTTCTGGGTGCTTTTGCTTAAGATCCCAACACATTACTTATACGCAGGCATTACTACCTTTGCCCTACTTGGTGCATATGCACTCAATAACTCGACTTTTGATCTTCAAGTGGCGTTGGCTGTGGGATTTATTGGCTATTTATTCCGCAGATTTGGTGTGCCAGTTACGCCTTTGATTATTGGCGTAATCCTTGGCCCATTAGCTGAACTGCAATTTAAGCGCGCACTGCAGATTAGCCAAGGGGATTGGCATATTTTGATTGCGGGTGGATTCCCAAAGATCATCTACGGCATTTTATTGCTCGTGATTATTGGGCCATTGGTGTGGAACTTTAAGAAAAAATTCGCAGTTAGTAAGTAAATGAGTTCAGACAAGCTCTTGCCTTGGGCTCAGCCTTTACTTATTTCATCCACTCTTACCCAAGCAACTATCTATGTTCTGCGCCCGATGATTACTTATCGAGCGTTAGAGCTAGATGCCAATGCTGCACAGATTGGTTTGATTGCATCGGTTTATGCTCTTCTCCCAGTTCTGCTTGCACTCCAATTTGGTAAGTGGGTAGGGCGAATGGGTGAAGCTAAGTTCATTATTTATGGAACTTTAGCGATGTTAGTAACTTCTGCTGGACTCATGATTGCTGATTCAATTCTCTGGCTATCAATTGCCGCAGCTTGTGCAGGTACTGCGCATTTGGCGTGCATGGTGGGCGGGCAGTCTATGGTTGCACTTCGTGCACCACGTGAGAGTTATGACAGATACTTTGGTTTCTACACTTTCAGTGCATCTATTGGACATATGCTCGGTCCAATCGTTGCAGCCATTGTTGCTGGCTCAAATGGAAATCTTCCTAAATCAACATCCAACGCCTTCTTACTTGGAGTTGTATTAACAATCCTTGCGCTCTTTCCTGTCATTAGGTGGAGAAATGAGCGACCAACTGTTGTTGCACAGCAAAGCTCTGAAGGCACATATAAAACTGCAATCAACTTAGTTAAGCGCCCAGGAATCCTTGCAGCTATCTATATCTCGTTAGCAATCTCATCTGCAGCCGATGTTTTAGTTGTTTTCTTGCCGCTATTTGGTACTGAAAATAACTTTTCGCCTTATGCAGTGGGAGCTATTCTGGCTATTCGTGCAGGTACGACAATGCTTTCAAGGCTCTTCCTTGGAAGATTCAGCGATAGGTTTACAACCTTCCAGCTGCTCTGGTGGAGCACGGTGATCTCAGTTGTTTCATGTGCTGCAATGGCATTTGCACACACGCCACTCACACTTGGACTTATTGTTTTTGTTGCAGGTTTCTCACTCGGCATCGGACAACCATTAACAATGTCTTTGGTTTCACAAAAGACACAAAGTAATGAACGCGCACTTGCAGTCTCTGCTCGTTTGATGGGAAATCGATTAGGACAGTTTTTAGTACCTGCAGCAGCCGGTATTGCAGCAGCAGCCTCTGGGGCAGGGGCGGTCTTTATTGGCCTTGCAGTGCTTTTGGGTAGCTCGCTTTTCAGCGTGAAAAAAGAGTAGATGTGGCCTGAGTTACACCTATGTAATTCATTTGGACCGATTTCCCTTATCTGAGCCCGCCCTCTA
>JAPLBK010000002.1 GCA_026392775.1 Actinomycetota bacterium
AGCCTTCTCACCAAAGATTGCACGAAGCAAACGCTCTTCAGGAGTTAGCTCTGTTTCTCCCTTAGGAGTTACCTTTCCAACCAAGATGTCGCCAGGTACAACATCGGCGCCAACGCGGATGATTCCGCGCTCATCTAGATCGGCTAGAACTTCCTCTGAAACATTAGGAATATCGCGAGTGATTTCTTCGGCACCAAGCTTGGTATCACGTGCATCTACTTCGTATTCCTCAATGTGAATTGATGTTAAAACATCGTCTTGAACCAAACGCTGCGACAAGATAATCGCATCTTCGTAGTTGTGGCCTTCCCATGACATAAATGCCACGAGCAAGTTCTTACCAAGAGCCATTTCACCAAGTTCGGTACATGGACCATCAGCAATTACTGAGCCAACTTCAAGGCGCTGACCTTCAGAAACAATAACCTTCTGATTATATGAAGTTCCTTGGTTAGAACGTGTGAACTTGTGAAGTGAATATGTTTGGTATGTGGAGTCATCTGCCATGACCTTTACTTCTTCAGCAGATACTTCAGTAACAACGCCAGCCTTCGTTGCAGTTACAACATCACCAGCATCAACGGCTGCTCGGAACTCCATGCCTGTACCGATAAGTGGTGCTTCAGCGCGCATCAGCGGAACTGACTGGCGCATCATGTTTGAACCCATCAACGCACGGTTAGCATCATCGTGCTCAAGGAATGGAATCATTGCTGTTGCAACAGAAACCATCTGACGTGGAGAAACATCCATGTAATCAACTTCATCAGCTGGGATGTATTCAACTTCGCCACCACGACGACGTACAAGTACGCGTGCTTCAGCAAAGTGGTTGTCATCAGTTAGTGGTGCATTTGCCTGAGCAATAATGTGCTCGTCTTCTTCATCAGCAGTTAAGTAATCAACTTGATCGGTTACGCGACCCTTTGAAACTTTGCGATAAGGAGTTTCGATAAATCCAAATGCAGTTACGCGACCATATGTTGCAAGTGAACCGATAAGACCGATGTTTGGTCCTTCAGGAGTTTCAATTGGGCACATACGTCCGTAGTGAGATGGGTGAACGTCACGAACTTCAAAGCCTGCGCGATCTCGTGAAAGACCACCAGGCCCAAGTGCTGAAAGACGGCGCTTGTGTGTTAGTCCTGATAATGGATTTGTTTGGTCCATGAACTGTGACAACTGAGAAGTTCCGAAGAACTCCTTAATTGAAGCAACTACTGGACGAATGTTGATCAATGTCTGTGGCGTAATCGCTTCAACATCTTGTGTAGTCATACGTTCACGAACAACACGTTCCATACGTGAAAGACCGATGCGAACCTGGTTTTGAATAAGTTCACCAACGGTACGTAGGCGACGGTTACCAAAGTGATCGATATCGTCCTTCTCAACGCGAACTTCACGGCCGTACTCCATCAATACATCTCCGCGGTGTAGGGCTACTAAGTAGCGCAGCGTTGCAACGATGTCAGAGATATTAAGTAGGGATGCCTTCAGTTCTAGATCAAGACCTAGCTTCTTATTAACCTTAAAGCGGCCGACCTTAGCCAAGTCGTAGCGCTTTGGGTTGAAGTAGAGATTTTCGATTAAGTTCTGTGCAGCTTCCTTAGTTGGTGGTTCACCTGGACGTAGCTTGCGGTAGATATCTAGCAGAGCCTCATCCTGTGTTTTAACAGTATCTTTTTCAAGAGTTGCACGCATTGATTCGAAATCACCGAACTCTTCAAGAATCTGTTCTTCAGTCCAACCTAATGCCTTCAAAAAGACCGTGACAGACTGCTTACGCTTGCGGTCGATGCGAACACCAACCAAATCTTTCTTATCAACTTCAAATTCAAGCCATGCACCACGGCTAGGAATTACCTTAGCTGTGAAAACATCCTTATCAGATGCTTTTTCAATTGTGCGCTCGAAGTAAACACCAGGTGAGCGAACTAGCTGTGAAACAACAACGCGCTCTGTTCCGTTAATAACGAAAGTTCCGCGAGGAGTCATAACTGGGAAGTCACCCATGAAAACTGTCTGTGACTTAATTTCACCAGTGATGTTGTTTGTAAACTCTGCTGTTACGAATAATGGTTGTGAATATGTCATGTCGCGTTCTTTGCACTCACCAATGGAGTACTTAGGTGGCTCGAATCGGTGATCGCGGAATGAAAGAGACATTGATCCCTGGAAATCTTCGATTGGTGAAATCTCTTCAAAGATTTCTTCCAAACCAGAAGTTGTTGGGATTTCTCCACGATTCATTGAATCGGCTGCAGCGATACGTGATCGCCATGCATCGTTGCCCAATAACCAGTCAACGCTTTCAACTTGCAACGCTAATAAGTTAGGAACTTCGAGAGGTTCGCGGATTTTTGCGAAAGAGATTCGGCGTGGAGCTACGGATGTTTTTTTATTCGCGGCCAAGAGATGTCCTTCCAGACAATAAAGCGGGGACGCACAACTATTAGGTCTCAGCCGCTATATGCCCTGACCATTTGAATTTTGTGCGAAGGTGAAGGGTATCGCGCGAGCCCGCACCCTGTCCAACCCAAGGGCTATACCCCTACGCGCTCAATTTGTCAGGCCTTTTCCCAATAAATGTGAATAA
Organism: Actinomycetota bacterium; assembly: GCA_026392775.1. The sequence continues at coordinate 2,600 of JAPLBK010000002.1, forward strand.
GGGGGTGGAAAGAGAAAAAGCCCCGCCTGGCGTGATGCCATACGGGGCGATCTCTGACGAATTACTTGATTGTCACTGTTGCGCCAGCTGCCTCTAGGGCTGCCTTTGCCTTTTCTGCTATCTCCTTGGTGACCTTCTCTAGGAGAGTCGCTGGAGTTGCATCGACAAGATCCTTCGCTTCTTTCAAGCCAAGGCTTGAATTTAATCCGCGAACTTCCTTGATCACTGCGATCTTTGCTGAGCCAGCGCTTTCCAAGATAACTGTGAAGTCATCTTGTGCTGCAGCTGCTTCGCCGCCGCCTGCTGCTGCGCCGCCGCCTGCTGCTGCTACTGGAGCTGCTGCTGTTACATCGAATTCAGTTTCAAATGACTTAACGAACTCAGAGAGCTCGACCAATGTCATTTCCTTGAATTGTGCCAATAGGTCTTGTGTGTTGAGCTTTGTCATTTTCGTTATTCCTTCTCTTCTGTTTCTGTGGATGCTTGCGTTGCTTCTGCTGCTGGAACTTCAGCAACTTCAGCGACAACTTCTGGTGCAACAGCTTCTGCGGCTGGTGCTTCTACTACTACCTCAGCTGCTGGTGCAGCTGCTGCTACTGGTGCAGGTGCACCTTGCTCTGCTTCAAGCTTGATACGCAATGCATCGAAAATACGAGCTGCCTTAGCAAGCGATCCCTTCATCGCACCAGCAAGCTTTGCCAATAGAACTTCACGAGACTCGAGGTTAGCGAGCTGCATGATCTCTTCTTTGGTTACTGCTTTGCCTTCGTAAACTCCACCCTTGATGACAAGGAATGGATTATCTTTTGCGAAATCGCGCAGGCTCTTAGCCGCATCGATTGGGTCTCCCTTAATGAAGGCAACAGCTGAAGGACCAACAAGAAGATCTGGTGAAAGATCAACTCCAGCATCCTTTGCTGCAATCTTTGTAAGAGTGTTCTTGACTACTGAGTACTTGGTCTTTTCACCAAGTGCACGGCGAAGTTCCTTCATTGAAGTCACGGATAGTCCGCGATATTCAGTAAGGACAGTCGCTGTGGCTGTGCGGAAGTCTTCCGTTAGCTCTGCAACTGCTGATGCTTTATCTGGGCGAGCCATTCGGTTCACCTTTCCTGGTACTTAGTGATCACAGGAAATAAAAAAATCCGTAACGCGTAAGCGCCACGGATTAACATGAACACCTACGCGGGCTGAGATTTCCTCATTTATTTAGATCTTCCTTGCGGTTGATCTAGACCTGCGGTCTTTGGTTATGGGTAGAGGGTAGGCCGGCTGGCCTACCCCCGTCAAATTCTTAGTTGGCTACTGGCTCACGAACTAGGTTTGGATCTACAGCGATTCCAGGTCCCATAGTTGTTGAAACAACTGCCTTTTGCACATAGCGACCCTTTGAAGAGTTTGGCTTAGCACGCATAACTTCTTCCATCGCCGCCGCGTAGTTCTCAGCTAGCTGATCGGCAGTAAATGAAACCTTGCCGATAAGAAAGTGAAGGTTTGAGTTCTTATCAACGCGGAACTCAATCTTTCCGCCCTTGATATCTTCAACAGCCTTAGCAACATCTGTTGTCACTGTGCCTGTCTTTGGGTTTGGCATTAAGCCGCGTGGTCCAAGGACCTTTCCAAGGCGACCGACTTTACCCATCAAATCTGGTGTTGCAACAACTGCGTCGTAATCAAGACGACCCTTTGCAACTTCTTCGATCAGTTCATCACCACCGACGATATCTGCGCCAGCTGCGCGAGCTGCATCTGCTTTCTCTCCATTAGCAAAAACCAAAACGCGAGCAGTCTTACCTGTTCCGTGTGGCAAGTTAACAGTTGAGCGGATCGCTTGCTCAGCCTTCTTTGGGTCAACGCCAAGTACCAAGGCAACTTCTACAGATGCGTTGTATTTCACTGTTGATGTTTCTTTGGCAAGTGTTACTGCCTCGAGTGGTGTGTAAAGGTGATCCTTGATTACCTTTGCTGCAGCCTCGTTATATTTCTTTGAACGCTTCATTTCATCCTCATTCTTTCTTAGGTTGTGGTTAGCGAACCAGCGCGGTTCTCCCACATCTTCTTCTCACTCTGAGAAGAAGAATTCTTTATTTATCCGTTAGTTGTGATTCCCATTGATCTCGCTGTTCCAGCAATGATTTTAGAAGCTGCATCGATGTCGTTAGCGTTAAGATCTGACATCTTAAGCTTAGCGATTTCAGCAACTTGAGCCATGGTGATGTTTGCAACCTTGGTCTTGTGTGGAACTGCGGATCCCTTGTCAACGCCAGCAGCCTTCAAGATCAAACGTGATGCTGGAGGAGTCTTAGTGATGAAAGTGAATGAGCGATCCTCGTAGACAGTGATCTCTACAGGAATGATCTGGCCCTTTTGAGCTTCAGTCGCAGCGTTGTATGCCTTGACGAACTCCATGATGTTGACACCATGCTGACCGAGTGCAGGACCTACTGGTGGAGCAGGTGTTGCTGCGCCAGCCTGGATCTGCAACTTAATGAATCCGGTTACCTTCTTCTTTGGTGCCATTTCTTTTCCTCTTTTTGTTTTCTAGTAGTTCTTCAATTAAATCTTTTGTACTTGGGCAAATGAAAGTTCAACAGGGGTTTCACGTCCGAAGATAGAGACAAGAACCTTGAGTTTTGCCTGCTCTGGCATGATCTCTGAGATCGATGCTGGAAGGGTTGCAAAAGGACCATCCATAACTGTGACTGATTCGCCAACTTCGAAATCGATAAGGCGAATATCTACCTTGTCAGACTTCTTAACTGGACGTGGTGCCAGAATCTTCTCAACATCATCCATGCTCAATGGGCTTGGGTGATGTGCATTGCCAACAAAGCCTGTAACACCAGGAGTGTTACGAACTGCTGACCATGACTCATCGGTTAGATCCATGCGCACTAAAACATAGCCAGGGTAGATGTTGCGCTTAACCATCTTGAACTGACCATTCTTTAGCTCTTTGACTTCTTCTTCAGGAACTTCAATCTGGAAAATATAATCTTCCATGTTCAGTGACTGAATACGGGTTTGAAGGTTGCCCTTTACTTTCTTCTCATAGCCCGCATAAGAGTGGACTACATACCAATCGCCCAACGCTGTGCGAAGTGTACGACGGAATTCCGCATTTGGGTCGTTCTCATCTGACTCGATATCGCCATCTTCATCAGATGCCAATGCCAATTCAGGCTCGGTTGATGAAACAACTTCAGTAACGATTTCTTCAACTACCTCAACGACAGGCGTTGCAATCTCGCTCGCTGATGCTGCGAGCGCGGCCTCGAAGGCGTCTGCTTTGATCTCTTCGCTCATCATCTTGTCTTTATCCAAATACCCAGAAGACGATCTTTGTAAGTACAAGATCGAGCAATGAAACGACCGCAATAATGAAGGATACGAAAACCAAAACCACGGCTGTATAAGTGGTCAACTGATTACGCGTTGGCCAAACAACTTTGGCAAGTTCACTAACGACTTGGCGATAGAAAAGACCGACGCGCGCAAATAGACCGAGTTTCTCGGCAACTTGCTCGTGTGACTCGCTCATCATCGTTCCTTTCGTTGAGTACTTCTTTTACAACCTCAAACAAAAACTGTGCAGGGCAGGAGGGACTCGAACCCCCAACCGGCCGCTTTGGAGACGGCAACTCTAGCCAATTGAGCTACTGCCCTTCGCGAGAGCATGGCAAAACCATAGGGAAAAGCAAACCCTCGTGAGCGTCGAAGTGTAGGGGCAAGAGGGGGTTCAGGTCTAACTCGCGCTTCCTACGTTGTTGAAGCAGCTGCTGCTGCAACAAAAGTTCTTGCTAACCATCGTTACACACCAACATCAGGTTTACCAGAGCTTCGTGATGCGATTGTTGCAAAGACAAAGCGTGATTCCAACTATGTAATTACTGCAGATCAAGTACTCGTAACTAACGGTGGCAAGCAATCGGTGTATCAAGCATTTGCAACAATTATTGATGCAGGTGATGAAGTTCTACTTCCTTCACCTTTCTGGACAACATATCCATAGTGCATCAAATTAGCAGGTGGAAAAGCAGTTGAAATCTTTGCTGATGAAACACAAAATTATTTGGTATCAGTTGAACAGCTCGAAGCTGCTCGCACACCAAAGACAAAGGCACTACTTTTCTGTTCTCCATCTAACCCAACTGGTTCTGTGTATTCAGTTGAGCAAGTAAAAGCAATTGGGGAATGGGCACTTAAGCACAACATCTGGATTATTAGCGATGAGATTTACGAGCACTTGCTCTATGACGGTGCTACTGCCCCATCACTTCCAGTT
>JAPLBK010000108.1 GCA_026392775.1 Actinomycetota bacterium
ACCCAGTGCGCATGCTTTCTCAACCCACTCAATTGCATCAATACCTGTGCCCTCTCGGCCACCATGAGTTGTTACTTCAAAACCAGAATCTGTCCGAGCACGACGAGCATCAACTGAGAGAACAAGTACTTGGGAACCAAAGCGATCTGTGATTTCAGCAATTAACTCTGGACGTGCAATGGCTGCAGTATTAATTGAAACTTTATCCGCACCTGCTCGTAACAATCGATCAACATCGGCAACATTTCTAATTCCTCCACCAACGGTGAGTGGAATAAATACTTGCTCAGCCGTGCGGCGCACAACATCTAGAGTTGTCTCACGCCCATCAACGCTTGCTGAAATATCAAGAAAAGTTAACTCATCGGCACCTTCTGCTCCATAAAGAGCAGCCATTTCAACTGGATCCCCTGCATCAACTAGGTTTGTGAAGTTAACACCCTTAACCACGCGTCCGTCAGTGACATCTAGGCAAGGAATTATTCGAACTGAAAGTGTCATCGTCCTGTAACTTTCAGCGCTTCTTGCAAGGTAAAGGCACCGGCGTAAAAAGCTTTACCGACGATTGCCCCTTCAACACCTGTTGAATTCAGATCACACAAAGCTTGAATATCGATTAAAGAAGAGATTCCACCGCTAGCCACAACTGGTTTAGATGTTGCTGCACACACAGATTTGAGTAGTTCTAAATTTGGTCCAGCAAGCGTGCCATCTTTTGTCACATCAGTGACTACATAGCGAACACAACCATCTTTATCTAACCTTGAAAGCGTTTCAAAGAGATCTCCGCCCTCTTTGGTCCATCCACGTGCAGCAAGAACATGACCGCGCACATCAAGTCCAACAGCAATACGATCTCCGAATTCACCAATGACTCGCGCAGTCCATTCAGGATCCTCTAGCGCTGCAGTTCCAAGATTTACACGTGCACACCCTGTTGCAAGTGCTCTGCCCAAAGATTCATCATCTCTAATGCCACCAGAGAGCTCCACCTTTATATCTAAAGCTCCAACAACCTCTGCTAGTAACGCTGCGTTGCTACCACGACCAAAAGCAGCATCTAGATCAACTAAGTGCAACCATTCAGCGCCAGCTGCTTGAAACTCAAGTGCAACTTCTAACGGGGCTCCATAAATACTCTCTTTAGCAAGTTCTCCTTGCACTAAGCGCACAGCACGTCCATCTTTCACATCAACTGCAGGTAGAAGTTCTAGGTAACTCATAGCGCCTTCACCCAATTCTTAATTAATGCTAATCCAGCATCCCCTGATTTCTCTGGATGAAATTGCGTTGCCGAAACATAGCCATCTTCAACTGCGGCTAAAAACTTTTCACCATGAACACTCCACCCCTGCATTTTCCCCACCGATTTCTTGGCTGCATATGAGTGAACAAAATAAAATGATTCCCCTGCAACACCTTTGAAGAGCGTGGAGTTCGGATCACTCTCAAGGCTATTCCAGCCCATGTGAGGAAGTATCGGTGCATTAAGGCGAGAAACTTCACCTTCCCACACTCCAACCCCAGCATGATTCCCATTTTCACCATGCTCACTGCCCTCTTGAAAAAGAATCTGCATACCAATACAAATTCCTAAGATTGGTCTTTCATTAGAAATTCGTTCACGGATAACTGCCGCACCATCAACAGTTCTTAAACCCTGCATACAAGCAGCAAAAGCACCAACACCTGGAACAACGAGGCCATCAGCTTCAAGTGCTACGGCGCGATCTGCCGTGACAACGACATCGACACCTGAGGTAGCAAATGCTCTTTGCGCCGAACGTAAGTTGCCTGAACCATAATCAAGAATTGCGATCAAAGAGAGCCTTTAGTCGACGGGATACCTGCAACTCTTCCATCAAGTGAAACTGCATCGCGCAGTGCACGGGCAACTGCTTTGAATTGTGCTTCGAAAACATGGTGTGCATTTCTTCCTTCTAGCACACGAATATGCAAAGCAATGTGGGCTTCGGCAACTATTGATTCCCAAATATGTTTTCCAAGTGTGGTATCAAAAGTTCCAATGATTTCAACAATCTCTGGCTGGCGGTGAACTAGATATGGACGACCAGAGAGATCGACAGCTGCTTGAACTAAAACCTCATCAAGTGGAACCATGGAATCACCGAAGCGACGAATGCCAGCCTTATCCCCTAACGCCTCACGTAGGGCTTGGCCAAATGCTAGTGATGTGTCTTCAACGCTATGGTGAGAATCAACCTCAACATCACCTGTTGTCTTGATCGTGAGATTAAAGCCAGAGTGCTTACCTAGCTGGGACATCATGTGGTCAAAAAATGGCACACCTGTTGAAACGTCGATCACGCCCTGTCCATCTAAATTAAGCTCAACTAAAACATGTGACTCTTTAGTTTCTCTTTCGACTCGTGCTGTTCTCATGATGGCCTCTCCTTAGATGAGTTCTTTTAATGCAGATATAAATAATGTGTTTTCGGCTTCATTGCCAACAGTTACGCGCAAATACCCTGGTAGGCCGACATCTCGAATTAGGACGCCTTTACCTAGTAATTCATCCCAAAGTTTAGGGGCATCGACGCTAAATCCTGTAAATAGGATGAAGTTTGCGCTGCTGGGCACAGTCGCAAGGCCCAATGCATGTAGTTGGGCAGTCAATGACTCCCGAGCTTGTATTAACTCAGAGACATATCCCAGTAGTTCATCTTTAAAATCAATAGCAACTGATGCCGCTGCTTGAGTCAGCGCACTTAAGTGATACGGCAATCTCACAAGCATTATCGCATCTTTGACCGAACTATCACTGACCAGGTATCCCACTCGGGCCCCTGCAAATGCAAATGCCTTACTCATTGTCCGAATCACAACAACATGAGGATTATTAGCAATAAGTGTTACTGCAGATTGCTCTGAAGAGAACTCAGCATAAGCCTCATCAACGATTAGTAGCCCGCCTACTTGGGCCACAGCGTTAGCAAGTAACTTAATTTGCGAGAGCGAAACTGAGCCACCAGTTGGATTATTTGGTGTGGTAATAAAAGTGAGTACTGGCTTTGTTTCGGCAATCTGCTTAGTTGCCATTTCAACATTGAGGGAGAAATCTGCATTTCGTCTTCCATCAATCCAGGTAGTCCCACACACCTTTGCAATCAGTGGGTGCATTGAATATGAGGGTGTAAAGCCAAGTGCACTACCCTGCCCAAAAGCTAAAAAGATAGATTGAATAATTTCATTACTACCATTAGCTGCCCAGATATTATCGAGCGTGAACTTCATTTGAGAAGTTGAATTGATATACCCGGCTAACTTGCTACGAAGATCATTGGCATCACGATCGGGGTAGCGATTCAGCTTGGCTGCAACACCCAACACGGCATCAGCAATGGCTTTCTGCAGAGCAGGTGAAGGTGAATATGGATTTTCATTAGTGTTAAGTGATGCCTGTGCAGGAATTTGTGGGGCTCCATATGGCGTAAGCGGAGTTAACTCCTTACGCAGTGGCAACCAAGTTGGCCAACTCATTTATGAATTCTCCAATCTGATAGTCATCGCTTGTCCGTGGGCAGGTAGGTCTTCAGAATTTGCTAAGGTCACAACGGTTGGAACTAAATCAGTGAAAGCTTTTTCACTGTATTCAATAAAGTGCAGTCCACGCAGAAATGTCTGAACTGATAAGCCACTTGAGTGACAAGCACATCCACCCGTAGGCAATACGTGATTAGAGCCCGCTGAGTAATCTCCTAGAGAGACTGGTGCGAAGCGCCCAATAAATACTGCTCCAGCATTTCTAATCTTTGAAGCATCTTCTCGTGCATTCTTGGTCTGGATTTCTAAATGTTCTGCGGCATAGGCATTGACAACATCAATCCCTTGCTTCATGTCATCAACTAAGACAATTGCTGACTGAACTCCAGACAAAGCAGAAGTAATACGATCTTTGTGCTTGGTCTTACTTACTTGTATTTTTAATTCGGCCTCAACGTCTTTGGCTAGCTCAATTGAATCTGTTACCAAAATAGCTGCAGCAATAACATCGTGCTCTGCTTGGCTAATCAAATCTGCAGCAACATTGCTTGCTCGCGCGGAAGAATCTGCAAGAATTGCTATCTCGGTTGGTCCAGCCTCTGAGTCAATTCCAATTACCCCCCGTAGGGCTCGCTTAGCTGCAGCAACATAGATATTGCCCGGTCCCGTAACAAGATCACTCTTCTCACACAAACCTTCAACACCATAAGCAAACATTGCAATCGCCTGGGCTCCCCCAACGGCATATACCTCAGTAATACCAAGAAGTGCGCACGTGGCCAAAATAGTTGGATGAGGTAATCCTGCAAACTCTTTTTGAGGCGGTGAGGCAACAGCTATTGATGAAACTTTTGCGATTTGAGCGGGGACAACATTCATCACAACGCTGCTTGGATAAACCGCACGACCGCCTGGAACATATAGGCCCACACGATCAACTGGAATCCACTTCTCAGTAACACTTCCTCCATCAACTACAGTTGTTGTTTTATCCGCTCTCACCTGATCATTGTGAACTTTTCTCACTCGCTCAATAGAAATCTCGAGTGCAGTTCGGATTGCAGGCTCTAATGATGCTAAGGCCGAATCTAAAGCCTTCTGTGGCACACGAATCGAGACTGGAGTAACCCCATCAAATTCTTGAGCCAACTTAATGAGTTCGCTTTCACCACTGGTTTTTACGCGATGTAAAATTGGCTCAACCAAGGCCATAGCTTGGGCAACATCTAAAAGCGCACGCGGAAGTTCGGCGTTGTATCCAGCCTTATTGAGGGCTTTGCCACGAAGATCAACTGTGCGAATCACATGCCAATTGTAACGGCTGTGCTCTGCACGATGGACTTGGATTTAAACCAGGCAGTTAGGCCCAAGAATTGATTTCAAATCTGCGCTCAATGATGGAGAAGCTGTGACCGATGCATCAATCTTCATAACGGTGCTGCTTCCATTTTCGCCCAAGGAAAGATGAACTTCTCGCTTTCCAGGATGTGAACGCAGGATTTCCTTAATGCGATCAACCACAGGTGGTGTGCATTGAGACATTGGAATTGAAATTACTAAAGGACCACTTGGGCCTGCTGAAATATCTGGCATCGACATTTCAAGGGCAGTAAATCGCAGATTCTCTTCACGGCGATCAACGCGACCACGAACGGTCACTATTCGATCCTCAGTTAATGACATTGAATATTGATTGTAGGTATTTGAGAAGAAGAGAACTTCAAGGGATCCCTCAAGATCTTCAATCGTCACAACGGCCCAAGAAGCACCTTGCCTTGAAACTTTTCGAGTGACGCTGGTAATTAAGCCTCCGATAGTGACAACGGATTCATGTTGAGCGCCTTCATCAACTAGTTCGCTGATAGACATGTCTGTGTTTGCTCGAAGCACGTGTTCAACCCCTAAGAGCGGATGATCAGAAACATATAGTCCTAGCATCTCACGCTCATAACTGAGCAACATCGCCTTATCCCACTCACCTGTTGGTATCTCTATATCCAAACCTGAAACTTCTGTAATAGCTTCCCCACCAAATAGATCAAACTGACCGATAGCCTCGGCTCGCTTGCTCTCAATTACTGAATCAATTGCTTCAAGGTGAACAGCAATCAAACCTTTACGAGTTGATCCTAGAGAGCCAAATGCTCCAGCTTTAATCAAAGATTCAATCGTTTTCTTATTACACACTTGTGCATCAACTTTTGCCAAGAAATCACCAAATGAAGCGAAACGCCCTTTACTCTCACGCGCTGCTTTAATGGATGCAACGACTCCCTCACCAACATTTCTAATCGCTGCAAGACCAAAGCGAATATCTTTCCCACGCGGGGTGTATTCACCATTTGATTCATTGACATCAGGTGGCAACACATTGATACCCATGCGGCGGCACTCACTCAAATACAGAGCTGATTTATCTTTATCGTCTCTAACACTAGTTAAAAGCGCAGCCATGTATTCAGTTGGATAATTAGTTTTTAGATAAGCGGTCCAATATGAAACGACGCCATACCCTGCAGAGTGAGCGCGGTTGAAAGCGTAATCAGAGAATGGAATAAGAACGTCCCATAAGCGTTTGATTGCTGTAGTTGAAAAACCATTTGCCTTCATCCCCGCTTCAAAAGGAATGTATTCCTTATCCAAAATATCTTTGTTCTTCTTACCCATTGCCTTACGCAAAAGATCTGCACGCCCCAGAGAGAAACCAGCAACCTTTTGGGCAATTGCCATTACTTGTTCCTGATAAACAATCAGACCATATGTGTCACCAAGAATCTCTTGTAATGGTTGTGAAAGTTCTTGGTGAATAGGTTCAACTGGCTTGCGCTTATTTTTGCGATCGGCGTAGTTGTTATGTGCATTCTCACCCATAGGACCTGGACGATAGAGAGCAATAACAGCTGAGATATCTTCAAATGAATCAGGCGACATGGATTTAAGCAAAGCTCGCATTGGCCCACCATCGAGTTGGAAGACGCCGAGCGTGTCACCTCGAGAGAGTAGCTCATATGTCTTTTTATCATCGAGTTTTAAATCCTCTAACACCACATCAATATTTTGATTCTCTTTTATATTTAATAAGGCATCATCTAAAACAGAGAGATTTCGAAGCCCCAAGAAGTCCATCTTGAGTAAGCCAATAGATTCACAAGCACCCATATCGAACTGCGTAATGATCGCACCATCTGCTTCACGGCGATGGATAGGAATAATATCGAGCAATGGTTCGCGAGAGAGAATAACTCCAGCTGCGTGAACACCCCACTGGCGCTTTAAACCCTCAAGACCACGGGCCGTATCAACCACTCGCTTTGAATCTGGATCTGATTCATAAAGGGAGCGGAACTCCCCCGCTTCACCGTAGCGATCATCTTTAAAGTCAAATATCCCGGCAAGAGAAATATCTTTGCCCATCACAGATGGGGGTAGAGCCTTTGTTAATTTCTCACCAATGACATATGGATAACCAAGCACGCGTGTTGAGTCCTTAATTGCTTGCTTGGATTTAATAGTTCCATAGGTGATGATCTGAGCAACTCGATCTTCACCATATTTATTAGTTGCATAACGAATCATTTCGCCGCGACGACGCTCATCAAAGTCCAAGTCGATATCAGGCATGGAGATACGTTCTGGATTAAGAAAGCGCTCGAACAAAAGTCCATGCTCAAGTGGATCTAAGCCAGTGATACCCAGTGAATAGGCAACTAAAGAGCCAGGTGCAGAACCTCGACCTGGGCCTACTCGAATACCAACTTTCTTGGCATGTCCGACTAAGTCAGCAACAACAAGGAAGTAACCCGGAAAGCCCATCTTCTCCATCACGGCAAGTTCATAATCAAGACGAGATTCATGGGCTGGCGTGAGCTTTGCGCCTAAACGCTCTTTCATGCCTCGAACTGCTTCTTTCTTAAGCCATGAATCCTCTGTCTCTCCAGCTGGAACATTAAATTGTGGAAGGAGGTTTTCATTTTCTCGCATCGTCACATCGCAGCGCTCGGCAATTAGTAATGTGTTATCGCAACTCTCGGGAATGTCTTTAAAGAGCTCTCGCATCTGCGCCGGAGTCTTGACATAGAAAGAGTCGTTATCGAATTTAAATCGCTTGGGATCTGCCAATGTGGAACCTGATTGAACACATAGCAAGGCCTCATGGGCTCCAGAATCTGCTTGCAGTGTGTAGTGCAGATCATTGGTTGCAAGCAGTGGAAGGCCTAACTCTTTTCCAAGCTTGAGCAAGTCAGCTTTGACACGGCTTTCAATATCAATGCCGTGATCCATCAGTTCTAAAAAGAAATTGCCTTCACCAAAAATATCTCGATAATCACCAGCGGCCTTGATTGCCTCTTTATATGCACCCATACGCAAGCGCGTTTGAATCTCTCCACCAGGACAACCAGTTGTTGCAATTAGCCCCTTGGAATATTGAGCTAGAAGTTCTCGATCCATGCGGGGCTTGTAGTAATAACCTTCAAGAGATGCAAGTGATGACAAGCGAAAGAGATTACCTAGGCCAACATTGTTTTCAGCTAAAATAGTCATGTGCGTGTAAGCACCACCACCTGAAACATCATCTTCACCGCCGCTAGCCCACTGCACTCTCTTTTTATCAAAGCGAGATTCAGGGGCGACGTAGGCTTCAATTCCAATAATTGGCTTAACGCCCACTTTTTTCGCTTGCTTGTAAAACTCATAGGCGCCAAATACATTTCCATGATCTGTCATTGCAATTGCCGGCATTCCCTGTCTGGCAACTTCTTGCATTAAATCGGGAACACGTGCTGCACCATCGAGCATTGAATACTCAGTATGGACGTGCAGATGTACGAAATTCTCAGAAGTCATGGTGGTCGTAGATTATTACTTAAGGCAGAACTGCATCAGATAGCAACGCTAATGAGCGTGTGAGATCGGCTGGGTATGGCGCGCTAAAACTCAGGTGCTCGCCAGTAATCGGGTGGTCAAACATGAGCTCTTTGGCGTGTAGCCAAGGCCGTCTCATCTCTAGAGATTTAGCCAGTACCGGATCTGCCCCATAGGTAGTGTCTCCAACAAGTGGATGGTTAAGTGCAGAGAAGTGAACACGGATCTGGTGTGTGCGCCCAGTTTCTAACTCAACTTTTGCTAGAGAAACGCCGCGATAGAACTCAATGACTTCATAGTGCGTAATGGAGTCTTTTCCTGTTGCCACCACAGCAAAACGATGATCCTCTTTTGGATGCCGATCAATCGGAGCGTCAATTGTTCCAGTGGTGGGATCCATATGTCCTTGAATCAGCGCATGATAAATCTTGTCTACAGTGCGATTTCTAAAGGCATCCTTTAATACTGTAAATGCACGATCACTCTTTGCGACAATCATCAAGCCACTAGTGCCAACATCTAGGCGATGGACAATTCCTTGTCGCTCTGCAGCCCCACTTGTTGAAATTGAATACCCGGCTGCCATTAATGCACCAACAACAGTTGGACCCATCCAGCCTGGACTTGGATGGGCAGCACATCCCACCGGCTTATCGATAACAACAATGGCATCATCGTCATAAACAATTGAAAGACCATCTAGTGGTGTCATGGGAATTGGATCTTGATTAATAGGAGCTGGCATCAACACGTCAATTACTTGGTTTGCACTGACTCGATCAGATTTAGCCATAGCTTTTCCCGATGTAGTGATATCACCATCTTCTAATAGTTTGACGACAGCAGTGCGCGAAAGACCCAGCACACGAGTGAGAGCACTATCGATTCGCTCACCCGCCACGCCCTCTGGCACTGACAGTGTGCGCTGTTCTCGAGTGCTCATATCAACTCTTCTTTTTTAATAGGCGGGATATTGCGCGCAGTTAAAACAACGGAAATAAAGGCTGCAACCACGATTGCAGTATCTGCAATATTGAATATAGGCCAATGTGGCAGTTGCATCCAATCGATAACATGACCCCGCAGCAATCCTGGCTCTCTAAAAATGCGATCTGTCAGATTTCCTAAAACCCCACCCATCACTAAGCCTAAAACTACTGCCCATCCCTTTGAGGTCAGTGCAGGTGCGTAATAAGCAATTGCGATTAATACGGCGATTCCAAAAAGAGAGAGAAACAAGGTTGCCCCTGTAGCAAATGAAAAGGCGGCGCCAGAGTTTCTAATGAAGTTGAGTTGGAAGAGTGAGCCGATAATTTTTACTGGACCACGATTGGATAAATATTCCACTGCCCAGATTTTGGTAGCTAAATCTGCAAGCCAGATCAGCCAGGCAACACCTAAGAGTGTGCGCCACACGCGCACTGTTAGCGCCGTTCTTCCTTCTGCTTACAGATCATGCACAAAGTGGCCCGTGGGAATACTTGTAAACGGGCCTTACCAATTGCACTTCCGCATTCTTCGCAGTTTCCATAGCTCTTAGAGTCGATTCGATCCAAGGCACGCTCTGTTTGCAAAACCATGTCACGGGCATTAATCACTAGTGACATCTCATGTTCGCGTTCAAAAGTTTTCGTTCCAGCATCTGCTTGATCATCTCCAGCACCTTCACCAGATTCTTGAATAAGGGAGTCCATCTCTAATTCAACCTTAGCTAGCTCAACACGAAGGCGAGCCAACTCTTTAGAAATCTGAGTACGAATGCTCTTTAGCTCTACTGCAGTCCATGGTGATTCACTATCACTGACAACGATGGGTGTTGGAGCAACTTTGATTGGCTTAAGTGGCGCAGCCTTCTTTCCACTTTTAACTGGGCGCGGTGGTGGTGGCATTACCAATCGGCGCTCTTCAACTACTGGCGCAGCAACTGGCGCAGAAATTGTCGAGACTGAAACTGTTTGAGATTTCTCATCAACAGTCAAAGTTGTCTTAGATGGAAACGGCTTACCTGGAGCTTTTTTAACCGGAATGCGCTTTACCGATGCTTTTTTAGCTGAGGACTTCTTTTTAGGAGCCTTTTTGGCTGCCGCTTTCTTAGATGAAGCCTTTTTGGCGGGAGCTTTTTTAGCTACCTTTTTCTTTGTAGGAGCCTTTTTGGCAGCAGCCTTCTTGGCTGATGCTTTCTTGCTCGGCTTCTTAGGCATGTCGCGAACCTTAATGCCCTTACGGGGCTGTTACCAATTAGCCACGGGCCTAATTTGCCTTAAGTAGGCGATAGTATTGAGCCACTACCGCATATGAGCATTGACGGGGCCATCACCTCACGAGTTTGCTAGAAGAAATGGTGAAAACCATATAGAACTAGCTGTGGATAGAAAATCTAAGTGGCGTGAATTTCACGCAAGGCGGGTGGTACCGCGAGATCTGCGCCAGCAGGTCACGTCCCTCCAGAGTTGTTTTCCTACTCGTGGAGGATTTTTTATGTCGTTTCGCGCAATCCCAGCAGCTGTTGATCTGCCTGCCGTCGAACATACGATATTAAAGTTCTGGCGCGATAATGAGATTTTCGAAAAAACTGTTTCTGCCCGTGAAGGCGCACCTGCATGGATGTTTTATGAAGGTCCCCCAACTGCAAATGGAATGCCAGGAACTCACCACATTGAAGCGCGTGTTTTTAAGGATGTCTTTCCGCGCTTTCACACAATGAAGGGAAAGCATGTAATCCGCAAAGCTGGTTGGGATTGTCATGGTTTGCCAGTTGAAATCGCTGTTGAAAAAGAGTTGGGCTTTGCCGGTAAAGGTGATATCGAAAAATATGGAATTGCAGCATTTAACGAAAAGTGCCGTGAGTCAGTACAACGACATGTTGGTGCATTTACAGACATGACACATCGCATGGGCTTCTGGGTTGATTTTGATGAAGCGTATTGGACCATGTCACCTGAATATGTTGAGAGTGTGTGGTGGTCTCTTAAAGAGATCTGGAAAAAGGGATTACTCGTTCAAGATCATCGCGTTGCGCCATATTGCCCGCGCTGTGGAACTGGACTCTCGGACCATGAATTAGCACAAGGCTATGAAACAGTTACAGATCCTTCGGTTTATGTTCGCTTCCCCATTACTTCTGGCGACTTAGTTGCACTGAAGGCCAGTTTCCTCGTCTGGACAACGACTCCATGGACCTTGGTATCAAATACTGCAATTGCAGTTCATCCAGAAGTGGGTTATGTGGCTGTTGAAGTAACTGTAGATGAAGTCAGTGAAGTACTAGTTGTTGCTGAGGCGTTATTAGAGAGCGTTAAGGGTGAGAAGAAGATTGTGAAGAAAATGCTCGGAAAAGAGCTAGAGCGCACAACATACAAGCGTCCCTTTGATTTTGTAGAGATTCCAGATGCGCATTACATTGTTCTTGCAACCTATGTAACAACAGAAGATGGAACTGGGCTAGTCCATCAATCACCAGCATTTGGTGCTGATGACTTGGTGGTGTGCCGTGCATATGGTTTGCCGGTCGTAAATCCCATTGCACCAGATGGACACTTCTTAAAGGAAGTGGAAGTTGTCGGCGGAATCTTCTTTAAAGAGGCCGATAAACTCTTGGTGAAAGAGTTAAAGGCCCGTGGAGTTCTCTATAAGCACCAACCATATGAACACACATATCCTCATTGCTGGCGCTGTCACACGCCTTTGATGTATTACGCGCAACCATCCTGGTACATCCGCACCACTTCAATTAAGGATGCTCTTCTTCGCGAAAATGCAGCAACAGATTGGCATCCAGAGACAATTAAAGAGGGCCGTTACGGTGATTGGCTCAATAACAATATTGACTGGGCCCTTTCCCGCAATCGTTTTTGGGGCACTCCCCTACCTATCTGGCGCTGTGAAAACACGCATGAGATCTGCGTTGATTCGCTAGCTGAATTAGGCGCACTTGCTGGTCAAGAACTCTCGAATTTAGATCCACACCGCCCATTTGTTGATGACATTACTTTTGCATGCGCGCACTGTGATTCCACGATGGTGCGCGTGCCTGAGGTAATTGACTGTTGGTATGACTCTGGAGCAATGCCATTTGCTCAATGGGGATACCCGCACAAGCAAGGCTCTGTTGAAAAGTTTAAAGAGTCCTACCCTGCCGACTTTATCTGTGAAGCTATCGATCAAACACGTGGCTGGTTTTACACTCTCATGACAATTGGAACTCTGGTCTTTGATAAATCCTCTTATAAGAGTGTTCTTTGCCTTGGACATATCTTGGATAAAGATGGCCGCAAAATGAGTAAGCACTTGGGCAATGTTTTAGAACCAATCGCACTGATGGATCAACATGGCGCAGATGCTGTTCGTTGGTACATGTTGGCCGCAGGTTCGCCATGGGCAGCACGTCGTGTTGGCCATGATGCAATCAATGAAGTTGTTCGAAAAACTCTATTGACCTATTGGAACACGGTCTCTTTCCACGCTCTCTATGCCAATGCATCAGCGTTTGATTTAAGTCAGCGCACAAAGGTCGCAGATAGACCACTCATGGATCGCTGGATAATCTCTGAACTCAATCTTTTGATTGAGGAAGTTGACGCAGCCCTGACTGATTTTGATTCACAGGTTGCAGGACGCGCACTAGCTAGATTCATCGATGATCTTTCTAACTGGTATGTGCGCCGATCACGACGCAGGTTCTGGGACGGAGAGGCCAGCGCCCTTTCCACTTTGCATGAGTGTTTAGTAACTCTGACTCAACTTCTCTCTCCTATGGTGCCATTTATTACTGAGCAAGTCTGGCAAGAGTTAGTTATCCCAGCAGATTCATCGGCAGTTGCTTCAGTGCATCTCTCTGATTTTCCAGTTGCAGATTCAGCAGTGATTAATCGTGAATTGGGAAACCAAGTGGCATTGACTAGACGCATCGTTGAACTTGGCCGTGCATCACGTGCAGAATCTGGCATAAAGATTCGACAGCCATTGGGCCGTGCACTAATTGCAGCAAGTGGATGGGCAGCATTGCCAGAACAGATGCGTGAGCAGATTGCAGATGAACTCAATGTGATTGATTTGCAAGATATCGCTAACGCTGATGGAGATTTAGTAGATATTTCTATTAAAGCTAACTTCAAAACACTCGGTGCCAAATATGGTGGCGCGGTTCAAGAGATAGCTAAGGCAATCGCAGCAACTGATGCAACTACCCTTGTAAAAACACTTCGCGCCGCTGGAACAACCCAGCTAGGAATCTGGGAAATTGCTCTGGATGATCTCGTTGTAACCGAAGTACCAAAGACTGGCTGGATGGTTGCCTCACACGAAGGCGAGAGTGTGGCACTTGATCTAGAGCTCACTCCAGCACTTATTGCTGCGGGGCATGTGCGTGAAGTAATTCGATTTATTCAAGAGCGTAGAAAGAGCGATGGTTTTGAAATTTCAGATCGCATCGATGTGAAATGGAATGCAACTGCACAAATAGCAAGCGCAATTGCCAGCGATGAAGCTCATATTAAGGATGAAGTGCTAGCACTATCTATGGTTCAAGACTCAACACTTGCAATTGAAGATAATGAACTTGGAATTGCTATCAAACTTACTAAAGCGAGCTAACTAATCCCATGAGTAATTGAATTCCAAAAAAGAGAACAATGAAACTTAAATCCAGGCTGACTGCGCCTAGGCGAAGTGGCGGGATGAAGCGTCCAACAAATGCCATTGGCTTATCGGTGATGCTGTAAACAAGTTCAACAAGCATTAGGCCAATACCTTTTGGTCGCCAGTTACGTGCAAACATGCGAACATAATCAAGAATTAGCCGTGCGAGTAGCGCAAAAAGAAATAATTGCAGGACGTTAGCAAGTAAGGCTCCGATGCGCACTTAAATCAGCTCTGGTTAAAGAAACTTGCCTGTGCTGCAGCTGACTTATCTTCAACATCGATTGAAACATTTGCAGGAGACAACAGGAAGACCTTCTTTGTTACTCGCTCAATTGTTCCGTGCAAACCAAATGCAAGTCCACTTGCAAAGTCAACTAAGCGCTTGTGCTCTGACTCATCCATATCAGTTAAATTAATAATGACTGGATTGCCTAAACGAAAGTGCTCACCGATTGTGCGGGCCTCGTTATAAAAACGTGGGTGCAATGTGACAATGCGATCTAGAACAGGTAAATCTAATTGCGGTGCCGCATCTACTGAAGAAACTTGACGAGGTAAGCGCGGTTTGATTCGCACTTCACTTGATGTCGTTGCTGCAGAGGTTGTAGCGGCAATTGGTGTATCGAATTCTGGGTCGTCCATCAAACCTAAGTAGTTCGCAACCCGCTTGAGTGCATTAGCCATATGACAAAGGTACCTGCAGCCCTAACGCGAACCCAGGATTTGGCTACCTATGCGAATATGTGTCGCACCATAGGCAATCGCCTCTTTAAAGTCCCCACTCATGCCAGCTGATAACTTCTCTGCCTTTGGAAAATCGGCCATAAAAGCCTTATGTATTGCTGATAATTTGGAAAAGGCAACTGTGGGATCAACGCCTAAAGGGGCAACTGCCATGAGCCCTTGAAGTCTGTGGGTTGCAGATTTTTCAATCGCCTGGGCCAATTCATAGAGCTTTTGCTCACTGACTCCCCCGCGCCCCACTGAATCATCAAGTGAAACCTGACAGAAAATATCCAATGGATGCAGGGCATTTTTCTCAATCACTTCAAAATGTCGAATCTCATCCAATGAATGAATAACGTTGGCCCAAGAAGTAATTGATTTCAACTTATTACTTTGAATCTGACCTTGAAAATGCCAAGTTCCAACCACAGCTGCAGCCTTTGGCGCGGCATCTGAATCTCTGTTCTCGCCAAAGTGAGTGATTCCAAGATCACGCAAAATCTCAACATCACTGGCTGGAAAAGTCTTAGTAACAGCAATCAGGGTTATCTCATCTAGGGATCTACCAGCACTTAACGCAGCCTTTGATATCTGATCACGAACAGCCTCTAAATTTGAAGTGATCTCACTTCTGCGATCTATAGCCACACCACACCCGCATTTCTACCTGTGATGTTATGGCGACGATAAGAGAAATACTCATCATCTTCCAGGGTGCATCTTGATGTTGCTTCATATGTCACACCATGGGCCACTAAGTCAGCTATCAAAGCTCTAGGAAGATCTAGTGCTGGCGTTAAGTTATTGGTCAATGACGTCGCGGCCGGATGTTTGGCGCTTACTTCATCTGCTAAATCCTGTGGAACTTCATAACACCGCCCACAAATAGATGCACCCAACTGGGCATGAATCTGACCAGCACCCAGCTTTCTCATTGCGTCGAGCGCTTTAATTGCAACCGAGTTCATAAGCCCACGCCTACCAACATGCACCGCACCAACAACAGTTGATGAAGAGAGCAACAGTGGAATGCAGTCTGCAACTATCACAGCTAACGCAATTCCTGGAAGCGTAGTAATGAGTGCATCACATGTCGGATCATCACCTAGTGTTTTTACTTCGACAACTTCATCCCCATGCACCTGATTCATGAACTGAACAGGCCCAGTAATTTTTGCTAAGAGTTGACGATTGGTTGCAACGCTCTCTGCGTCATCACCAACGTGTTGGGCCAAGTTCAATGACTCATAGGGCGCAAGGCTCGCGCCATTGCGCCTAGTAGTAAAAACGCTAGGCAATTGCCCTTACTTCATAAAGTCAGGAACGTCGATCTCATCCTCGGCTACGAGTTCT
The DNA here is from genome assembly GCA_026392775.1 of Actinomycetota bacterium. The sequence continues at coordinate 16,087 of JAPLBK010000108.1, forward strand.
TCAAAAGTAACTCGGCGGCGTGGAGTTGAATCTGAGTCTAAATCCAGGGCAACTGAGATTGGGTCGTTGCTTGGAATTGGATTAGCAACCCCACCCAAAGTGGCAGCATCAATAACTGGTGTAACAACCTTGCGAGGCTCTCCACCTTCAAAGCCAGCTGCAACTACGGTGATACGAACTTCATCACCTAGCGCATCATCAATAGTTGTTCCAAAGATAAACTTGGCATTTGGATGCACTGCTGATTGAACTAACTCACACGCCTCATTAACTTCAAACAAACCAAGATCTGATCCACCTGAAATTGAAAGCAAGACACCCATAGCACCATCAATGGATGCTTCAAGTAGTGGAGAAGAGATAGCTAACTCTGCAGCACGCAGCGCGCGATTTTCTCCACGCGCAGAACCGATACCCATTAACGCAGAACCTGCTCCTGACATCACTGCCTTCACATCTGCAAAGTCTAGATTGATTAGACCTGGCTGCGTAATGATCTCTGTAATTCCTTGAACACCCGAGAGTAGAACTTGATCGGCGCTCTTGAAAGCATCAGCCAATGTAATGGTGCGATCTGAAATTGCTAGAAGGCGATCATTTGGAATAACAATTAATGTATCAACTTCTGCTCTGAGCGCTTCAATCCCAACGTCAGCTTGTGCTGAGCGGAGTTTTGCTTCAAATGAAAATGGACGAGTAACAACACCGATAGTTAATGCGCCAATATCTTGAGCAATCTTTGCAACAATTGGCGCCGCACCTGTCCCAGTGCCGCCACCTTCACCTGCGGTAACAAAAACCATATCTGCACCACGCAAGATTTCTTCGATGTCATCTGCGTGATCAAGTGCTGCTTCGCGACCCTTTTCTGGATCCATGCCAGCACCAAGACCACGTGTTGTTTTTCTACCAATATCTAATTTCACATCTGCATCACTCATTAACAAGTGTTGTGCATCTGTATTAATTGCAATAAACTCAACACCTTTGAGTCCAACATCAATCATGCGATTGATTGCATTTACTCCACCGCCACCAATACCAACAACTTTGATGACTGCTAAATAATTCTGCGGTGAAGCCACTTGTATCCTCCTTGAGAACCATAAACCTCTACTTGAGCCTTATAATTCAACGTTTTCTATAAGGCGAACGTAAAGTGCGCAAGGCTCTTAATCAAACACCGACATGACTTATTTATTGTGTCGTTAAAAACTTTATTTAACGATGGGCGCATGTGGTGCAGAGAGATCCATCCGCTTTAACTTTGCATTTTCTGGTTGTGTCAATAAAGCCTTATAAACCTTAGCTTTTAACTCATTATCTGTTGCTAATCCCCAACGAACTTCAACGTTGCGACCCTCAACATCAACCTTCAAGACATAGGCCCCGGTACTACGGACCTTAAGAATCTTTAGAGCTGACCTCATCTCATCTGGCAATGAGGTCAAAAACTTCACGGCCGTGACAGCAATTTCAAGGTTGCTAGCCTGAATCTGCGGCAATGTGTCAGGCAGATTGCCCTTGACCACAAATGCTTTCCCTGATTCATCTATCCCTTGATTATTAAAGATAGCAACCGGTGTTCTAGTTGTAATCGAAATCGTAACTTTGCCTGAAACCCAATTTCTACTCACTTGTGCATCTTGCACAAAGGCGAATTTTTCATAGCTTGCAGCAACTGCGCGAGGTTCTACTCGTGCAAGCTTTTCCCCTATTTTGACATTTTGCGGCAAGAACTGATTTGTGCCTTTAACTTCAACTGAGCTCACGGTAAAGAGGGTTGACCAACCTAGGCCATATGAGGCAAGGCCTAAAATGATTACAGTAGCAAGTGCAATAAGGCGTTTATTTTTCATTTATCCGAAACGACGGCTGAGTCCGTCAACGATAATGGGTGCAAGAGAGCTGACATCTCCAGCTCCCAGAGTGATGATGACATCTTGAGGTTGGGCAGAATCTATGACTGAATCAGTTACTTCAATGAAATTAGGGATGTATTCGCCATGGCTCATTGCATCGGTGATTAAGCGTGATGTGACACCTGTGATTGGTTTTTCACTGGCTGAGTAGACCTCTAGAACTATTGCGCGATCTGCCATATCTAGCGCCTTGGCAAACTGGGCAGAAAAAGCCTTAGTTCGTGAATAGCGATGTGGTTGGAAAATAACAATTAATCGGCCATCTCCTGCACAGCGACGTGCAGCCTTTAATGTGACATCGATTTCTGTGGGGTGATGTCCATAATCATCAATGACTCTAATTCCATGCACCGTTCCTTTTAGTTCAAAGCGACGGCCGGTGCCTCTAAATACAGCTAATCCCGTTAATAATTCAGGTGCAGGAAAGCCAAGGTTTAACCCGGTGGCTAAGACCGCTGCAGCGTTAAGTAAATTGTGATGGCCTGGTACTTGAAGTTCGATGAAACCTACAACTTTACCCCGCCAAATTGCACGGGCACGTGAGCCCATCGCCTCTAAATCAATGGAATCTAAACGTAAATCGCAGCTTTCACCGATTCCATAAGAGATTAATCCACACGCTGTCACATTTGCTGCCAATGCTCTGGCCCCTTCATCATCTGCGCAGTAAGTAAGGAAGCCATCGTGGGAAATTGTCCCTGCAAACTCCTTAAAGGCAGCAGCCACATCCTCTAGAGTTGCAAAGAAATCAACGTGATCATGTTCAACATTTGTCACAATGGCGCAATAAGGATGATATTCAATAAATGAGCCGTCGGATTCATCAGCCTCAGCAACAAATATCTCGCCAGTGCCGCGATGAGCATTAGAACCAGAGGCAGTAATTGTTCCGCCAATTGCAAAGGATGGATCTGCCCCGCAGGCTTGTAGTGCCACAGCCATCATGGAAGAAGTTGTTGTCTTTCCATGTGTCCCAGCTACAGCAATGCTTTTAGATTCTGACATCAAAATTGAAAGTGCAGCGGCTCGTGTAAGAGTAGTCAGCTTTAACTCTTGTGCCCGCATGAGCTCTGGGTTTGAAGTTGAGATCGCAGTTGAGTAAACAACTAAATCAGCACCATCAACATTGCCAGCAGAATGCGCAGTTGCAATCGTTGCACCAAGTGCCTGCAGAGCTTTTACTACTGATGAATCTTTAGCATCTGAACCACTGACTGTGATTCCATGAGAGAGTGAGATTCGCGCCAAACCGCTCATGCCTGCGCCACCAATGCCTATGAAGTGGACGCGCTTACCAATGAGTGAT
>JAPLBK010000003.1 GCA_026392775.1 Actinomycetota bacterium
ATCGGACACACCATCGCAGTACACGATGGTCGCAAGCACATCCCAGTTTTCATTACTGACGCGATGGTTGGACACAAGCTTGGTGAGTTCTCACCAACTCGTACCTTCCGTGGTCACGTCAAGGGCGACGATCGGAGAGCAACACGTGCCTAATACAACTCCAAACGTAGATACAACTCAAGCTCCTTTGATCGCGCGTGCAATCTTGCGCGACATTCGCCACACACCACAGAAGGCTCGACGTATCGTCAACCTGATTCGTGGACAGCGTGCCGATGAAGCTCTATCAATTTTGAAGTTTGCTCCACAAGCTGCAGGCAGCGATGTGTTCACACTTCTTAACAGCGCCGTTGCAAATGCAAAGGCTAAGAACCCAGCTATCCGCGATGCTTCAGAGCTCTGGGTAGTAGAAGCACTTGTCGATGAGGGCCGCACAATGAAGCGCTTTCGTCCACGTGCACAAGGTCGCGGTTTCCGTATCTTGAAGCGTTCATCACACATCTCAGTCGCAGTAAGCGATGTAAAAACCGCTTCTAAAACTATGAACAAGAAGGGAGCGACCAAGTAATGGGTCAAAAAGTAAACCCACACGGCTTCCGTCTCGGCATTACAACTGAATTTAAGTCACGTTGGTATGCAGACAAGTTGTACAAGGATTACGTCAAGGAAGATGTCGAAATCCGTCGCTTGATGCAAAAAGGTATGGAGCGCGCTGGTGTATCTCGAATTGAAATCGAGCGCACACGCGATCGCGTCCGTATCGATCTCTTTACCGCTCGTCCAGGAATTGTTATTGGCCGTCGTGGTCAAGAAGCAGATATCTTGCGTCAGCGTCTAGAGAAGCTAACTGGCAAGCAGGTTCAGCTTAATATTCTTGAAGTGAAGAACCCAGAAATCGACGCACAACTTGTTGCGCAGGGAATTGCCGAGCAACTTGCTGCACGTGTCTCTTTCCGTCGCGCAATGAAGAAGTCAATGCAGACCGCAATGAAGTCTGGCGCACAGGGCATTCGTGTTCAGTGCGGTGGTCGTCTAGGTGGGGCTGAAATGTCACGTTCTGAGTTCTATCGCGAAGGTCGCGTTCCATTGCACACACTTCGTGCCGATATTGATTATGGCTTCTATGAGGCTCATACAACTTTCGGTCGCTTGGGTGTAAAGGTATGGATCTACAAGGGCGAAATTATCGGTTCACGTGCAGATCGCGCAGCAACTGCTCTTGCAGAAGCACGCGCACCAAAGCCAGAACGTCGCGGACCACGTACTCCACGTGCACCTCGCGGTGAAGTAACTGTTTCTCATACTGCACCAACTGCAACTGCGGAAGGAGCTGGGAACTAATGTTAATTCCACGTCGTGTTAAGCACCGTAAGCAGCACCACCCATCCCGTAGTGGTGCGGCAAAGGGCGGAACTGCAGTTGCATTTGGCGATTATGGTTTGCAAGCTCTAGAGCCTGCTTACGTAACAAACCGTCAGATTGAATCTGCACGTATCGCAATGACTCGTTACATCAAGCGTGGTGGAAAGGTTTGGATCAATATTTATCCAGATCGTCCACTCACAAAGAAGCCAGCTGAAACTCGTATGGGTTCTGGTAAAGGCTCACCTGAATGGTGGATTGCAAACGTAAAGCCAGGACGCGTTATGTTTGAAATCTCTGGTGTTACAGAAGCAATTGCTAATGAAGCTATGCGACTTGCTTCGCACAAGCTTCCTATGAAGTGTCGAGTGGTAAAGCGTGAGGAGGCATAAGTGGCTATTACAACTAATGAAGAGCTCCGCCAATTATCAGCTGAAGATTTAACCGGTAAGGTGCGCGAGTTGAAGGAAGAACTATTCAACCTTCGATTCCAAGCAGCTACTGGTCAACTTGAAAGCCACGGTCGCTTAAGCGCTGTGCGCAAAGAAATTGCTCGCGTATACACAATTGTTCGCGAGCGCGAATTAGGAATCGGAGGAGCTGCGTAATGACAACAACAGAAGCAGATCGCAGCGACCGTAAGGTCCGTGAAGGAATTGTTGTGAGCGACAAGATGGATAAGACCATCACTGTTGAGGTATCAAATCGTGTGAAGCACGGTATGTACTCAAAGGTTATGTCTCGCTCTAGCAAGCTAAAAGCACATGACGAGCAGAACGTTGCCGGCATGGGCGATCGTGTACTCATCATGGAAACTCGTCCATTGTCAGCAACAAAGCGCTGGCGTTTGGTCGAGATTCTCGAGAAGGCAAAGTAAGGGGCTGGTGGATAACTCATGATTCAACAAGAATCGCGCCTAGGTGTTGCGGATAACACAGGAGCTAAAGAGCTTCTCTGTATTCGTGTGCTCGGTGGATCCAAGCGCCGTTATGCCGGTATCGGAGACATCATCGTCTGTTCTGTTAAGGATGCAATTCCTGGCGGACAAGTCAAGAAGGGTGAAGTCGTTAAGGCTGTCATCGTTCGTACTGTAAAAGAGCGTCGTCGTCCAGATGGTTCTTACATCAAGTTTGATGAAAATGCCGCAGTGATCTTGAAGGCTGATGGCGAACCACGTGGAACTCGTATCTTCGGACCGGTTGCACGTGAACTTCGCGATAAGAAGTACATGAAGATCATCTCGCTAGCACCGGAGGTGTTATAAACATGGCCAAGATTAAGAAAAATGACACTGTTCTGGTTATCGCCGGGAAAGATCGCGGCGTAACTGGAAAAGTTCTAGATGTCGATGGAAATCGCATCCTTGTTGAAGGTGTTAACCGCCAAAAGCGTCACACCAAAGAATCAACTGGAGATCGCGGCGTCAAAGTCGGCGGAATCATCACTGTAGAAGCATCCATTCATATTTCAAATGTCATGGTCACAGATGGCGATGGCAAGGCAACTCGTCTTGGCGTTCGCAAGGATGACGAAGGCAAGAATGTTCGCGTTTCACGTCGCACCGGAAAGGACATCTAATGTCAACAACGTTAGACGTACGTCTTAAGGCTAAGTACAAGAGCGAAATAGCTCCAGCACTTGCGGCCCAATTCGGATTAAAGAACGTGATGCAGATTCCAAACCTGACCAAGATTGTGGTCAACATGGGTGTGGGCGATGCAGCTCGCGATTCAAAGCTTATTGAAGGTGCAATCCGTGATCTAGCAACTATCACTGGCCAAAAGCCACAGGTAACTAAGTCACGTAAATCAATTGCGCAGTTCAAGCTTCGCGAGAATCAGCCAATCGGTGCGCACGTAACAATGCGCGGAGATCGCATGTGGGAGTTTGCAGATCGTTTGCTTTCAATCTCACTTCCACGTATTCGTGACTTCCGTGGTCTATCACCAAAGCAGTTTGATGGAAAAGGAAACTACACATTCGGCCTAACCGAGCAGGTTGTATTCCCAGAAATCGAACAGGACAAGATTGATCGTCCACGCGGTATGGATATCACCATTGTTACTACAGCAAAGAATGATGAAGAAGGTCGCGCACTACTCAAGGCGCTCGGCTTTCCATTCAAGGAGGCATAAGAGATGGCAAAGACATCACTGAAAGTTAAAGCAGCTCGCAAGCCAAAGTTCAAGGTTCGCGGCTATACCCGTTGCCAGCGTTGTGGTCGCCCACACGCTGTCTACCAAAAGTTTGGAATTTGTCGCGTGTGCTTCCGTGAAATGGCGCACCGTGGTGAACTTCCTGGCATCACCAAGGCATCTTGGTAATCCGTTCTATCCAATAACTACAACGAAATAGGTCCGTTAAGGAAACCAGTTCGAGAAAGGCCACGAGGCCACGTATGACAATGACAGATCCGATCGCAGACATGTTGACTCGTCTGCGCAATTCTTGAACTTAAGTTTGGTGCAAACCGTGAGCGTTCAATCGCTGGTTTGCGTCGAGTAAGCAAGCCAGGACTTCGCGTTTACGCAAAGTCAACAGCTCTACCAAAAGTACTTGGTGGACTTGGCGTTGCAATCATTTCAACTTCATCTGGATTGCTTACTGATAAGCAAGCCAATAAGCAGGGCGTAGGCGGAGAAGTTCTCGCCTATGTATGGTGATCGATAAATGTCACGTATTGGTCGCATGCCTATCACCGTCCCAAGCGGCGTTGAAGTAACAATCGCTGGACAGAACGTTGCAATCAAGGGACCTAAGGGTTCTCTTGCACTCAATGTTGCTGAGCCAATTCAAGTTTCACACGCAGAAGGTGTGATCACAGTTGCACGTCCAAATGAAGAGCGCATCACACGTTCTCTTCACGGCCTATCTCGCACACTTGTTGCGAACATGGTTGAGGGCGTAACTAAGGGTTACACACTCGCAATCGAAATCGTTGGTGTTGGTTACCGCGTTGCTGAAAAGGGTAAGAACCTAGAGTTCCAACTTGGATACAGCCACAACATCGATTTCCCAGCACCTGAAGGAATCACCTTCAAGGTTGAATCACCAACTAAGTTCTATATTTCTGGAATTGATAAGCAGTTGGTCGGCGAAGTTGCTGCCAAAGTAAAGAAGCTTCGTAAGGCTGATCCTTATAAGGGTAAGGGCTTACGTCTGACTGGTGAAACCGTTCGCCGCAAGCAAGGAAAGACGGGTAAGAAATAATGGCTATTGGTGTAAAGGTCCGCAAAGGTTCGGCTACAAATGCCCGTGCCCGTCGTGCTTTCCGTGTTCGCAAGAAGGTTTCTGGAACAGCGCAACGTCCACGCTTAGTCGTTTCACGATCATCACGTCACTTGTTCGTGCAGGTTATCAACGATGAACTAGGCAAGACAATTGCCTCCGCTTCAACAATGGAAGCAAATTTCCGTACTGACAAAGCAGACAAGAGTGCAAAGGCAAAGGCAATTGGTGCGTTAATCGCATCACGTGCAAAAGATGCTGGCGTTTCAACTGTCGTCTTTGACCGTGCTGGTAATAAGTATCACGGTCGCATTGCAGCAGTTGCTGACAGTGCGCGCGAGAATGGATTGGAGTTCTAATGGCTGAGACAACTACACAAGCTCCTGTAGCAGCAGGCAACGAGCGTGGTAATTCAGGCAAAGGTCGCGGTGAACGCCGCGAACGCCGCGATGATCGCGAAAAAGAAAAGAACCCATTCATGGAGCGCGTTGTGTTCATCAACCGCGTATCTAAAGTTGTTAAGGGTGGACGTCGTTTCTCATTCACTGCTCTAGTTGTTGTCGGTGACGGCAATGGCCAGGTCGGTATTGGTTACGGAAAGTCTAAGGAAGTTCCAGCAGCAATTGCTAAGGCAGTAGAAGAGGCAAAGAAATCTTTCTTCACTGTTCCACGCGTTCAAGGAACTGTTCCTCACCCAGTACAAGGTGAAACAGCAGCTGGCGTAGTTCTACTTCGCCCAGCTAGCCCAGGTACCGGAGTTATTGCTGGTGGCCCAGTGCGTGCAGTACTTGAGTGCGCAGGCATCACAGATGTATTGACCAAGTCTCTTGGATCTAACAATGCAATCAACATGGTTCACGCAACCGTTACTGCATTGAAGATGCTTGAAAGCCCAGCACAAATTGCTGCGCGTCGTGGTCGTCCATTAGAAGATGTTGCACCTGCAGCAATTATCCGCGCATTACAGACAACGGTAGGTGCATAATGCCTCGCTTAAAAGTAACTCAGATTCGTTCAAAGGTTGGCAACAAGCCAGAGCTTCGCGACACACTTCGTTCATTGGGCTTAAAGCGCATCAACGATGTTGTTGTTAAAGAAGATCGTCCAGAAATTCGAGGAATGGTTCACGCCGTTCGTCACATGATCACAGTTGAGGAGGTTGAATAAAGATGACGCTAAAACTTCATCATCTACGTCCAGCTCCTGGTGCTAAGAAAGCTAAGGTTCGTAAGGGTCGCGGTGAAGCATCAAAGGGCAAGACAGCCGGTCGTGGTGGCAAGGGAACTCGTGCTCGTAACACAGTTCGCGCAGGTTTCGAAGGTGGCCAGCTACCTCTCGTCATGCGTTTGCCTAAGCTACGTGGTTTCAAGAACCCAGCTCGCATCGAATATCAGGCAGTCAATGTTTCAACTATTAACGCACTTTTCCCTAAGGGTGGAGACGTAACAGTTGCAGAGTTAATCGCTAAAGGCGCAGTTCGCGACAGCCTTCCAGTTAAGGTTCTCGGCAATGGCGAAATCGATGTCAAGGTGACTGTAACTGCACATGCATTTTCATCATCAGCAGTCGACAAGATCACTGCAGCTGGCGGAAAGACCAACGTTCTTTAATTAATTAGTTCGACTAAAGATTTAAAAAGGAAGAGGAGAAAATCAATGCTTTCAGCATTTGGTATGGCCTTTAGGACACCAGATCTACGTAAGAAGATCTTCTTCACTCTTTCTATTATGGCGCTGTTCCGTTTTGGTTCAGTAGTTCCAACACCAGGTGTTTCATACACAAACGTTCAAGAATGTTTGAAGACTGTTCAATCAGGTGGTCTTTTTGGTCTTATTAACTTGTTCAGCGGTGGTGCGCTTATTCAGCTCTCTGTTTTCGCACTTGGCATCATGCCTTACATCACCAGCTCAATTATTGTTCAGCTTTTAACTGTTGTTATTCCTCGCTTTGAAGCACTAAAGCAAGAAGGACAGTCAGGAACTGCAAAGCTGACTCAGTACACACGTTATTTAACAATCGGTCTTGCAATCTTGCAGTCAACAGGTTTGATCGCAGTTGCTCGTACGCCAGGTCGTTTACTTGCAGGTTGCGATCTAGCAATCATTCCTGATACTTCATGGCAACGTATTGTTACCATGATCTTCGTAATGACTGCAGGAACATCTGTAATCATGTGGTTGGGTGAATTAATCACTGATCGCGGTGTTGGTAACGGTATGTCTATCTTGATCTTCACTTCAATTGCAGCAGGATTCCCAAGCCAGCTATGGTCAATCAAGCTCCAAAAGGGCTTGTTTGCATTCCTTTTTGTTCTAGCTGTTGGTGTTTTGGTTGTTGCAGCAGTTGTCTTCGTTGAGCAAGCTCAGCGTCGTATTCCTGTTCAATATGCCAAGCGCATGGTTGGACGCCAGGCATACGGTGGAACAAGCACATACATCCCAATCAAGGTCAACCAGGCCGGTGTTATCCCAGTAATTTTTGCTTCATCACTTCTCTATATTCCTTCACTGATTGTGAACTTCACAAACAGCCAGGCAGCATGGGCAGTATGGGTAAGCCGTAACTTTGTTAAGGGTGATCACCCAATTTATGTTGGCGCATATGCAGCACTCATTATTTTCTTTACATACTTCTATGTTGCAATCACGTTTAACCCAGATGAGGTTGCAGATAATATGAAGAAGTACGGCGGATTTATCCCTGGTATTCGTGCAGGTCGCCCAACTTCTGAGTATCTACAGTATGTTCTCTCACGAATTACAGCCCCCGGTTCTTTGTATCTAGCACTCGTTGCCGTTATTCCTATCGGTGCCTTGATTCTCTTTGGTGCAACACAGAACTTCCCATTCGGTGGAACTGCGATCTTAATCGTTGTTGGTGTTGGTCTTGATACTGCAAAGCAGATCGAGTCACAGTTGCAGCAGCGTTCATATGAGGGATTCCTTAAGTAATGCGTCTTGTCCTGGTAGGTCCACCAGGTGCTGGAAAGGGAACACAAGCTCAATTCCTTGCAGCGCATTATTCAATTCCACATATTTCTACTGGTGATATTTTCCGTGCCAATTTAAGGGCAGGAACTCCTCTTGGTGTTCAAGCTCAGAGCTTTATGGATCGTGGTGAGTTAGTTGCAGACTCTGTGACTAATGAAATGGTCAAAGATCGTTTAACTCACGATGATGTTGCTAAAGGGTTTTTACTTGATGGTTTTCCACGTAACGTTGCACAAGCAGAAGTTTTGCGGGCAATCTTGGCTGAGAAGAAGACACCTCTACACGCCGTCCTAGAGTTTTCACTGGCCAACGAAGAAATCATTTCTCGTCTTTCAGCACGTCGCACCTGCAAGGATTGTTTCCAGCCATCAGTTGGGGTCGATAAGTGTCCATCATGTGGCGGAGATGTTTACCAGCGCGAGGATGACAAGGCTGAAGTAATTGCTCGCCGCCTTGAGGTTTACCAGGAACAAACCGCACCAATCATCTCTTTCTATCGCAATGAGGGCCTACTTATTACTGTTGGCGCACTCGGAAGCGTTGAAGACATAACAGCACATGCAATTTCGGCGCTAAGCCGCGTTTCAGAATAAGCTAGTAATCATGGCAATTCAGATCAAAAATATTGAACAATTAATACTGATGCGCCGTGCTGGATTACTCGTTGGACAAACTCTTGAACTTCTACGTGAATCAATTAAGCCAGGCATGACAACAGATGCGCTAGATGCAATTGCAGCAGCAAATATTAAGCGCGGTGGCGCAACTTCAAACTTTAAGGGCTATCACGGTTTCCCAGCCACAATCTGTGTTTCAGTCAATGATGAGATTGTTCATGGAATTCCAGGGCCACGCATCATCAATGATGGCGATGTAGTTTCAATTGATTGCGGGGCAATTATTGAAGGCTGGCATGGCGATGCAGCTATTTCAATTGGTGTTGGGTCAGTTAACCCAGAAGATCAAAAACTGATGGATGTCTGTGAAGAATCAATGTGGCGGGGGATAGCTGCAGGAAAACACGGTGCCAAACTTTCTGATATTGGTCATGCAATTGAGCAATATGTTAATTCACAAGGTAAATATGGAATCTTGCAGGAATATGGTGGACATGGAATTGGTACTGAGATGCACCAAGAACCACATGTGTTAAATTTTGGCCGCGGCGGACAAGGCCCAGAGATTGTTTCTGGGTTGGCTCTTGCAATCGAACCAATGATTACTCGTGGATCAGCTCGCACTAAGGTTTTAGAAGATGATTGGACAGTTGT